>CAYTHG010000294.1:0-5350 GCA_964437525.1 uncultured Myxococcales bacterium | reverse complement strand
AGAATCGTCCTCCGAGCTTTCAGGCGATGCCGACACCGAAGAAGAAGCATCCGAGAATATTGAAAATGACTCGGAAATCGAAGCGCCTCTTTTCAATGAAAATCCCAACATCGCTTGCAAAAACCCCGAAGTCGCCCTGCACGATGCGCCTTATTCGGTGCTTTCCATGCTGAATCCGTTTCCTATTAATGAACACTCTTTACCTATGGGTACAATAAACGGACAATTGTGGCTTAACGCCAGTGGTATCGGGCTGCCGCGCATGTGGCCTTCCATCATTCCAGCCACTGACAATTCCCATAACGTGCACATGAGAGGTTGCTGGCTGACTCCCTTCGTCGAGGCCTGGGGGCAGGCCTGGGTCGGCAATGAGTCCGGCGGTATCTGGTCTACAGCCACCGGCGAACATCCCTGGCAGACCGTCACCGAAATGGTCAATTCAAGCCCCAACAATTTGGTTTACGACAGACTTAACGAACGCATTGTGGGCGCAGGCTTATGCGACGTGTTTATACGCTACAAAGACGGCAGATCCACAATCAGGCATTACGACGCCAATGCACCCTATGGAATGACTGCTTTCTACAAAAAAATCTGTCAGATAGACGACTATTATACTGAAACCAACGGATTCATGGGGGAATACAAAGGCGAAGCCTACATGTATCGCAAGCTCATAATAGACTCGCATTTCGCAAAATCCAATAGCAAGTTTATGGGTGGCCTCTTTAAAATGCAGGAAAACGAGGATTTCAAACTGGTCTGTAGTTTCGAGTTGCCCGACAGACCCGATTCGGATGGGAACGACGCTTTTTGGGCACTGGGAATACCTGAACAACACAAAGACCTATTGATACTGCCGGGAGTGCCGGGCAAGCTCATGGCCTGGGACGGAGAAAAATGTTTTACGTACATCAAGGATGAGAAACTGGAGCCGATAGGCATAGTTACAGACGTTTCGCACTGGCTGGCCAGTGACGGAGAAAATCTATTCGTTTCTTCTTTCAATTCCATTTTCAAAATAGACGCCGACAAAAAGATCGAAACTATTTACCAGATCCCCGACCTGGATTACGAAAAACATTCCCTGTGGGGACTTCGTTACGACAAGGACAACGGCAATCTCTTTGCCGGGGGCTACAGTAAACTCGGTTCTCTGCTAATGTATTCCAAAGACTCGGGACAATCATGGAAAAAACTTAGCAAGGAACTGTTTTCCAATAGAGAGGGCATCGATCTCCCGGTTCTGACAAGCATAGCTTTCGGCGCAAACGGCAAGGGCTTCGCGGCAGGCAACAGGGAAATCCTTTTTCGCGGTCACGAAGATGAAGACGATTATTCCTGCCAAATCCTGCATTTCGACGGCACGGACTGGTACAGGTGGACCAGCAAAAGATTCGATGTGCGCGATCTCTACACGCACGACGGCGACACACTCTGGGCACTTGGTGAAAACAAATTCTGGCGCATGAACGAAGACGAAGGCATCGAAAGTTTCGAGTTCGAAGACACTAAAGACATGCACTTCAACTCGCTCGTGCCTTACGGCGAGAACAGTTTTTATATATTGGCCGAAGACAGCACGTGGCTGGATTTCCACGATGGTATGCTCGACACACACTCTCTGGCCGGGGACATCAACCTCAGAAAAGGCGTCATGTACAAAGGCGAACTCTACGTCACCGACGGCCCCAATCTCTATCGTGTAAAAAGCAACCTCTTAGAGAATGTCAGCATTCCGCCCTATCCCGAAGACTTCGACGGCGGCGATTTCGAGTATCTTTGTCACGAAAATTACCTTGTAGAAAACCCTGGAGTCAAATGTATTTTCGACTACTGCGAGATACACCTTGTTTCAGACGATGAAGACCGTTTATGGCTGGGGCGCAACGACGGCATCTGGCTGATGAAAGACGATGGAACCTGGCTGAGAACGGCGGGGAAATTCCCAGTAATATATCCGGCAAAAATGCCTGAGTATAATTTGGGACTTAGCTTACGCACCAGCATTCTGGTATCCTGCGGCACAGGGGTCTGCCGGATAGGAATACTCAGCCCTGATGACTTTACCGCAGGGAATGCCATGACATGGCTGGATGTGGTCAGAAAAGACGACAACGGCGATTACGAACAGTTCTCGAGAGTTTTCGATTACAATCAGTTGTTCGCCGTAGGCAAACCCGACTGCGCCCCCCTTGCCGCTGCGCGCCTGGACGAGCACAGCACGTTTTTCGTGGGTACACATGGCCTGATTGCCGAGTACGGAACCCGCGTGCGCGTACCCTGCATAGACGGCGAACGCCCGGATCTGCCGGTCAGTTTCATCACAGAAAACACCTTCGACGAAGAGAAATTCTACGGCTCCTGCCAGTCCTCCAACCAGACCGAGCAGGCCTACTGCCAGGAAATGTGCCGCGTGCCCGGTGGAGATTTCTGCATCGGCGGAAACCGCGTGATCGAAGACTCCATCCCGCCTTATGCCGGAATGCTGCCCACGCGCAAAGTCACACTCGAAGCCTTTGAAATCGACCTTGAGACCGTGACCCGCGAGAAATACGCCGACTTCATCTCGACACAGCCGGAGGAAGAACGCGGCAAGTTCTTCCCCTTCGACACCAGAATCACGACCATATACTCCAGGTACGGCATCAAAATAGAACTTGATGGCAATATCACCGTGCAGGCACCCAAAAAGCCGCTTGATTTTGCCACACGCGAGGGAGCAATCGCCTACTGCGAAGCCCAAAGCAAGCGCCTGTGCAGCGCCACCGAATGGGAAGCCGCCTGTCGCGGATTCGACGACGATCCCTTCCCCGGCGGCATGCGCTACGGCATAGCCACTGAAGACGCAGAAGAACACTTGCCCGACCCATCGGACTTCGGCGTACAGGGAATGAACCGCGTCGAGGAAATCGTCTCGGACTGGTACTCCCACGACGCCCTGCGCTTCCCGGACGAAACCCCGCCCGACTACGCAGGCGCAACCCTGATGGGAGGTCGCGGTATGCCCTGCTGGTGGCGCAACGAAGACCACTTCCGCCTGCATTCCATATACGTAGGCTTCAGGTGCTGCGCGGATAGGGAGTAGCGGAAACTCGCAATACGGTATTTATCTGGAACTTGAAGGCGCAAGCGTCAGCGTTCCCAATTGTCCTTGGGCATATTTGTCTTCATTCATGGAAACAGGCCAGAGCCTGCCGTTACGCCAGTCATCGAATCCGTTTGCGTAATGAGCCGTCCCCGGCCAGCCGGATTGCCCCATATCCACGACAAAGCCGCTGTCTGCGACATTTGCCATATCGACAACGTGCCTGAAGACCGGGCCGAACTGCGTCGGGAAGCGATAGCCTTCACTGCTCCAGTGACCGCCTGTCACCCAGACCGTCCCCCTGAAGCCCGGCACCGATTCGGGCCCGAGATTAAAGGTGCTGCGCAGTTTTTCGACCGCGCCGAAGGGATGCTCGAATGTAATGCTGTGCAACTTGCCCCACTGCCACAAGTTGAGATCCTCGCCGTAATTGGCGGTAATCTTGGACACCGCCTGCTTGAATGCCAGCACCAAAATCTCGTTGCGGGTTTCGATTTTTTCGGTTTCTTTGAGATCGAACATACGCGCCTTCGGCACATCCGCCCATAGTCTGTCGAAAAATCCGTAAGCAAACTGGACCGTCGCCAACAAGTCATAAACTTCTTTTGAGAGATCATCTCTTAAAGTCAATTCCCACATCTCGCGATAGCTCGCAAAAAACAGGGAAGCACCGATGCTGTCTTCGGACGCCTGCAGATCCCAAGCTTCAAGGGCGCTAAAAGCAGTTTTTTCCGCTTCGTTTAAATTAGCAGATTTCAAGGATTGCAAAAGGCTCGGCAAAAGCCGCTCGGCCTGCTTGACATGCACGTCCATCTGCATTCGCTGGATTTCATCCGCATCGAATTTTGGCTGCGAATCCAAAAGCTCGGTAATTCTTTCGGAACGATAGCCCGGCATACAATCAGAAGAAAACGGATAGGGGTAATCCTCGGGCGGCAGTACCTTGTTGTTGGCTGTAACGATTCTGCCTGAGGGCGGATCCCAGAGTTGCGGCAGGTTTTCATAATCCACAAAACCGTCCCATTCGTATTTTCCACTCCAGCCCTCAATCGGCTCACTGCCGTCCCAGCCCGTCCTGCGCGGAAGCAGGCCAACCGGGTAGTAACCGATATGCCCAAGGTCGTCTGCCGCCACCCAGTTCTGTATAGGCACGCTCCAGGTATCAAGCGCCCTTTTGAACTCATCCAGATCATTTGCCCGAGCCACCATCATCATGGAAGCCAAATCCCCTGCGGACATCTCATCCATGGTAGTTCTCAAGGTAATGGGCTGCATCTTCTTAGACAAATCGGGAACGGCATCGTTTAAGACCACGCCGTGTCCGGTGTAGCGGATATCAAGCGCATGTTCTTTATATGAGCCGTCTTCAAGCTTTTCCTTGATAACGTCTTTCAAAATATGGAAGCGCTTATAACCCTGAGGCGTAAGGTATTCATCTGGGTTCTCGGGATTGAGCTTTTCAAGATAGACATCCTGCGTGTCCGCAAAGGTGGTCGTCAGCGCCCAGCCGACATGCCTGTTGTGGCCTAAAATCACAATAGGCGTACCCGGCAACGTCACGCCGATTACGTCCAAGCCGGGAGCCGTCAGGTGCATGGCGTAAAATGTGGATGGCGCCATGTGCATCAGGTGAGGATCGTTTGCAAGTATGGGCTTGCCGCTCTTGGAACGCTTGCCGGATATGACCCAGTTGTTGGAAGCATCCGGCGGGAATACGTATTTTGCAGAATCCAGCGCTTTGGCATAAGAAGCCAGAATCGCTTTGGCCGCCTCGCCCCATTCTTCATTCAACAATACACCCTGCTTGCTATAATCCACATCATCGTCACCGTCTTTAATGTCATTCGCCTTGTCTCGTCCAATCGGAACATCTTCTGTCGGCTTGTCTTTTACCGCATCATGCCAAGTCACCCTGCCCTGCTCGTCTTTTGTCCACAGCTTGCGATAATCTTTGTCGGCGCGGGAAATAATATAGGGGCCAGGATGGTCGATCAGCGGGAAGGTTTCTTGCTGTACCTCTTCGCCTAATTCTATCTTCAACAAATAGCGGATCAACTCGTGCTGCATGTTCAACGACAAGCCCCAACCGTTGAGGCGCGCTATGGCCATCAGGTTACCGAGCGTCCAAGTCTCCGGCTCAAAGTCCAGCAGGCGAAACTCCAAGGGCAGTTTGCCTTCAGCGATAAAAGCGTTGATACCTTCTAAGTAAGCTTCTCCCAACTTGCGGCTGTCGGAATCGGCGGTTTCGGCCAGACTGTCGCC
>CAYTHG010000293.1:0-5383 GCA_964437525.1 uncultured Myxococcales bacterium | reverse complement strand
ATGTACATGTACCAGTCGTAGTATCCGCGTTCTTCTTTATGCTTGATGATGGTCGTATAGGCACAATAGTCGATTACGACGCCAAGTCTTTAGGGTAGAGGATATTCATTTTTAAGAGACAGCCCCCAAAGTCCGAAACCCATTTTGTGGAAGGTATCTTCCTTGAAAATATCAACTTTGGAAAGGCTGGTCCAATCGCTGTATACCAGCTCCTTGTCCTTGGCCCATCCTGCCACCTTGCCTTCAGGCTGCTCGACGGGAAAGACTTTGTATGGAGCAATAAGAGACGAGCATATAATCAGAGCCAGAGCAAGATTGACGCCAAAGGCAAGCTTGCTGCGCTTGAAAACAAACAAGGCCGCGATAAAAGGCATAAAGGCGGCAATGGCTATATAGGCAATGAGCCCACCGGCAGCGTCCATCAATAGCAAAACCACCATACAGCCGATGCCCGAGCCTATCAGGTTGGCGGCATAAAGCTTTCCGACGTTTTTAGACCACTGCTGCAACATGAAAATCACGGTTCCGCCCATAACCACAAATGGTGGCAGCAACACAAGCGAAGCAATCACCAGCTTGGACATTTCCGTCATGCTGGATGAAACAGACAATGGAGAAAAGTGGTGGTGGGCGATCAGTGATAATGATGCGGCAAGTAGAAGCCCACTTGTCGAGACACCATAGACCACAAGCATTTCAGGATCACGTTTTGCAATCTCGTTTTTGAAAAGCCTCAAAAGCACTCCGGCCATGCCGAAGCCAAGAAGTGAGGTAGAGATAATTAGGAAACCGAAGTGATACCAGAAGATCACGCTGAAAATTCTTGTAAGCGCTATCTCGGAAGCGAGAATGCCCAGTGAAAACAACCCCATCAATAGTAAGCGCTTAAACATACCCTAATACCCTCGATTCAAATATTTTTCGACCATGATAACGCTGGAAAGATATTAGATTTTGATTCTTAATGCCAACTAGAAATCAAGAAAAGCGCAGATTTGATTGATTTAATACGCGCCCCAATTAAATAAACGAATGATTAATATATACATTGACAAACGTTCGTTTGATTGTTAATTCTAAACATGCGTTTGATTGTTTTGGTCTTTGGGACAACATATGGAGCGTGAAATGAAAAACCTTTGCTGTCTTTTACTGATGTCTATCATGTTTATTCCCAATCTTGTCCATGCCGGTCTTTTTGAAGACGCGCTCTCAGGAGATGAAGAGACAAGCAAAATTGATACTGAGAGCGGAGAAGAAGCAGATGCCCCTTCGTCATCCAGCGGATTTGCAGCCAGTGCCGGTGGCTTCAATTTTGAGCTTAACGGCTACCTGCGCGGTGATCTTTATGTTGGTAAAATGCCGGATGAAGAAGCCGCCGAAGTCAAATCCGGATTCGGTGAAGCTGCTTTGAAGCTTCGCGTGCGTAAAAACCCATACGGCGACGCATATGGAGAGCTTAGATTTCGCTCAGGATATGAAAGCGGAGAAATGAAGTTCGTTCCCGATCTGCGGGAAGCTTATTTGAATATATATGCCGGTCCATTCGATTTCAGGCTTGGACATCAAATTGTCGTCTGGGGCCGCGCCGACGGTTTCAATCCCACCGACAACCTGACTCCCAAAGACTCATCTTCCCGCTCTCCCAACGAGGATGACCGCAGAATCGCTAATTTCGGACTGCGTACTTTCCTCAACCTGGACCCTGTGCGAATCGAGGCAGTCTGGATGCCGTTTTTCAGGGAATCGAAGTTGCCCGATTTTCCCCTCTCTGAAAACATTGTTATGCGCGAGGCTGTATATCCCGATACAAACTTAAAAAACGGTACGATGGCAGCTAGATTACACCTCGAAACCCCGTCCTTTGATATGTCCCTCTCCTACCTGTACGGACACTCGAACACTCCTGCTCTACTATTGAAAGAAGTTGACCTGAGCAATGGATTTCCTCCTACCGTCGGTGTGGCCCTTACTGCTTACAGACATCAGGTAATAGGCTTCGACTTCTCCGCATCGGTAAAAGACTGGTTCGGGCTTCGCGGAGAGGCCGCTTACAAGCGCCCCTGGGAAAACTCCAGCAATTCGTATGTTCCCGAACAGGATATCCAATACGTTCTCGGCATAGACCGCGAGTTTGCAAACGGCAATGCTTCATTTATTTTGCAATACATAGGGAAATACGTTTTTGACTGGCAAAAGCGGGAAACCTTGGAAATCCCGACGGACTCAACTCAAGTACCGCAGGCTTTAATTATGTCCTTTGCCGCCAGTCCCGAAAACACGATAGACAAAGGCATCATAGCCCCCAAAAACAGCATGATTGCAGGACAGACCGAGGAAGTGCAACACTCGGTATCCTTGAGACTCGAAGGCAAATTCCTGCACGAAACATTGAAGCTTGAGGCGGTAGGATTGCTCAACATCAGCACCCTGGAATGGATGCTGCGCCCCAAGCTGACCTACGATATCAGCGACGGATTTTCATTTCTGGTCGGCGGCGAAATATTCATGGGACCGGACGACAGCTTTTACGGAAGCATAGACGAGATGCAGAGCGCCGGTTACGTGGAAGCGATAATGTATTTTTAGAGAGTGGAGACAATCAAAATGACCGGACCAACCGAAAAAGGCGGAAGCCAGAAAATACATATACTGAAAACTGCAACCAGCCTGTTTGCCCGCAAAGGCTATGCGGCAACCGGCGTGCGCGAAATCGCCAGAGAAGCGGATGTCAATCTGGCAATGATAAATTACTATTTTGATTCCAAAGCGGGCTTGCTCAAAGCAATCATCATGGATTTTTTCTCCAATTACAAAATCATGCTTGATGAAATGTTCAATCAAGACCACCCTCCCCAAACGCTGGAAGACGTAATCGGTTCGTTTGTTCCTAAACTCGTCAAGCTATGCCGTGAAAACCGGGATCAAGTTCGTGTAACGATGACCGAACTGCCCATAGAAATCCCTGAGATAGCCGATTTCAAAGCGAACCAACTCACAGATGTCCTTGGAACAATACTCCCGCAAATGATTCCCATAGCAGAAAAAGAATCCTCCCTTCCGCTCAGAAAAGAGATCCTCGGCCCTGCCCTTGCTGGCATGGTTATCTTTCATTTTCTGCACCAGCCGGTAATCGAGAAATTGTTCGGCGTGACTACCGACGATGCTTTCTATGAAGATTTATCCAAGACCATTGTCCATGTTTATTTAAACGGCGTTAGAGATCACAAATTCCTGCCAAATAAAGAAGGCGAAAAATAAAATGATAAATAAGATTGCAGATTCCGTCGTCAAATATCCCTGGGTATACATTGTCGTCTTTCTCCTGATAACAGCGGCCTTCGGTTCACAGGTATCCAAAGCGGAAATTGATCCAAGCATCAAAAACCAACTTCCGACAGATATACAAGCCCGTCTGAACATAGACAAAATAGAGGACATATTCGGCGGCACCGATATTGCCATGGTGATTTTCTCTTCCGACGACGTACTCGACGCCAAGACACTCAAGCGCGTCAAGAAGTTCTCGAAAGAGATGGAGAGAGTCAAAGACTTCGACAAGATTATGAGCATCTTTACTTTGAAGGACATCAAAGGAGAAGATGGACAGATGATTGTAGATCCCGCTGTCAAACGCATTCCTAAAACGGAAAAGCAGAGAGAAAAGCTCAGACGTGAGTTGGCAGACAACGACTTGGTATACAAGAAAGTAATCTCCAGCGATTTCAAGCACACCGCTGTTATGGGCTTTTTGAATATGAAAGCCACAGACGATAAAGTTCTGGCCCAAATAGACCGCCTTCTGGAAAAATATCCCGGCGATGAAAAAATCACCATTGCCGGAATGCCTTTCACCAGAATGAACGTCAGTCAGGACATTCGCGGCGACCTTAAAAAGTTCATGCCCTTCGGCCTTTTGATAATGCTGATTTTCCTGTTCTTCGCCTTCCGTCAGTTGCGAGGCGTGCTGCTGCCCTTTGTCGTGACAGTCATGGCAATCATCGTCAGTATGGGTCTGATTCCGTTGCTGGGCTGGAAGATTCAGATGATAACCAGCATTCTGCCGGTGATACTGATAGCTGTGGCCAACGACTACGGAATTCATATGCTGGCGCGCTATCAGGAAGACAATATCCCCGGAAGCGATATCTCAAGCGCAAGCCTGGCCAGAAAAGGCATACTGGCAATCGGCAAGCCCGTTCTGGCCACAGGCATCACAACCATCGCCGGTATGATGTGCCTGTTGACTCATATCATCATCCCAGCCGAGCAAATGGGCATTCTGGCATCGGTCGGCGTTGCTTTCGCTCTGGCAGGCAGCCTACTCTTCATTCCTGCGGTTTTACGAGTCCTGCCCAAGGCCAAGCCGGTTCTGGATCATAGAGACGAAACGAAGCTGACACTGCTTGATCGAATGCTGCGCAGAACGGCAGTCGGCGTATCCCAAAAACCCAAAGCCATCCTTGTTACCATATTGATTGTCGTGGCGATTGTATCTTCCGGCATCAACTTCCTTGTAGTAGATACCAATCCCGACAACTATTACGCCGCAGATGCTCCGCTTGCACAAGCTTCAAAGGTCGTCAATGACAATTTCGGAGGCTCGGTAGCCCTTTCAATCGTTGCCGAGGGCGACTTCAAAGACCCGAAAGTAATGAAAGAAATCGACAAGCTCCAGAAGCATCTGGAAGCCCATCCTAAAGTCGATGTAACTGCATCCATTTCCGAAGTGGTCAGAGACATGAACGAAGTCATGCACGACGGAGACAAAAGCTTCAACAAAATACCCGACAAACGCGACACCATCGCTCAGTATTTCCTGCTTTACTCCATGAGCGGCGACCCGGACGACTTCGACAGGCTGGTTGATTTCCCCTACGAACATGCGCAGATCACTGCCCGCATCAACGAGAGCAATACATCCTCAATGTCAGAGATGGCCCAATACACAAGAAAATACATCGCAGACAACCCGGACTCGCCCTTTACCATCGTCGGCGGCTTTGTGGATCTTTTTTCAGACCTTGTGCAAAAAGTCATTCAGGGTCAGGTATACAGCTTGCTCCTGTCCTTGCTGCTGGTGGGCATCCTGGTCGGCTTGCTGTTCCGTTCTTTCGTGGCGGGCTTCTTAGCCACCCTGCCCCTCGCGCTGGCAATGGGGCTTTTGTTCGGCTTGATGGGCTACCTGCATATAGAATTGAATATCGCAACGGCCATGCTGTCTTCATTGATGATAGGCGTGGGAGTGGATTACACGATTCACTTTTTATGGCGTTATCAAGAGGAACGAAAAAATGGACTTGTTCCGACCGAAGCTGTCAGGGTCACTTTGACCACCACCGGGCGCGGTATCGTCTTTAATGCGCTGTCCGTCGTCATCGGA
>CAYTHG010000292.1:0-5389 GCA_964437525.1 uncultured Myxococcales bacterium | reverse complement strand
AATTCGCAAATGCCGTGCCGATTGGGAACCCGCGACACTTGAAAGCTTGGCAACGGACCCTTTTCAAAAATCCAGCACTAACAAAAAACGTGCAAACACCAAGGTCGGGTGATTCCTCGCCCGACAATTCCTGATTCTTGTCGGGGCAGGAATTACCCCGACCGACCTCTGCCATTGGGTACTTCGCCATTAGCCATTTGTCATTACCTCTATATGACAGCGATCATTCGCAAGTATTGCTTGGAGCTTGGCAATCTCTGCTTTATCTTGGAGACATGTGACATAAAGACGACTTTATTTTGTGAAGGATACCGATAATGGGCATTTTCCGGATTATAGACGGCTTCTTTCAAAAGATATTGAGAATTCCATATTCGGCTTACCTGCTTTTATTGGTGCCGATAATCATAGGCTGCGTGCGTGTTCTGGAAGAAGACGTGATGCACCATCTTAGCGCCAACATGGATTTTTTTGTCCTGCATGTGATCGTCAGCTACCTGGTATTGCAAATAATGATGACGGGCTCTTTGGCCATCGCCAGCGGAGAAGGCTTTAAAAAAGCCGCCGGGCCGGTGGCGGTCGGCATGGTTTTAGCCTGGATACCGCCGGTACTGGATCTTTTGATAGGAGCGCAGGACGGGCGCTCGTATTACTACATCCGTGAATTCTCGCCTTTTTTCATCTCCAAAAATCTTTTTTTGGGAGAGACTTTCACGGTCTGGCTGGTGCTGGCTAATTTTGTGGTTTACCTGCACTGGTGGAAACGCAGCCTGTGGCGCACCCTTTTAGGTTTTCTCCTGGCCTGGATGTCGATGCAGATATTCGCCTGGGGCTGGCATGAGTTTGTCAAGCTATTCATGGAATTTGAATTGCGGCTTTTCGCAAACGTGATGAGTTTCGTCGGCTTACTGGGAAGTTTCCTGATTTACTCTATTTTCAATTTCAAGAGCATGTGGCCATCGCTAAAGCGCATTAATCACGCTCTGCCCTGGGCCATTGTCACCATGCTGGGTTCGCGTCTGGCCGGAGGCGACTGGTTTTTCACCATCATTCTGGGACTGGCGGCACTCTGGATGTTCCTGCTGGTTATTATCGTCAACGATTATTTCGACCGTCACCAGGACGCCAGCGGCACAGAAGAAGCTCGACAAGTGGACAGCAACAATCTCGTCTTCGCCATTGGAATGCAGTTTTTCCTGCTTTTATGGGTTATGTTCTTTTATCCCAACGCCTTCGTGCTGCTGCTGCTGTTTTTCACTATCACCGCCGCCTACCACATGCCGCAGTTGCGCTTCAAACGCTTTTTCTGCATGAATTACAAAACCGAGGGCATCTCGGGCGCGGTCTTCTTTTTGTTCGGGCTTTATGTCAACGGCCCGCTGCCCGAAGGTCTGTGGGCGCCGATTATGACGCTTCTGGTCTTCGGCGGCTTTTCCGGTGGCTCAATGTTCAAGGACTACAAAGACATAGACGAAGACTGGCGCGACAAAGTCGGCACCATCTATACGCGCAACCTTAAAAAAGGCCGCAAGCTGAAGCACATCCATCTGGCGGTATCGCTGTTTATGTCGGCCATGTTTGTGGTGCCTCCGGTCTGGATGCTTGTAAGCGGTCACAATTTTTGGCATGCCATGCTGCTCTTTGCGCTGATGCCCCTGCCCGCCGTGCTGCTTTTGAGCCTGAAAAAAAGGCCCAAACTGGCGGTAGAATCCACCATGTGGGCCTTTGCACTTTATTTAGCGGCGCTTGCTTTCGTGATGCCTGCCATGATGAACTGAGCAGCAAAGACTTTAAAAGCTCAAGTCTTCTGCTTGTTATCCGAATATTTGCCCCAATGATTGACGGCGTTTACGGATATGTACTCCTTGACGGGAACGTCGTGGCGCAACTCCCCATCTATGCTCACGCTCTTGTGAACAATGCGGTATGCGGATTTTGTACGCTTGACGGGTTTGTCCAAAAGAAAGACCTCGCGTTTGTCTTTCTTGCCCCTGATCCACATGCCAGCCACCAGTCCCTCTTCGTTCTCAACGATTCCACGCGGCAGGTATCTCAACTTCTGTGTTTTATCCAACTTGTTCATAGCTTCATTTATACCACGGACAAAAGAACGCTTCAAGGCCAATTGTTCGACCTGTCTCCAGTTTGTTACCCTTATTGTTTCCCGAGAATGCTGAGGTAAAAGCGAAGAATCCTTAAGGCGGTTTTACTCCACAATTATTATGGCAGCGTGAAAAACTCCTCTATCCTCCATACCGGCTTCGTAATCCTCCAGCGGATCGGCAAGCCAGAAGGCAGTGGGGGCGCCGCCGTTTTTGGGTTCGCAGGTAATTTCCCGGCGGGGAGGGGGCTCCGTTCGCTACGGGTATAAATCATCAGCTGAAGGTGAGTAGAATTGCGCTGTAGGGGCGCGATTCATCGCGCCCTTGCCCGCACTATTATCGGGCGCAATAAATTGCGCCCCTACATTCTGTTGTTTCTTACATTACAAAGTGTGGGGAATTGTCGGCTAAAAAATTTAGCCGACCTACGGGAGATGTTTTCCAAAATGTGCAGGATTTTGAAGAAGGGTTCACCTCAAGCTTCCACGCCGTGGGCCTCCGAACGGCACTCGCTTTGCACTTCGCTTACGCTCAAGCAAATCTCGCGCCGTTCTCCACCCACCCGCCCACGGCCCACGGCGTGGAAGGCGACATTTTGTAAGTGACGATCAAAGCCAGCCGAAGACGCCGTGTTCTATCAATATCTGAAAACCTATGGCAAGCAGTACCAAAGCGCCGAAGATCTCGGCTTTGGAACCTAGTTTGAATTTCAATCCTATGCTCTTGCCTAAGGCGATTCCCAGAAGGGAGCAGAGCGCGGCGACAATGCCGATTATCAGGGATGGGAACAGCACGGCTTTTCCCAGAAGCGAAAAACTCAGGCCGACAGCCAGGGCGTCGATGCTGGTGGCAACTGCCAGTATCAGCAATTCCAATCCCCGGCTGGAGTCTTTGCAGTCTTCTTCGCAGGAGACAGGCTTGGATGCTTCTTTAAGCATTCCCAAAGCGACAAAAGCCAGCAGTCCGAAGGCCACCCAGTGATCGAAGCTTTCTATGGCATTCTTGAAAGTAGACCCGGCCAGCCAGCCGATGATGGTCATGCCTGCCTGAAATACTCCGAAGGCGAAAGCCATTCGCAAGGCAGCGGCGCGCGGCAATGCAGGGCGGCAGCAGGCGGTGGTGAGACAGACGGCAAAGGCATCGACTGCCAGGGCGAAAGCAATAGCGAAGGTTTGAAGCAGGTAGAAAGTATTCATTGGCACACAAAAGAGATTTACAGACTCAGAAGTTTATCTCTATTTTTTATCAATGCAAACAAACTCCAACTTGCTGTTGAAAATTTTGATTGTTAACCCGGCAATTAAAGCGGAGCTGTCATCCTGAACGAAGTGAAGGATCTCCAACTGGTTGAAGATAACAGATTTTTCGCTACGCTCAGAATGACGGTTCATGGCTTTGCCCGGATTTATTGAGAAGTTACGTCTTGTCGCGCTTTAATCTTCGAGAAATCCAGCTTCATAAAGCGCGAGCCTTGCTCAAGCAGATAAAGAGTATGTTCATCGTCAAGTTCGTGCTGGAATCTAAAGCGGAACTTTGTCGGCCTGCCGGACGAATCCATTTCGGTTATTTTGGCGGTAAACCCATCGGCTTTCTCAAGCCCGCCATCAAGTCTGTAAGTTCTGAAAGCCTCAAGTTTTCTGTCTTCTAAAAGAATTTTCTTCTCCATACCGGTCTGGAGAAAAGCGCCGTCTTTGATACTGACATCCAGAGTGTGTTCATCGATTCGTTTGTAGAAAACATTGGATTTGGAAGTGTAGGGAGAAATCCAGGGATGCAATATCGCCAAGCGCGGATCGTAGCTCAGATCTAGATCGTGGGGAAAGTATCCAGGATCAAGGGTCAATATCCTGACAGGTGTTTTAAGCACTTTGTAATTGAAACGGAACAGGTATCCTAAATGGTGAATCTGCGACCATGCGTTAAGGATGTAGACCTTGCGATAAGGTTCGCCATGCTCGTTTACAAGCTCCGGCATTTCGGCCTTCAGGTTTTTGAAAAGATTATCAGTGGTCTTTGGAACCAGCGTATACCAGGCCGTCGTCAAGCTGGCGGCTGAGCACCAGAAAACTATCATGTACAGCGCCACAGCAGCAGCCAGCCAGTTTTTCCATTTTTCAGGCGCGGGCAGGACATTTTGCAGAATCCCGGCAAAGGCTGTAACCACACCGAAGCTGGCACAGTAGATATAATGACTGCCGATGGGTACGTACATCAAAGGCAGCAAAGCAAGCAGGAACCAGGCGACCCCTAAAACGAAGATTTTATTGTGTCTGAAATGGAAAAGCAGGAAAGCCAAAAGCGTCCATAAAATCATGCAACAAGGGATAATGAAAGTCGGCCAGGGTATGGCATTGAAACTTAGAGGCGGAAGCCCGAACATTACCTGAAAAAAATACTGCAAGGGAAGAGTGAACATCAAAAGCGGATTGCCGTCCGTCATGTTCAGAAAGTAGCGACTGGTAATCCTGAAAGCACCCTCCGGCAAGGGCCAGTTGGTTTTAATCAAGAACATTGCAGACCCGATTGCCGCCAAAGGAACAAACCAGTACAGGAATGTTTTTTTCAAACTGTGCCTGCGGGCAAGATTTTCATGGGCTGAGTTTTGCAGATGTCGCCCGAACAAAAAGGTGTGCAGAGGTATCAGAAGGGGAATGAAAATGACGGTGGCTTTGGAACCCAGAGCCAGAAGATAAAAAAGCGCTCCCAGCCAGATATGGCGTTTACGTTCGGGGTGTTTGTGCCAATTGAGATAAGAATTTATGCATAAAAGCGCAAAAAACGCTGCGAACAAATCGTGCCGGGCGGAAATCCAAGAGATGGTGAAAGTATGTGATGGCAACACCAGCCACACCAGAGCGCTGAATAAAGCCCACCGGCGGCGCAGGCCGAGCTTTTGCAGTACACGCCAGAAGAGTATGGCCGAAGCTGTGTGAACCGCCAGATTGGTGAGGTGATATCCCCAGTGCTGGTTGCCCCAGATACGAGTATCCAAAGCGGTTATCAAGTTAGTGACGGGACGCCAGTACATGGCCAGCCCACCGGCGCTCTCAAGATCGACTCCCTGGGTAAAGGCGATAAACTGCATCCAGTAATCACGAGCGAATTCGAGCTTTAAAATCCATATGTTAAGGAGTCCCAAGAGCGGCGCTTCTCTGGCGAAGAGGAGGAAAAGCGGGTCATCTGCCCACAATCCCCCGTTAAAGCTGGCGTTCCAGGTCAATAACGACAAAGCCGAGAAAACCAGAACAATCAAAATCTTTGAGGCGATTCTTTTTTTACTGTCAGTT
>CAYTHG010000291.1:0-5389 GCA_964437525.1 uncultured Myxococcales bacterium | reverse complement strand
TGATCGATGACGGTGTTGAGTTCCTTGGATTCTGCGGCCAGCTTGGGCTCACGTTTTTGGGCGACCTCGGTAGCTTCTAGGTTTCTGGTAAGTTCGTCCAGTGGATCGAAGCGTTTGGTATCTTGGTCATCGTCGTCATCGCCTTGCTCATTATCCGGTTCCGTTTTGGATTCTACAGCTTCCTCTTGAGGTTTTTCTTCCTGCTCTTCATCAAGTGTTTCCTCAGGCTTCAATTCTTCAACTGCCTGCTTAAGCTGCCTGTTTTTGATGAAGAAGGCTACTCCACCTGCAATGGCCATAATGCCTACCAGTGCTCCCAGGAACAGTAACCAGCCGGGAGTTTTTTCTTCTTTAATCGGTGGAGGTACTATGGTGATCAGCAGTTCTCTGGTCTGAATTTCCTCGGCTACCGCATTGGCGAAACGACGCATGAAGAATACGGACTGGTAGGTTCCGGGCTTAATGTTTTCGTTGAGACTGCCCCTGAACAATCTGGTCTCGCCCTGTCGTTCCAGCGGAACGACCCAACTTCCCTTTTTGCGCCTCGAAATCTGGACGTTCATCTCGTATTTCGAATTGTCTATGTTCACATCCGAGAGCAATTGCACCTCGAATTCTATGTCCTTGCGAAAGTCCATTCGTGGCTGTGGGGCGACTATGTTGAGCCAACTCCCATTGACCACATGGGACAACTGGCAGGTATAGCGGGTGAAATTGTTCGACAGAGCGGAAACGCAAAAGTGAAACAGGCCGGTCTTGCCGCCGAGGGAGATTGTCCCGGCAAAAATACCGTCTTTGGTGGGTTTTAAGTCCAGCTTCTCGATTTCTTTGCCGCTTTTGTCTACTAAAGTGGCGCGAAAGATGGTTTTATCCAGTATCCGAGGAGACAGCAGGATTTTCCCATGTTTGGAAAGATGTGCTGCTACAAGGAGATGCTCATCGGAGAACATCAAACGCCTGAATGGCATGATGTTAAGATTCAGGTCGCTGTGCAAGTAGACGCGGCACTGTTCCGGTCTGCCGGTATGCATTCTCCAGCGTCCGGCGACAGGTTGGGCGACCCTGAAGATATCGAAGCTGCCGTGCTTCATGTATTCGAGATTCTCAATCTCGGAATCGGGGTGTATGCGCTCGCCTTGCGGGTCAACCAGATAGACGCCATCGGCCTTGACATTGTCCGCCAGCGTCAGAAGTTCTTCCGCTCCCTCACTGACATTGAAGAACAATCCCTCCATCGGCACGGAATCAAGCGCTTTGATCTCATTGAAGATGTCCAGGATGGTATCTGTGATCTTCTTGGGATCGTCCATATAAAAGTAAAAGCCGTCTGTGAGCGAACCCATGGCCGCCAACAGTTCTCTGTCTACTTGCGGGCCGAATCCTATTGAATAAATTGCAGTATTGCGCTTTTTGTATTCTGGCAGCAGTTTAGAAATAATATTGTTTCGAGAGGTTTCGTTTTTGTCGAAATCTCCAAGTTCCATGCCGCCGTCAGTCAGTAAAATAACTGCACGGTTGGAGCCTTTTTCCTCAGTGGAAAATTCTGAAAATACTTCAAGACCGGCTTCTAAAGCCTTCTCTATATCTGCTTTGCCTGATCTGGGCAAAAGAGCGTGTATGCTCCTTACTACACTTGCTTTCTCTTCTTTCAGGCCTATCCAGGCAGGCTGCCTTACAACTTCCGGTTCCTCTGCAAAATGTATAAGTCCGGTAACGTCATTGGCATCGAGAAGCTTTATCAAAAGCTCCATGCCCTTGACGCTGTGTCTGCCAGGGTCGGACTGCTCGAAAGACGAGCTGTTTTCCATAATGATGAGAATCTCGGCCGGTTGGGCGCATAATGCCGTGTTTTCGAAAGAATACAAAACGACTGTCAGCGCGACAAACAATATCGTAATGATTTTTTCGATTTTATTAGTGACCAGTATCATCTCTCTTTTCCGACTCACCAATCCAGTTGGCGACTGCGCTTTATCTCCTGCAGATAACGATAAATCGCTTCTTCATCGCTGTGTTTCAATTCCAGGAAGCTGATTCCGTAGTAGTTTTCCCAATGCAGTTCCACTGTTTCCGGGTCTACCCAGCGCACAACCTCTCCTCTTATCCGGCGAGTGTCGGCCATCTCAAGTGCGCTTGAAAGCGGCAGACGGAACCACAGTTCAACTTCGTCGGAGACATAAAAAAGCTGATTGACTCCCAGCAGGCAACCGCCGGCGGACAGGTTTACTATCTGGCAGGAAACCAGACTCTTGAACTTGCTATAATTGATTTCGGCAGGCAAAAGGACTTCCAGTCGAAATTTGTCTCGCAGCTCGACGTGATTTACTTTTTTCGGTGTGGACATGACAAACAGTCTGCCGATGCGATTATCGGTGGCTTGTTCGGAAACAATCAAATTGCAGGAAAATACATAGCGACCGTTCAAATCGGAAAACTGTATATTGCAGAGCGTTCCGGGGTGGGGAACTGTGGAAGAAAGACCGGAACAGATGAACAGATCTTTCTCGACGCGCTGCACATGCAACTCGTCGGTGCTCGGTTGATTGTGCCCGACAAACTCAACTTTAATAACTGTGCCCGTCTTAAAAGTGTGCACCAGTTCAGATAATGTCAATTCGTCTTTCATTTAAACACTTCGGAAATCAAGTTAATCTTTCAATTCGACTCCGCCAACGCTGGCTCACCTGTGCAGGTAAATTTGAACAAGATTATCATAATATGGGAATGGACATAGAATAGATTGTTAATTATTCTCGAATAGCTTATTTTATTGTCATAGAATTGAATAATCGTATACAAAACCGTGCCGGGTCAATACCGGCCCATATAGATAAAAAAGAGGAGAACGATGTCGGAAATGAAGCTCGAAAATGCAAAACCTGTAGAATTCAAACTCGGTCAGCGCCGTGGTAAATATTTCGATGCCGCTTCGGTACTGGAAAAGTCCGCCGAAAGACTCGATAGCGAGTACCTGGAAAAACTGGAACGCTTCGATCTTATCTACCGCACTTTATGCGGCACTCTCTACAATTATGTCCCCATGAGCGGTCACCCCGGCGGCTCCATTTCTTCCGGCAGGTTCGTCAACTACCTGATCTACAACAATCTGGATTTCAACTACTTCGACCCCGACAGCATGGACGCCGATGTTATTTCATACGCCGCCGGACACAAAGCCCTCGGCTTATATGCTGCTTGGGCCTTGCGTGACGAAATCATGCGCATTGCCGGAGGTGGCGAGCTTCCCGAGCGCAAATATCGCCTGCGCCTCGAAGATCTTCTGGGCTTCCGTCGCAACGCCACCGAAGACACGCCGCTCTTCAAGGAATTTCATACCAAGCCCTTAGATGGTCATCCCTCGCCCCTGTGCCCCTTTGTCAAGCTCTCCACTGGCGCATCGGGCGTCGGTCTGGCAAGTTCGGTCGGACTGGCTTTCGGTATGATGGATACCTACGGCAAGGACAATCCTCCCAAGCTGCATGTTATTGAGGGCGAAGGCGGCCTGACCGCCGGACGCGCCCACGAAGCCATTGCGGGCGCAGCTTCTGCCGGAATCTCAAACATTATCATGCATCTGGACTGGAATCAGGCTTCGATAGATTCCAATAATGTCTGCCGTGAAGGAGACAAGGCTGGCGACTACGTACAGTGGAGCCCGGCGGAATTGTTCTATTTGCACGACTGGAACGTGATCTACGTCGAGGATGGCTTCGACTGGAACCAGATTGCTGCCGCACAGAATCTGGCGCTGAAGATGGATAACGGCCAGCCGACAGCCATAATTTATCGCACAGTCAAGGGCTGGCACTACGGTTTAGAGGGCCGCGCTTCCCACGGTGCCGGGCATAAATACTGCTCCGAGGAGTTTTACAAAAACGTCGTAACGCCTTTCAAAGAAGCCGCCGGAATGGACTTCTGTTGTGCCACGCCTGAAGATAAGAGCCCCGAGGCCATAGAAGCGGCATATTGGGATATGTTGCTGCACTTCCGCGAGGCGCTGGAAAAACACGCAGATCTCACTTCGACGCTTGCGAAAAAAATCAACGATGCCAAAAGCTCGCTGGAGGCGAAAAAACGCGAAGTCCGCGCCGGTGTGCCGGATGTATCCAAAGTTTACGATGAAAACACTTTCAAGATCGATCAGCCGCCTGAAGGTCTGGATTATAAGCCCGGCGACAGCGTGACCCTGCGCGGCGCGCTCGGCGACGGACTGGGCGAAATCAACAAAGCCAGCGGCGGCGCATTGATGGCGCTTTCTGCTGACCTGCTCGACTCCACCAGCGTCAGCAAAGCCGCCAAGCATTTCCCGAAGGGACTCTACCACAGCGTAAACAATCCCGACTCGCGCCTTCTGGCCATGGGCGGTATCTGTGAAGATGCCATAGGTGGCGCCATCTCGGGTATCTCCGCTTACGGCAATCACATCGGCATCTCGGCATCCTATGCGGCCTTCATCGCCGCTTTGCAGCATATCTCCGTGCGCCTGCACGCCATCGGACAGCAGGCCAGAAACGAGCTTTCGGGCCAGCCATTCAATCCGCTGATTATGATAAACGGCCACGCCGGAGTGCGCACCGGAGAAGACGGCCCGACTCACGCCGATGTGCAAGCCCTGCAACTGCTGCAAGGAAACTTCCCCAGGGGAACATCCGTTACGCTGACCCCGTGGGAAGCCGGTGAGATCTGGCCCTTGATGCTGACCACCTTGAGGAAACGCCCGGCTATCATTGCACCTTTCGTGACGCGCCCGGCGGATACGGTAGTGGATCGCGAGGCCTTGAATCTTCCGCCTGTAACTGAAGCGGTCAAGGGAATCTGGCCTGTCAGAAGTGCCGACCCGCAAGCTGAGGATTACTGCGGTACGATAGTCTTGCAGGGCAGCGACGTGATGGGCTCATTTATCACGGGCGTTCTGCCTGAATTGGATGCTCGCGGCTACAAAATGAACATCTACTACGTCTCCTCGCTTGAGCTGTTCGAGCTTCTGCCGGAAGACGAACGCAACGCCATTTACCCCGACGCCCGCGCAGCAGAAGCTATGGCAATTACAGGCTTTACCTTGCCGACCATGTACAAATGGATAGGCTCCGAAAAAGGTCGCAGCCATTCGGTTTCCCCCTTCAAGAAGGGCCGCTTCCTCTCATCCGGCAAAGCCGACAGAATCATGCGCGAAGCAGGAATAGACGCCGAAGCACAGCTTGCGGAAGTCGAAAAATACATAGAAGAATTCAAAAAGGGATTCTAATTCGCTTAAACAACAATTTAAGCAGGGGCGACCGACCGGTCGCCCCTGCTGATATCAATTTCCCACTCCATCCCCAAAATAATCCCCGCCACGGAATAAAACGCCGCGCTCGATTGTTTTTCGGTGCATGGAATGTAGAGCTTG
>CAYTHG010000290.1:0-5417 GCA_964437525.1 uncultured Myxococcales bacterium | reverse complement strand
GTTGCCCTCTTCGGTATAAAACTTCACGGCAAAGCCACGCGGGTCGCGCTCTGTATCCGCCGAACCTTTTTCACCACCGACGGTGGAGAAACGCACAAAGACCTCGGTCTTTTTTCCTATCTTAGAAAGAAACGCGGCGCGCGTGTATTTCGTCACGTCGTGTGTAACCTCGAAATGCCCCCAGGCACCCGCGCCTTTTGCGTGTACGACGCGCTCGGGGATGCGCTCCCGGTCGAAGTGAGCAAGCTTATCCGTCAGGTGGATATCCTCCATCAAGGCCGGCCCGTGCTTGCCTGCCGTCAGCGTGTTAAGATCGTTTTCTACCGGCTTGCCCTGACTGGTCGTCAGCCTGTTTTTTTTCTCGCTCATGTCTGATCTCCTTCCAGCAGTTATTGAAATGGAATCTATATCTGTAGATCGGATTAGACTTCGCATCCGCTCCTGCCACTCGCAACGGCGCAAAAAGACACGCGCCGGATATTCCGGCACAAGCTACAACAACATCTATTTTATCGAAGACCCCTAAAAAAGACCGGATTAGACTTCGCATCCGCTCCTGCCACTAGCAGCGGCGCAAAAGAACGCGCCCGGATACTCTGGCACAAGTATAATAACGTTTATTTTATCGAAGACCCCTTTAAAAACTAATTAAAACAATTTTATGAACCTCCGCTTGAGCTTGCAAATCTTATTTCGTTCTATTTAAGCGTACTGCATTTGGATTTTTATTGTGATGGAGCTTCGCTGGGAAATGCTGCTTGAACATGAGGCTGTCAATCTGGGGGGGAGTAATCCGGGAAAATCAGAGAACAAAAATATATAGTCAACAGAAATATATTATTGACAGCCAGCAACGTTATCGTATAAATAATACAACAGTATCTATTTAATGTTGATTCTTGCACACTAATACGTAGTAAATCCTTTATGGGTTTGTTCATGTGTAATAAATTATAAAATCAAGGTTCTGTATGAATAAGTACATGAGTGTCGCCATTCTGATTATATTGTCAACCATAGCATTGATACACTTGAATGAAATGACGAACTGGAGCGTAGATGATGCTTATATATCATATAGATATACAAGCAACTGGGCCGACGGCCTGGGCCCGGTTTTCAATGCAGGTGAAAAAGTTGAGGGATACAGCAATTTCCTTCATGTAGTGGCCCTTTCTCTTTTGGGAAAGATAGGTTTCGATATCGAGAACGCCAGTCGAGCCATCGGATGGCTGTCAGTTATCGGCCTGCTGGCTCTTATGACTCGCTTCTTCTATTTGCGATTCTCCAGACACTGTGCCCTTTTCATCTTCGGTGCCGGTCTGGTATTGTCTACTGCGACGCCCTTAATGATCTGGGCCAACGGCGGTCTGGAAACTCTTCCCTTCACCCTCATACTGTTTGCTGCGGTAACGGAATATTTTCTGTTCCTCCAGGACAAATCTCCGCGTTGGTTGCATTCGCTCCTGTTTGGTTTACTGGCCATATCGAGGCCGGAGGGATTCGCCTATTTTGTCCCTGTTCTGGTATTCGAGTTGGGGCAAATCCTCAGACACTCAAAGAATAAAAGCGAAATTTTTACAAAGCTCGCAAAGCAGATAATTCCCTTCCTTGCCGTGCTTCTTCCATGTCTAGTGTTTCGCCGAGTTTATTACGGTCATTGGTTGCCGAACACAGTGGTAGCCAAAGACAGTTATCAGGTTTATTTGTCCGGCCTGCCGTTTGCGAAGCAGGTGAGCGATCTTATCGCCAGCGGCGGAGTGCAGAAAATCAGCGGTTTTTTGAGCAATGTCTGGGGATACTGGCTTTTGTCGATAGCTTTGTTACCATTCCTCAACAAAGAAATGCGCTACCGACAATTGGTTCTGCTGGCCATCGTTTCCGTCAATTTCACTGTGTCTATCTGGAATCTGGGCGGCTGGATGAACCATTACCGACTGCTTGTTCCCACCATACCGATTATCATCCTGATGATGACTTTCGGACTGGAACAGGTGCTTTTATGGATGCAAAAGAACTTTGTTCCATTGCTTGAAGCCAACGATGCTAAGAAGACATCTTTACAGAAGCGCATACAAGCCAACGCCATATGCGCTTTGCTGATTTTTGGTTTTTTTGCTTGCTGTGCGGATTCAATATTTTATCAGCGAAGCGACTTCACCTGGAAGAAAAAATACCATAAGGAATGGATCGAATTCGGAGAAAAACTGAACACTCTTGCCACACCGAATGATTTGATGGCTTCCTGGTTTATAGGGCGTATACCCTACAAGGCGATCAAGTTGAATACCTTAGACATATTGGGTTTGACCGACGATGTAATTGCCCGCGAAGGGAAAAAACCCAATGACAAAGAATCCATGAAGTTCGGAAAAACGAAATGGGATTATGTGGTTTCCCGCAAACCGAACCTGTTTATGACCAAGACCAAAGGCGAACTGAGGCAAGTCATTCGCCATGTTCCCGGATTTATGGAAAACATGGTGGAGGTCAGGCGGCGCGGCCCGAGAAGGGACAACCTGTGGCTCTTCATCGACAAAGACCATCCTAAATTGGCAGAATATCTTAAAACCTTCAACGCAGTGAGTGGTCCCGTAGTCGCTCCTCCTTCGCGTAACGCCAGGAAAAAACAGGAAATCGAACGGAAACGGGAACGGGAACGAGAACAAGAACCGAAACGCTTGCGTTCACGCGAAATGAAATTGGCGGATCCTTCGAGGCAATCCAGAAGACGCCTGACTAAAGGACGGTAGTTTCTGCAAATTATTTTGTCCGACAAATCATCCTGTCGCCACCGTTAAGGCCGAGGAGTAAATCGAAGATTTGCGTATCGAAACCTGTTTTTAATTTGCAAAAGGAAACAGTCAATATCGTCGAGAGCGTCCTTGGAGACGGCCTCAATCCGATTCCCCGCATTGGCTATTAGCCATTAGACATTTGAATTTATCTCAAAAAGCCTGGCGGCGCTTGGAGGATGGCAGGATGTTCATGGACTCGCGGTATTTGGCCACAGTGCGGCGGGCGACATCTATGCCTTCCTGCTTGAGTAGATCCACTATCTTCTGATCGGAAAGCGGCTTCTTGGTGTTTTCCTGTTCGATCAGGTGAACGATGCGGCTCTTGATGGAAGTCGAGGCCACGTCGTGACCGTTGGAGTTGGTGATTCCGGAATTGAAAAAGTATTTCAACTCGAAGATACCCTGCGGCGTGTGCATGTATTTATTGGTGGTAACGCGGCTGATGGTGCTTTCGTGCATTTCGATATCGTCGGCCACGTCGCGCAGTACCATCGGTTTAAGATATTCTACACCGTTGCTCAAAAATTCGCGCTGCTGGTTGATGATGGATTCCGCCACTTTGTAAATGGTGCGCTGGCGCTGTTGAATGGAGCGGATCAGCCACGAGGCCGAGCGCAGTTTGCCCTTGATGTAATCGCGGGTTTCCGCAGGAGAGTTTTTGTCGGCCAGCGCCCGCTGATAATATTGCGACAGGCGCAGTTTGGGCAGGCCGTCCTCGTTCAGCATGATGTGATAATCGTCGCCCAGCTTCTGCACGTAGACATCCGGCACGATGTATTCGGGGCTTTCGTCCGAGAGCTGCGCGCCGGGACGCGGGTTCAGATTCTTGATGGTCTGCAAGGCGGCTATCACTTCTTCCTGACTTACACCTGCCAGACGCGCGATTTTCTCCGGGCGGCGTTTCTCTACGAACTCCCAGTAGTCGCGGATGATCTGCGAGACCAGAATTTTGTCGGGCGAGAGATAGCGGGCCTGGGCCAGAAGGCATTCCTGCAGATCCCGCGCGCCGAGACCGTAAGGCTCGAACTGCATAATGGCGCGGTGGACGCGCTCGACTTTTTCTATGGGAGCTTCGTACTGCTCGGCGATTTCTTCCAGGGTGATGTCTTTCAAGTAGCCGTCTTCGTTGATGTTACCGGCTATTTCCTCGGCTACCGGCTGCATATCGCTTTTTATTTTGGAGAACCTGACCTGCCACATCATGTAATCGAACAGGCTTTCGGAACTGCTCAAAAAGTGCTCGAAGCCGGGTTTTTCTTCGTCACCGGCCATGGATGGAGCATAATCGGACGGGCCGTCCATGTATTTTTCGAAGTAGGTCTGCCAGTCTATCTGGCCATCGCCTTTTTCACTTTCACTCAATTCCTTGATGAAGCTGTCTTCCACAATCTTGTTGATTTCCCCGCTTTGAGGCTCGGGAGGATCGGCCTTGTTGATGGTCGGTTCGTCGCGGGTCAATTCTTTTTCGGCCTGCTTGGTGGTCATCTCCTGTATGCTTATTTCCTCGATGGTGGGATTGCTTTCCATCTCCAGCCTGACGGTTTCCGTCAGTTCCATGCGAGTCATCTGCAAAAGCTTGATGGCCATTTGCAGTTGAGGCGTCATCACAAGCTGTTGAGAGAGTTTTAAAGATTGTTCAAGTCTAAGAGCCATGTTCCGCTCTGGTTACCTTCTTGGTTTGCAGTGTTTGTTCGCGTTGCTCCTGCATGATGGCTATGCAAGTCACCATCCTTCATTGATTTCATTGTAGCAACTAATGGGAACTTAGGCCAATTGAAAGTTCTCGCCCAGATAACGCCTGCGCGCCAACTCGTTTGCGGCCAACTCTTCGGGTGTGCCTTCGGCAATGGTTCTGCCGCCGTCGAGGATGCACGCCCGTTTGCAAACACTCAAGGTTTCCCGCACGTTATGATCGGTGATGAGTATACCTATGCCTTCTGCGGCAAGGGTCTTGATATAGCCCTTTAAGGTCTCGATGGAAAGCGGATCTATGGCGGTGAAAGGTTCGTCGAAAAGCATATAGCGCGGCGACAAAAGCAGCGCCCGCGCGATTTCCAGCCTGCGGCGCTCGCCACCCGAGAGCAACCCGGCCTGCCTTTTGGCGATTTCAGACAAACCGAAGCGCTCAAGCATTTCATCCAGACGCACAAGCGCCGCCTTTTTTTTGATGGAAGATTCCTCTAAAAACAAAAGCAGGTTGTCCCTGACGCTCAACCTTGTGAAAACCGAAGGTTCCTGGGGCAGCATTCCCAGCCCCGAGGCCACCCGCTCGGCAATGCCCGACTTGGTTATGTCGCGTCCGTTTATTGTGACCGTGCCGCCTTTAGGCTGCAACTGGCCTGTCAGTATGCGCAGGCAGGTTGTTTTTCCGGCACCGTTTGGCCCGAGCAGCCCGAAGATCTCCCCCGGTGCCAACGCGAAAGAAACCTTTTGCAGTATGACTGCGCGCCCGTAGGAAAATTCGAGTTCTTCAACCGCCAGCATAGGCGCGGTATTCTCGCTTGTCTTCTGCGTCGCTTTCATCTGCCTGTACTCTCAGCGCTTTTACCTATTCTGGCACGGGCTTTTTCTACGCTGACTTTCTCCTGCGCGAAAAACACGCTTATCACCTCGCCCGAA
>CAYTHG010000289.1:0-5419 GCA_964437525.1 uncultured Myxococcales bacterium | reverse complement strand
TCAGAATTTTACAAGCTTCAATAATGTCATCGGAAAGCTGGAACTCACAGGTAGATTTACCCCCAGAACCCAGTTGAGTGTCGGCTTTGAAAGATCTTACAGCCCCATAGTCACTTACAGCTACAGAGCCGACAATAAAGCCTATCTGAAGTTCAAACAGTGGGCAGCTTCCGATCAGATCAAATTCTATCTGTACGGCGCTTTCAACTATGTGCAATACGGCGCGGCTGATCAGGGTGTCGATCTTGATGCCAATCCGGCGGCCAAGCTTGCCCTGCCCAAGGACAGGGTTGAGTATCAGATCTCAGCTACGCCTAGTCTGCGTTATGAGCCTCTGGCGTGGTTGTTCCTGGAACTTGCTTACACCATTACTTGGGTAGATACCGATAATTACGAAGTCGTCAGAGTCGATACATCGGCTGGTGTGGCAAATCCTGTTCTCGATTATGCATATTATGATTACTTGAAACACCAGGTCCTCTTTACTCTGGGCTTCTCTTACTAGGCCGTCTTGGCGCCTGTTTGGCGATGTACTTGAAAAAGCTCCAAATAACTTTAGTTGTGGTTTCTTTGCTGGTCATGCTGGTTTTGTCTTCCTGCGTCTGGAACAAAGACAAGGCGGCTAAACCTCAAAGGCAGACTCTAGGTAAAACCGCTCATCAAGTTGATAAGTCTCGACCTGTAGCTTCTACCCTCGGCCCTGACGATGTGATAGAGATTACAGTCTTCAGAGAGGCCAACCTCTCGGGAGTATATCGAGTTTCCCCCGAGGGCAATATCCAGTTTCCATTGATAGGTGTAGTTGTTCTCGACAGCAAAACAGCTCTTGAGGTCTCTACCGAAATAAAATTGAGGCTGGCGGACGGGTTCTTGATAGATCCCCACGTATCCGTGTTCGTTAAAGAATACAATAGCAAAAAGATCTTTGTGTTCGGCCAAGTCAAGTCGCCGGGTACTTTCAAGTACGACGAAAACATGGGCATTGTTCAAGCCATAACGCTTGCAGGCGGATTCAGCAAGACTGCAAACGATGAGTCTGTCAGCGTTACTCGTATTAAAGACGGTGTGGAGAAAAGAATTAAAATATCGGTGGACAAAATCGGCAAAGGGGAGGCCGAAAATTTTGTCTTGAGTCCCGGTGATATTATCTTCGTCCCCGAATCACTCTTCTAATAGGGGGGCGCATGGTGGCGCTAGTCGAAAAGCTAGGCCATCTTCCACGAAAGCTTTCAACTCCTGCAGGGCTTTCCCTGATTTTGTTCGTTCTGCTGCTTTTCATTTATCTACCTTTGACCAGCTACGATTTTTATTGGGACGACAGTGTCGAGTTCGTTCTGGTGGCCCATAGCTGGGGTATAGCTCATCCTTCCGGTTATCCGCTCTATACTATTGTCTGCAATATGTTTTCTTACCTATCCTGGCCTGTGGCCTGGAGCTTGAGTATCTTATCCGCTGTTTTTCTGGCGGCGGCCATGGTTGTGCTGATGAGGGTCATGTTGCGCCTTGGAACCAGCAGCGTATATGCCTTTACTTGCGCAATTGTGGTCGGTCAGGGCGCGGTGTTCATAGAGCAGGCTGCCATACAGGAAGTCTATACACTCCATCTTTTTATGCAGTTCGCTGTTATTGAGAGGTTTTTAGCTTGGAGACAGACGGCAAGCCGCTCCAGTCTGTATCAGGCCTTTCTTTTGTTCGGATTGTCTTTCTCGCACCACATGACAAGCATCTGGCTGGTGGTTCCTCTCTTGATATTGTTGTGGCCGGAATTCAATGAGCTTTGGCATCAGAAGAAAACCTTGTTAAAGGCTTGTGGTGTTTTTGCTGCCGGGCTTACTCCATATCTGTATTTGCCCATAAGATCTTTTACCGGGCCGCTTTGGGATCAGGGCCGCCCGCAGAGTTTGAATGCTTTATGGAATCTGGTGACAGGTGACATATTCCGTTACAGATTGTTTTCCTTGAACGCCCATGAAATCTGGCTTCAGGTTCAAGATTGGTTCGATTCAGCTCTGGAGCAATGGGGTTCGTTTCTGTTGATATTCTCACTTCTGGGAATGTTGAAAATGTTCAAACATAACCGCCGTGCGTTTTTTGCAGGATTGTCCTGGTTTGCTATCGCTTTATTGTACTGCTTCAATTATTTCATTCCCGACAAGGATGGATATTATTTGATTCCCCATGCCTTGATGGGAATATCTGCTGTTGCTGGAGCTGCCTTTGTTGTGTATTTCTGCAAAAGTCGTGTCAGGGAAGGCTTCGGCAAAGTTGTAATGTCCGGCTTGCTGATTATTCCGCTTGTGGGCTTGTTTCTTTTGGGTGATCTCAGTCAGAAAGACAATACCTCACTGAGGGATATTACCTATGAGGTATGGAGCGATATTACTCCCGGTTCCATTATGGTTACTGAAGACCTGAATCTGCATTATGCAAGTGTACTGATGCAGGAGCAGGGCCAGCTTGCCTATGACAGAATAGTTGTGTCCACTTATCTTGCCGGTTTTGACTGGTACCTGGATTTTCTTAAAAAGCGCTGGCCTGATGTAGTCTGGCCGGAAGATCTCAAGGCTACGGTTTCCGGTATGGAGAATAAAATCAAGCAGGCAAAGGGACGAGATATTGGGATCTTGAGACAGCATCTGGTGGACAAAATTATCACCAAAATAGTCAGGACAAATATCCATAAGCGTTCAGTTTACCTTTTTGCACATGAAGAAGGAGAAGAGAGGCGCAGGCATCTCGGTTTTAGTTTGCAGAATCATGGTTTGGTTTATAAGCTTATAGACGCCGAGCAGGTTGAGCCTTTTGAATTCAAGTGCGATTACGCGCCGAAATATCTGAAAGGCAAGAGTAACCTGAAAGATAATCGCGAGCGTCATGTGGCGGCCAAGTTTGCCACTGCATGTAATAGACTTGGAATACAGTATGCAATGGATAATAATCCGTATAAGGCATTGAAGGCGATTGACAAAGCGTTGAGATATGATTCCAAGTATTTACCGGCCATGAAAAACCGTGGGGCTATTCTGGTGCAGCAAATCGGCAACCTCGATGCCGGTGAAAGGGCGTGGAAGAAATACTTGCTGGAAGCTGAAAGGCAAGAGCTTACCCCTGATAACTCTGTTGTGAAATGGTTTGAACGAAACAGATGAGCGAAGATCTTAAAAGAGAAATCACACATCTGCGGGAGCAGTTGATATCCGAGCGTAGAAAGAATGAACTTCTGCGGGCGGATATGTCTGAGCTTAAGTCCGGAGCGATGCGCCTGCGTTCCAAGGTGGCGTCCATGCTGGATCACAGTGACAAGCCCGATGGCAAAGAATCGCAAAAGCTTGCCGAGGCCGAGTCGCGTATTCAGGAGTTGGAAGAAGAGAACCTTGAGCTTGCTATCAATCTGGAAGAAAGCGAACAAAAGACCAAACTGGCGCTTAATAAAGCTTTGAAAACTGCCGAAGGAGCTTCTTTCGAGGATGGCATTAAGCAGGCTTTCCAGTGGACAAAGCCGCTCTTGATGGATTCTTTGAAGGCTTCAGTGGCGCTTTTTACGGCATTTGAAGAGAAGCGGGCGTTTTATCTGGATGAGCTTTCAGATAAACAGGAAGCGTATACGGAACTTTCCGGCAAGCTTTCAAGCACCGTCTCGGAATTGGAAGAAACTCGTCAGGCTCTGTCAATGCAGGACGAAGTCTTGTACAGGACTCGCCAGCAGGTCTTAGAGCTTGAAGCAAAATTGTCGATGATGGAGGAGCAGCTTTCATCGGTCCGTGAGCAGGCTGGCGATCATTCACACGATGTGGATATGAGAGACGAAGCGCTGGCTGGGGTAAAAGAGCAGCTTTCGCGCATGGAGCAGCGTTCCCAGACACTTGAAAACCAGCTAGGGCTTTGTGAATCGAGATTATCCGAGAGTGTTTCGGAAATGCTTGCAAAAGAGAGCCTTTTAAAAACTTCTCAAGAAGATGTGGGCAGTACGAATGATCGGCTTTCAGGTTTGCAGTCCGATTACGATTCCATAATTCACGAAAAAGAAGGCTTGGAGCAAAGTCTTGAAGAACTGACACGCCCTGAAAACGAGCCCGAAATGGATGAAGGATCGCAGTTTGCCTGGAAGGTCAGGCAGCGTGTGGAAGATCACAGACAGTCGTTTGTCAGGCGCAATGACAGCCTTGAGTTGCAGGTACGCGATTTAAAACGGGAGTCCGCCCAGCTTAGAAAAAGCGTGGCTGAATATATTAAACAAGTTTCGATTCTCGAAGGTAAGTTAGCAGAAGCTAATTCTCGTCTGGAATATTCTTCATCCGTAATTGACCCGGCAATAAAAAGGTAGTTGTTGATTTCTTTATAGCGGTTCTTATTAGGTTTTGGCGGTGAATTCTGTATGTCATCCTGAGCGTTAGCGAAGGATCTGACTTATATCCTTGAGATTCTTCGGCTTCGTCTTCAGAATGACGCAACGATTCGATGATTGAAGCCAAATAAAAACTATTCTAATCGGTAATAATGAAGTTGCAGGTTTTCGTTTGCCACGTATAAGATTATGAAATTAGGCAAGCCTAAAGCTGGTCGGTATTTGAAGAATTTGCCTAAAGCGCCGGATTATTATAGGCTTTAAAACAGATAACGGTGAAAAGGTAGTAAGATGAAGCAGGATCTATCTGCGATTGCCCGTGAGGCTGGTTCTATTGCAATGCGCCGCTTTCGCACTCTGACGGCGGACAACATAGCCTTGAAGGGCAGTGGAATAAAAGACCTGGTAACGGACGTGGACCGTGAGGTCGAAGACGCCATTCTTCAGCGCCTGATGTCCGTATTTCCCGATCATGGAATCCTGAGCGAAGAGGCCGGCGAGGTCAAAGCGCTTGAGGGTAAATATTTTATCGTCGATCCCTTGGACGGCACCATCAACTACACGCACGGTCTGCCGCATTTTTCCATCTCTATTGCTCGCGTCGAGGGCGATCAAGTCACGCACGGCTTGGTGTTTCTGCCTTATTTCGATGAGCTTTACTATGCCGAAAAAGGCAAAGGTGCCTGGATGAACGGCAGGCAGATAGGTGTCAGCAAGGCCGAAGAACTCTCAAAAGCCATGCTGGCGACCGGCTTTGCCTGTGTTAGAGCCGGTTCAAAGCCTGACAGCGTGCCGCTTATCGGAGAGGTCATCTACAAAATTCGCGCTTTAAGGCGTCTGGGTGCCGCTACCGTCGATCTTTGCTATGTCGCTCGCGGTATGTACGAAGGATTCTGGGAGCTGCACTTGAGCCCCTGGGATGTCGCCGCAGGTGCCTTGCTGGTGCAGGAGGCGGGCGGAGAAGTGTCCGGTTTCGGCGGTGTCAGGGACTGGCTGAATGGCGGTCATATTCTGGCCACCAACGGCTTTTTGCATGACGATATACGTCAGATGATAGAGTCCGGTCTGAAGAAG
>CAYTHG010000288.1:0-5439 GCA_964437525.1 uncultured Myxococcales bacterium | reverse complement strand
GGTGTAATGGAAGCTGCACCAGCGGTCGTAGTATAAGTATCCGTTGGCCTTTTTGTAAATCAGTCTGTCGATTCTGACAGCTTCGTTTTTTCGGGAAATCCAGGGTTCGATTTTTAAGAACGCACGGTTGGCCAGCTTCTGCCACGTATTGCGAGCGTCGTCTTTCAGCCAGGGGAAAGGCTGGGTTTCTTCGTAGGGTTGCCAGAAAGCAGACGGCAGGCGCTTTGCGGCTGCGGGCATTTTCACTAGCTGTTCGGTGTTTTCAAATACCAGCTTGACCTGCAACTCATCGCTGTTTGAAAGAACCTCGTTGTACAAGACCTTCGATATATGTTCGTCGTCGGCGTCATAAAAATCCTTGTTGAAATACTCATTGTCGTTGGGGAAAAAGGCCAACAGGTTTAAAGGTTCAGCACACATATTTCCTCCGCGAAATCCGATTGAATTTAAGTGCATATACTAACACATGCAGGCGATGTTTTTGGATAGCTTTTTAAACGCAGATTGAGACGGCGCTTGAGTTGTCAAAGTCTATCTGTTTTTCAGCATATCTCTGGCTTTTTGCAGGTCGTCGATGGTGTTGATGCTAGGGCAGTCCTTGGCGCTGTCGATCATTTGTATATCTATGCCGTTTTCCAGCGCCCGCAGTTGTTCCAGTCCTTCGGCTTTCTCAAGTGTCGAAGGTGGCAGCGCGGCCAGTTGTTCCAAGGTGCTGCGCTTGTATCCATAAATGCCGATGTGCTTGTAGAATGCGTCCGGCGATCCGAAAGGTATGGGCGAGCGGGAGAAATACAGGGCTTGATTGTCGGAGTTGCAGACTAGCTTGACCGTGTTGCTGTCGGATATTTTGTCGGGATCGTCCAGTCTGCAACGGGCGCTTATCATCTCCAATGTTGGATTGGATCTGAATTCCTGTGCGATGGCGTCTATCAACTCCGGTGCGATAAAGGCTTCGTCGCCCTGAATATTGATGATGAAATCGGCGGACAAGTCTTTGATGGCTTCGGCGCAGCGCTCCGTGCCGCAAACATGGTCGGCGGATGTCATGATGACCTTGCAGCCGTGAGCCTGGCAGGTTTCCCTGATACGCTTGTCGTCGGTAGCGATGAAAATATCGTCCAGATTCGCTTTTTCGGCTTGCTTGTATGCTCTGACGATCAACGGCAGGCCGCCTAAATCGAGAAGAGCTTTTCCGGGCAGACGTTGAGACTGATAGCGGGCCGGGATTATGCCGACTGTGCGCCAGTTGTCATCCTGAGATTTCATCAGCAGATTGCAGATTTCGCGCACTGCGCCGTGACCGCCGTGACTGGCGGTTACGAAATGGGCGATGTTCTTTATTTCTTCGGCAGAGCGAGGGACCGTTATCGGCAGACCTACTTCCCTCATTACCTTCACGTCGCCGAGATCGTCGCCCATATACGCCACGTCCTCAAAGCCGATGCCGTATTTTTTGCATACTTCTTCCAACGCTCCGACCTTGTTCTCGCAATTGATGTAAATATCTTTCACTCCCAGTCTTTTAGCTCGGTATAAGGCGGCTTTAGAGTAATCGAGAGTTATCATGGCGACAGGGAAGCCGCGCTCGATAAGTTTCATGATGCCCATGCCATCGTGGGCGTTGAAGCTTTTGCGGATTTCTCCGCTCTCGGTGTAATGCAGGCTGCCGTCTGTCAGTATGCCGTCCACGTCGAGAGCTAAAAGCTTTATGTTTTTGAATGCCGTTTTTATATTCTTGTTTTTGTCGGCCATGTCTATGCCTTGCGATTGCAGGTCAAATTCATTCTTCGGTTAGCTTTTATACTGAAATAACTCCAAAGATGAAAGTTTTGCCTGATAATTTCGGCATAATAATTCCGGCTGATGTTTAGTTTTTTGCCCATGATGGCAATAATGATAAAGTAAAATATAGTTGGTGAAAGATATTATCGCTTGGCAATCGCCGTAGCTTTTTATTCAAGGAGATGGGGGAATGATAGGGAAAGACGACAAGGGATTTCTGCTGAATGTAAATGGGCTGCCGGTATCTATAAGAGTACTGCTGATCGGCTCGCTTGAAGGCATCAAGACGAATCTCGCCCGATTGTTCGAGGATGAGGGGGCTTCTCTGCAATTCTCCGAAGAAAGCGATCCCGAGTCGGTTTTATCTGCTTGTGTCTCCGGTGAATTTGACATGGTTTTATTCTCCGATAATTTTGATGATGAGGTCATTGCCAAGTGTGCCAATGCGGTTGACAGCCGTTATGTATTGCCTGGATTGGCTGTTGTCAATACACAACCTGAAGTTGGCAATTGCAACGAAATATCTTTTTCGCCTTACGGCATTCCGTATTTTTCGTTTGCAGGCTTGAAGGAAGCCATAAAACACCTGGTGCAACTGAAGCGTATCGATGTGGTTGGCATAGAGCAGGACAAGATACTGGACGCTCTTTTCGACAGCGCCCCTTTAATGCTTTTCATGCTCGATGAAAACCGGGTGGTTCGCCGTGCCAATGCATACTTATACAGATATCTGAAGTCTTCGCCTGAGAAAGTCCTCGGCAGGAAAATCAGTGAAGTATTCAAGTGTAATGAAAGTATAGATGCCAGTGGGGGACTTTCCCATTCAAAAGAATGCAACGAATGTTTTATCAAGCGCTTGCTTGACAGATGCTTTCAAGATGATGTTCGTGACGGCACAACAAGAAAACCTTTTATTGAGACGAACACTCTGAATACTCTTGATCCGGAACTGAAAGACAAAAATTACTCCGCTACCAGCCTTCCCATTTCTATTCTGGGTGAGCCAATGGCGATGATATGTCTGAACGATATCACACAACGCCGTCAATTCGAGAACGCTTTGCGCGAGAGTGAAGAACGTCTGCGCTCGACTCTTTCTTCTATGACGGACCTCGTTTTTGTTTTGGATGTGAATGGGAACTTTCTTGACTATATGCAACCTCGACTCGAAGACGAATTGCATGTGCCTTCTGTAGAGTTTTTGGGCAAGAATGTCAAAGAGATTTTGCCGGGTGATTTGGCTTCCCAGACTATGAATACAGTCTCAAAGGTCTTGGAGACAGGCGATGTGGCGAGGCTTGATTATTCGCTTGAAACTCCCAAGGGATTGCGCTGGTATAGCGCGATGCTTTCACCTCGAAGGGATTACCAGGAACAGATCAAGAGTGTAACCGTAGTGTCGAGAGATATTACGGATCTTAAACTGGCCGAAGCGGAATTGCTTCAGAAAGAAGAAAGATTGTCAACGATTCTGGATGCCGTCCCCGATATCATCTATGAGATGGAAGAGGATGGAGAAATCATATACGTAAACAAGGCAGCAAAGAACAAGCTCGGCTGGCCTCTGGATATGCTTGGCGATCTAAAAATTTCTGACTTTCTTCCAGAAGAGGAGTTGGAGAAATTGAGAAAGAGTATTGCCAGGCTTTATGAAAAAAAAGATCTGGTGGTTACCGACATAATCAAGACCCAATCATCCAAAGGAGATGAAATTCCAATCGAGAGCAGTTCCCGCTTGTTGTTGAGAGATGGGCATCAAACTATTTTGGGAGTGGCCCGCGATATCAGGGAACGTCAACATTCTGAGAACCTTCTTCGAGAAAGCGAAGAGAAATTTCGGGCGCTTGCCGAAAATTCTTACGATACGATTATGCGCTTCGACAGGCAGCACAGGCATCTTTATGTAAATCCTATCGTTGAAAAACAAACTGGTATCTCGCCAGATAAGTTTATGGGTAAGACCCATGCCGAAGTGGGCTTTCCTCCTTATTTGGTTGAGTTGTGGGATAAAGCAATCGACAGGGTATTCAAAGAAGGTTCGTCAAACAGAATCGAATTTCAGTTGCCGACGGGTATCTGGATCGACTGGTGGATGATTCCCGAGTTTGATCTGGATGGCAGTGTCAAGGCCGTAATTACCTCGGCTCGCGATATTACTGAAATCAAGAGAGCTCAAGAAGTTCTGGCGGCCAGTGAGAAACGCTTTAGAAGCTTGGTGGATAAGGTTGCCGAAGCGGTTGTCGTCTTTAACTCCGAGGGTATTATCCGTTTTGTGAATCCTGCAATAAAAGAGATTTTCGGCCAAAATCCCGAGGACTTGATTGGGAAGTTCATAGGTTCTAATGATGAAATCGATAAGGAAAAACTTGTAGATAGCTTGTCAAAGGGTAAAAAACGTCCGCAGGTTGAGATCAGGGCCGTTGATATTCAATGGGAAGGCAAAGATGCCAAGCTGGTCTCTATCCGCGATGTCAGTGAGCGTGAAAAAGTCGAAGAACTGAACCGTATGCTTGAGGCGGAGAAATTGGTGTCCGACAGAATGCGAGAACTGGATCACATGAAAAACGAGTTCGTGCAGACTGTCACCCATGAATTGAGAACGCCTGTCACGATTTTGAGTTCAGCCGTTCAGCAACTGGTGGATGGTGCTTTCGGTGATTTTTCCTCGACTCAGAGGGAATTTTTGGAAATGATGGAGCGCAATATCTCGCGTCTGACCCGTTTTGCTACAGGAGTATTGGCGCTGTCTAAGCTTGATAGCGGCATGTACAGCTTTAACGCAAGACCCTTCAAGCTGTACGATGCCTTGCGTCCTGAGTTGGAAATGATAAAGACCAAGGCGGAGGAGAAGGGCATTTCAATTACTTTCAAAGGCAACGAAGAATTGTTTGCTTTTGCCGACGCGGACGCCGTCTGTCAGGTTGTTACCAATCTTGTCAACAATGCCATCATGCACAATGATGACGGCACCGTTATTCAGATTGCATCTAAATACAACGAGAACAAATTCATTCAGATAAGCGTGAACGACAATGGTAAAGGTATTGCCAAGGAGCAACTGAAAAAAATCTTCGATCGTTTTTATCAGGCGGGAAGAAAATCGGGGGCGGGATACAAGGGCTTGGGTCTGGGACTTGCCCTGAGTAAAGATCTTGTGGAGCGTATGGGAGGGAGAATCTGGGCCGAATCTGAATTGGGGAAGGGCACTTCTTTCAAGTTCGTTCTGCCGAGCATCATCCTGAAACAAGGTATTGTCTTCGGTAAAATCGCTCTTGCGATGAACTATATCAGTAAAGCGCAACTTCTTGATGTCTCTAAGGAGCTTCAGGAAAATGGCGGTTTGGAGAAGATCGGAGAGATTTTCATCAAGAAGGGATATTTGACACCCGAAGAAAGAGATGAAATTCTGCAAGTGCAGTCGGAAATGTACAAAAAGCCACATCCTTTATCCAGGTCTTTGCCTGTATCGGAAATGTTTTTAGGGTACATGGCTAAGAAAAGAGGTTTTATCAACGAGGATCAATTGAAACACTGCCTCAAGGATCAGCAGATTGCATTTGAGGATGGTAAAGAGATCAAGTTGGGCGAAGTAATGCTCAAAAAGGGATATCTCAGCAACAAAGAATTGCAGGAGATTTTAGCAATACAGAAAAATTA
>CAYTHG010000287.1:0-5447 GCA_964437525.1 uncultured Myxococcales bacterium | reverse complement strand
ATCGAGAATGATGGAATCGGTAAAGTCACCGGATTCATTGCTACCCGCATCACGGAAGCGGACATAAACGGTTCTGGTGCCATTTGCAGCGGATAATTCCCAGTTGTCGTACATGCTGGCAAAGGCAATCCAGCTTGTCGGATTAGGCTCGTTACCTATGGCCATTTCGTAAGGCTGCCAACCCGGAGCCCAGCTTTCCCAGGCATCAATGTCCAGATCGACGTAACGAGTCGTTGTGTAGCCATCGCTGTCAGGATCGTCGATAACGACGTAACCGGTCGGTGCTGTAGTATCGACTCTGACACTGCCGGGGTTGGAGGCATCGGAAGGATTATTCACACCGTCAACCGCTTTAACTTTGAACCACCAGATTCCATCAGCAAGAGTATCGGTGTGTTCGAAGCTGTTAGTAGCACTGACAGCCGAATTGTCTTCACCGCCCGGAGTCTGCGACCAATAGACCATGTAATGATCCACACCGGACAGAGCATCTGTCGAGCCTGTCCAGGTCCAGGTCGGCCTGTTATCGTTGACAGGATTACTTACCACAGAAGGCGTTCCGGGTTTGGTCGGCCCGGTCGTGTCAAGCGTGATGGTATCGCTTCCCACAGGAGACTCGTTGTAGGCCGCGTCGTATATCCAGACGTTTACAGTCCTGAGTCCATCGGCTCCACCTGCGAGCGTCCATGTGATCGGGCTTCCGAAGCTGTCATATGTTGCAGGCTTGGTGGCGGTATTTGACAACTTCATCCAATTGCAGTCTTCACCGGTCACGGTAATGGCAATGGAAACCTCTCCATCACCCGTGTATGCGTCACCGCTGTTGATAACGACTGAAGAAATAGTGCAAGGCAGAGTGTCGATATCGACATGGCCGTTCTCGGAAGCATCCGAGTCGTTACCAGCCACATCATGAGCCACTACCTTGAAGTACCAGTCGCCTTCGTCAAGCGGTACGGTGTGAGTATAACTGTTGGTATTAACCAGAGCCGAGTTATCCTCGCCACCTTCTGTACGCGACCAGTAAACCGTATATTGGTTTTCGGTCGGCATTCCCGAAAGAGCGTCGGTCGAAGCCGTCCAAGTCCAGGTCGGGGTGTTGTCCTTGTTGGGATCGGCACCCGTATCCGGCAAGCCCGGCTGCGTAGGAGGCTCGGTGTCAATGTAGAACGGACCGATGTCTATAGATGTTCCGTTCTCGTCATCCTGCCAGTTGCCTTCATTATCGACGGCGCGAACATGGAAGTAATTCGTGTTTCCGTCTGCGAACAGACAATTGGAAGTAACGTCGCTTTCTTCCAGATTCTTGCCGGTTCCGGTGAAGTCAGCGGAATCGTTATTACAGACAACGGCATAACCGTCCAGCGAACTCAGCAACTCATCCGTTTCAACAGTTCGGATCCTCAGGTTGTCGAGTCTGATGGTATGGCCGGTAGCCTGAGCATGATCGTACATGCGCCAGTAGTACTGACGACCGGCAGTGCTGTCTGTCTCCAGAAGAGCCTGGAAGTGACCGGACTCACCTGCCGTACAGGTGAAGTTGCTCATATCTCGTGTCGATGAAGAATCATCGAACATGTGTGCCTGACCTTCGGGGTTCAAGTCACCCGAAGGATCGCCACCGTCACGGAAGCGCATAACCCAACCGTAATCGCCGGTTGCATCTTCGCACTCGTAATCGAACTCGAACAGGAATTTCGAATCGGGTGTATCAAGCGCTGTTACACGCTGGACCATAACCTGATTGGAAGAACTGTCACCGGCAGCCAAAGCTTCCCATGCGTATCCATAAGCTCCGGCGAAGTTGCCTTCGACACGGCGATAACAGAGGCCGTCACCACAATTGGTATCGACCGACCAGTCGGTAGCAGTGTATCCGCTACCCAACTCGAAGTTGCCGTTATCGAATCCGGTTGCATAATTGTAATCGGGATCGAGCACGTTCTGCACGAAGAAGTATGGTGTCGCCTGATCGACCGAAGTCGCCCAGTCGAATACCACTGTCGGATTGTTGCTCCAGATGTTGATCTGCTGACCGGATGCGGTCGCCAGACCGGTTACGCCTTCAGGCGGAGTGATATCGCTGGCACCATTATCCACAAGAGCAGTAGAGGTGGTGATCGGAGCGATACGGAAGTTGTCGAAGATACCGGCAGGCTGGTTGTACCAGGACAACAATCCTGCTTTACCAGATTCGATGGCATAACGGTCGAAGTAGTCGATCATCAGCTTATCGTCGATGTAACCACGGATGCGTTTGCCGTTGACAACGACTTTCAACCTGTACCACTGGTTCTTGGGAGCATCGAAGAATGCCTCGGCCAGTCCACCGTCGGTCGGTGTAGTGTCGTTTCTGTCCAGCAGAACCTGAGAGACCTGAGGACGGAAAGTAAAGACATAGTAATCGCTTCCGCTGTGACGGAAGATGATGCCCATGCCGTCGTCGTCACCATAATAGGCATCGACTTCGACAACATAGTCCGAACCGGTAAAGCCGTCGTAAAGCAGACCGGCCAGACCGTTGACTGCACCGTCGTCTGCCAACTGACTGTTCGAGACCGTCCAGGTTTCCGTTCCGAATACCGACGAGTAGTCGGCAATAGAGCCGGAACTGAAGTCATCGAAGTAACCGCCGACAGGCGTGTAACGAGCATCTCCCGTATCGGCTGCGTGTGCCACACCGTTTGTATAAATCGGCCAGGGCACGATACCGGTCTCGATACCCTGCGAGGCTTCATCGTAATAAGCCATGGCAGCCGAAGAAGAAACAATGAAGTCTCCGGCGTTAAGACTCGGAATCTTGGCGTGTCCCGGAGCGCCGTCAGGACCGATACCGGCAAAGCTGCCGGCAGTCTTGAGCGCGCCGCTTGAGTCGTAGACCTGCCAGGTGGCAGTCTTGTCACGCGAAGCCATCACCACATAAGCCGCATCATGGGATATCGAGAAAGCGTTGGCAAGGAAGCGGGCCGGAATCAGGATTTCGGCATCGCCACCATTGCCGTCATCCACTGAAGAAGCGGAAATAGCATTGTTGGATACCAGCCTGATTGCAGGACCAGCCCCCAGAGCGGAGGTGCCGACTGTCTTCATCTGACCCTTGTCGCATGAGATAGTCGAGCTGCTGGCAGCATCTGACTTGTACACATCGATGCTTGTACCGTTCTGGGTACAGGCAATGTACATAGTCGAAGAAGGCACACCGTAAAGCTCGGTATCGACAGGAGCCAGCGGATGGAAGTCATCGCCAGCCAGACCACCGTTGTTGTAGTAGACCAGAATCGGTCTGTTGGACTCGACTCTGACTACATCGTATTTAAGGGTCGAAATATCGAAGCGATGATGCTCCATGCGTTCGAGCGGAGTGGATGTCGTCGCAGCGACTGTACTGACGCCAGTATAAACGGTCACGCTAGTATCGGCATCGAGCGGCAGCACGTCTATAATGGTAGAGGTGTTACCCCTTGTAACCACAACTGCAAACTTGGTATCGGCATAGCTCTCAGGAACGAGGCTAGCGCCGACATCTGTTCCAAGCGCCTTGGCTGTGAACGGCCCGGAGCCGACAACCTTGGAATCCGCGTAGAGATTCAGAGCAGAAATGGTTCCGGTCTGGCCCTTGTTCAAGGTCAGAGCCGTACCGTCTTTGCCAGCACTGATGCGGTTGCCGTCAACATAAGAGACAACCTCTATACCGGCATCAGCTATGGCCTGGCTTACGACATACTGGGCGTAACCCGGGTCAAGCATGGTCGATGCCGAACGCCAGGCTTCCCAGTCGAGAGCCCAGGACAGATCGGCATAAGTACCGTTTACATCCGCAACAACGGTCATGTCACCCTCGGACGGAGCCGTGCGATCGGTAAGCACGAAGGGCTCGCCGCGCCCGAAGTCGGAGGGATCCATACCTTCAAAGTCGGCCTTGGCCATGAAGTTGTAAAGCTCGTTATCGAGCAGACCGTAGATGTTCACACCGGAGGCACCATTCCATTCTCCGAAGTTGCGCCAGACCGGAGTGCTGGAAGTCAAGGAGGCTGTTCCGTCTCCTTCGTTGTAGACCATGAACTTGTTGGTGGTTTCCTCGTAGATTGCGTACTTGGTCAAAGGCGGATTGTCGTTTTCGTTGACAACCAGATTGACAGCGCCGCGCTGACTGTTGAGAGTGTACTCGGAATCGAGACTCGTCAGAATCGGCGGACCGGGCAAGTTGACAGCTACAACATGAACCAGACCGTTGGACGAGAATTCGGAAACATTGCCCGCCGGATCGGCCGCAGCAATCTTCATGTACCAGTAACCGGCATTAAGCGGATCTACATGCTCATAAGAAGCCGTAGAAATGGTAGCGAAGTTGTCCTGACCACCTTCAGTCAACGACCAGTAGAGCGTATAAGTTACGTCTTCACCGGAGTCGTCTGTTGAGGCTGCCCACAACCATTCGGGTGTGTCATCGGCTGTAGAAATTCCATCGGATCCACCGACACCCTGAGGCAAAGGAATACCCGGGATAGTAGGATCGACAGCATCCCATTTTATATCGTCGGGTATGTCAGTCAAACTGGTATTTCCGGCTGCATCTTTGAAGCGGACATATACTGTGCGCAAACCGGTAGCACCGCTCGCCAGGGTCCAGGTCACCGTCTCGGAAACGGCCTGATAGCTGGTCGGTGTCGGCGTGTTGGAAATAGCCACTTCTGTTACCGGAGTGAGGTCATCACTGTATGCGAGATATAGCGTCACCTGACGTCCGGCATCGTTGGTCCATTCAGGACCAGGAGCAGTAGCACTGCCAATCACAACAGTACCTGTCGGCGGAGTAGTATCGACACGGAAGTCAAAGACATCGGATTCGGTGGAGTTGTTGGCATTGTCCCAACCGATCACCCAAATCTGCCAGTCACCTTCCGTCAAAGCAGTTGGTATAGTGAAGCTGTTGGTATCGGAGAGACGGGTACTTATTTGAGAGCTACTTCCACCAAGGGGTTTCCACTTGACTGTATAAGTGTTCGACGCCTTCGGACCGGACAATGCATCTGTGATAGCAGTCCAGGTAAAGGATGGCGTCGTATCGTTGGTTGGGTTATCTCCGACCGGGGTGCCAGGCTTGCTGGGAGGCACGCGGTCTAAGATGATTGTATCGGAAACACCCGCGCTGACGTTGCCCGCCTGATCCTTGAACTTGGCGTAAACTGTACGGACGCCATCTTCATCAAGCAGGTACCAGGGATAATAAGTACTAGTCAAGCTGATCGTAGCAACAGAATCATCCGGAACGGTCTCGTTCTGGAACCCCATGAACTCGGTACCAACTTCACAATTGTCGATTTTCAAATACATATCGACCTTGCTGGTTCCAATAGCTCCCCAAGGGCCGATACTGATAGCACAAGTCAAAGGCGGTGTGGTATCGACTTCCACCGAACCCATCTGAGAACCGTTGGAAACATTAC
>CAYTHG010000286.1:0-5460 GCA_964437525.1 uncultured Myxococcales bacterium | reverse complement strand
ATGAGTTGGATAAGGCAATATTGGTCGGAAAGACCGGTCTCGCAAATTGTTCTGAAAGCGGCCAGATTCCATAGAGTACCAGGGTAATAGATGGCAACAGCCACGGTGCAACGATAGCGACGAAGTTGCGCTTGTATTTTCCGTGTAGAACCAGAACTATAGGCCACAGTATCCACAGCAGCATTCCTTCAATTCTGATCTGAACGGCAAAAAGAATGGCCGTAGCTGTGAGGATGAAAGACAAGAGCGAATCGTCTTCGACCGTGCGCAGGATCAGCCACAAAGAAAACGAAAAAGCTGCCAGCATCGGCAGGTAATCGCCTCCGTAGGCCCAGAGTGCCGTCATGGGTGGATAAGCCGCCAGTAGTGGGCCGGATAACAACAAAGCGAGATTGGATTTGAAGACCCGCGCCGAACAAAGCGAGATGAACAAGGCAGTCAGGAAAAAGGCTAGGGCGTTTAAAACCACCGCTGCCGTGTGAGTTTTGCCGAATAAAAACATCGAAGCGGCAATCAGGACCGACGAGCCGTGCGGGTTCGAGTGGCCGTAATAGATGGTTTCGCCGTCCACAATGTTGGTGGCGTTGTATTCGTATTTCCAGTTTTGTTCGTGAGGAGCCCAGTAGCCGGATACTTTGTCGATATTCAAAAGCATGATGGCGATGATAATCAGGGATGAAATTGCCAGCGTGACCCAGAAATGTTTCTCAGTATTTTTCAGGCGTTTTCTTAAAACGGAGAACCCTCCGATGGCGAGGATCACCAGGCAAACCACGACACACAAAACCGCTACACGGTAATCGTGGTAAAGGGCTACAATTTGCTGCGAGTTCATAACTGCTTGCGGCCTCGCTTATCGTTTGGGATTACAGCATTTCTATCATGGTAGCTTTTCCCATTCCGCCACCTACACATAGTGTAGCGATACCGCGTTTTTTTCCAAGACGTTTTAATTGATGAATCAGGCTTATCATAATTCTCGCACCTGTTGCGCCGACAGGATGGCCCAAGGCGATTCCCGAACCGCATATGTTTGTCTTCTCGCGGTCGAGCCCCAAAAGTTTTTCACAGGCCAGATATTGCGCGGCGAAAGCCTCGTTCAATTCAATTAAATCTATGTCGTCAATCGTCATACCGGTTTTTTCGAGCAGCTTTTTGACTGCCGGCACCGGGCCGTAACCCATAAGTTCCGGTTCGACGGCTGCCAGAGAGTGCGCCACCAGTTTTGCAATGGGTTTGATTCCAAGTTGCTTGGCTTTGTCCGCGCTCATCAGCAGCATAGCCGCCGCGCCATCGTTGATGCCCGAGGCGTTGCCCGCTGTCACTGTGCCGTCTTTTTTGAAAGCGGCACGAAGCTTTGCAAGGGATTCAATAGTAGTTCCACGGCGCGGGTGTTCGTCAGTGTCAAATACCAGCGGAGCGCCTTTGCGTTGTGGAATTTCCACCGGCACGATTTCTTCTTTGAACCAGCCGGAGTCAATCGCCTTTAGAGCGCGGGTCTGTGAAATGTAGGCCAACTCGTCCTGTTCTTCGCGGCTGATGTCGTATTTTTCGGCCAGATTTTCTGCGGTGATGCCCATCATGAAACCACCCAGAGGATCGGTCAAGCCTTCAAACAGTGAATCGACGGCTTTTACATCGAACTGGCGATTGCCCCAGCGCATGTCTTTAAGCAGGTAGGGAATGTTGGACATGGACTCCACACCGCCGGCCAGGACTATCTCGTCTTCTTCGAGCATGATCTTCTGAGCGCCGAATACTGCCGCCTGCATTCCTGAAGCGCACTGGCGCTGGATTGTCGCCGCCGGAGTCGAGAACGGTATCCCGGACTTTAAAGCGATGCAACGGGCGACGTTGATTTCGTCGGTTCTCATCATGCAATTACCCATCAGCACGTCATCGATCAAAGAAAGATCTTCAAGACCGGAGCGCTTGATTGCTTCTTTTACTGCGATTACTCCAAGTTCATTGGCCAGCAGTGGTTTTAGACTACCGCCGAAAGTCCCTATCGGGGTGCGGGCCATACCGGTAATAACGACTTCACGCATACTTTCCTCCTTGCAACGGAACTGATTTACAGCGGTTACAGAAATACTTCGTTTTCATATCTATTGAGGGAAACCGCTAAAGTTTATTTGCGACGTTAACGAAAATCAAATTATCTCTGAAAAAAAAGCTTGAAATGTAGAAAAATTCCTATTTAACTGCTAGGTTTTGTGGAGTCGATTGATTAAGGGGTTTTTAAGTGTTCTGGAAAATACACAGTATTTTGGGAAATTATTCGATTCTTGTATTTTCTGCCGTTCTGTTTTTACTGATTCTTCCAGCCTGCTCTAACGGCGTAATCGAGGAAGATGAGGCCCCGCAGAAAATAGACGAAAGCAATTTCTCGCCGCGAATTTCTGGCTACAAATATGAGCTGAAGCAACTTTCTTACCAACCCGGTTTGAAGCAACTGGTATGTATTACCGGGCGCAAATGCGATGCGCCTGTGACCTTGCAGGTCTTGAAAAACGGCAAGCCGCAAAGTGGCGAGATTGTCCAATTCCGTCTGATATACAAGCCATACGACACCGAAGGTTCCAAACTTTCCGCCTACAGACTTGTCAGTGATGACGAGGGAATCGTCAAAGCTTATCTGACACCCGGCAAAGGGGAGGGCGATTACGTTATCGGGGCATACGTTCACGGCAATATCTCACAGGGCGAGCCCTTGATGACCAGGGTTAAGACTCTGCGGCCCGGTTGGATCGTGTTCCTGATTATGGGCCTTTTAGGTGGTCTGGCTATTTTCATCTTCGGTATGAATCACGCCGGTGACAACTTGCAGAGAGCCTTGGGCAAACGAATGCGGATCGTACTCGGCAAGATGACCAAGAACCGCTTTATGGCTATGGTCTCAGGCGCTCTTGCCTCCGGGGTTCTGCAAAGCAGTTCGGCGGCTACGGTCATTCTGGTCGGTTTTGTCTCGGGAACCATGATGAAGCTTTCCCAAGCTATCGGAGCCATTCTCGGAGTCAAGATAGGTACATCCATCACGGTTCAGTTGATTTCTTTCAATATCTCCGAATACTCGCTCGGTATCGTGGCTGTCGGTTTTTTGTTGATGGTTATGGGGCGTAAAGAGCGAGTAAAGCAGGTCGGTTCGGTTTTGTTGGGATTCGGGTTGATTTTCTTTGGTATGGCGGTGATGGCCATAGCGATGCATCCGTTGCGCGGAATGCCGGAATTTGCAGGACTGTTGCTGCGCTTTAGTGAAAATACTCTTTTAGCTCTTTTAGCCGGAGTTCTGTTTACCGCCATCATTCAAAGCAGCGGCGCGACCATCGGTTTGGTTATCGCCTTGGCCTCCGAGAACTTTCTGAGTCTTCCCGGTGCAGTTGCAATAAGTTTGGGAGCCGCTATCGGTACTTGTGCAACAGCTTTGCTTGCAAGTCTCGGTTCATCCCGTTCCGGTAAACGAGTGGCTGTTGCTCACTTGCTTTTCAGCATGATTTCCGCTTTTGCAATTTTGCCTTTCCTGGATCCTTTTATGGATTTTGCAAAGTGGTTTACCGAAATAACAGGTGGCGGCGAAGTGCTTGTTCGTCAGATTGCAAATGCCTTTACGATTTACAGCATAATCGCCGGACTGATGTTCCTGCCATTCGTCAAACCTTTGAAACGTCTGGTTGTCAAACTTGTTCCATACAGCAAGGGTGAGATTCCATTTTCCCCTCTGTATATCAGCAACGCTTCTTTGAGTATGCCCGCAATGGCGCTGGATCAGGCCAAACGCGAGATAGAACGCATGATGTCGATTTTCGATGACAATCTGCACGACACATACGACGCCATGAAGCATACAGATGAACAGCATCTTGACAGCATTATTGCTGAAGATGAAAAGCTGGATGTTCTTGAAAAAGCCGTTCGTCTTTTTGTCGCAAAGATCGTCGGTCAGAATCTTTCCTCCGAGACGGCGCGGCGCGAGCGGGCCTTGATCTACATCTCGTCACATATCGAGGCGGCAGGTGATCTTTTGACCAAAGAAGTTTTGCACGCTGCAGTGAAGCTGGTTAGCAAGGAGTGCCGTTTCTCGCCGGAAGGATTCAAAGACATCAAGAAATTCCATCACATGGTTTACCGTAAATGTCAGAAAGTCGAGCAAACCATCGTCGATTGGGATAAAGAACAGGCGACCAAGATAGTTCAGAAATCCGCCAAAGAAGCCGATCTTGAGCGAGATATGAGAGATAATCATCTGCAGCGTCTGCACTGTGGAAGTACGGAAACCGTTCTTTCAAGTTCCGCTCACATGTCGGTTATAGCCGCTCTTTTGGGAATCAGTGAAAAACTGACGGCCATCTGTGAAGAGATAATAATGGAATGCGAGGAATAGAGTTCGGTCAAGCTTAAACCATTATCCTCTGCCTGATTACCTCAGCCAAAAGCAGGATAAGCACGCCTATCATAAACGGACGTATGATGCGCTCGCCCTTTTTTATGGCCAGCCGCGAGCCTATCAGGTTTCCTGCAATGCCACCCGCCGCTGCATAAAGTGCCAGAGGGAAGACGACCTTGCCGCTTATTGCAAAGACGATCAAGGCTCCGCAGTTGGAGGCTAAATTGGCAAGTCGGGCATTTGCCGAAGCGCTCAAGAGATCCATTCGCAGGAAAAAATTGAAGCCTATGGCCAAAAGCGCTCCCGTGCCGGGTCCGAAAAAGCCATCGTAAAAACCTATCGACGAACCTATGGCAAAGGATTTGATATGCGACCATGAGACATCTGCTTCGCTTTTCGATTTCAAGCCGGGTATGCGGTCTTTCAACAAAAAGAAAACCAGCACCGCCGGAATGAGTATCAGAACCAGCGTGTTTATGGTGCGTTCGTCAGTATAAAGCGCTGTCTGGCTGCCGCAGGCTGAGCCGATCAAGGCACCTAAAGCCGCCATTAAACCGAGCTTGATCTTGATCTTTCCGGCGCGGTAATAGCGGTAAGTGGCGGTCAGCGTGCCCATGAAGCTTGAAAATTTGTTGCTTGCAAGTGCGTTGTGGGCAGGCAGTCCGGCGGCGAAATATACGGGCAGGCTTATAAGTCCGCCGCCACCGGCAATGGAATCCACCAGCCCCGCCACGAAAACGAAAGCAACAACAAAGCCTGTTTGTAAAAATGTCGGGTCCATATCCATACCGTCAAAGGACAATGATTGTTCCTTCTACGGAATTGTCGAGGATTTGTAAAGTACTGTTTACTGAATATTGTTTTAAAAGTTTGAAATTGCATATGGCGTTTTTTTTTGCTTGAATACGTTTTAATTGTACTTCATATGGCAGATTTTGAGCAATGAATCCGATACTTGGCTTAAAAAATGAATATGGCTATTGACTGTAAAGCTTTTTGGCCCTATTTTATGAAGATAAAGTTAGTGTGGCAGTAATCGAAACTCGATTGAGGTGTATTATGCAAAGAAATTCAAG
>CAYTHG010000285.1:3379-5463 GCA_964437525.1 uncultured Myxococcales bacterium | reverse complement strand
CCTTCCAACTCTGCATCCAAATCCTCGTCACCATCCCCAGCCTTGGTTTCTAGTTCTGCATCCAAATCGCCATCGCCATCACCATCCTCAGCCTTGGCTTCCGACTCGGCATCCAAATCGCCATCACCATCAATCGAAGTATCGCCATCACTTGTGTCTTTATCACTCAAATCGACATCACCGGTTTCATGGGCAAGGCCACCCTTGTCATTCTCGCATGACGACAGCAAACAAAACAGAGCCATCAAAGTGACTAAAAAAGCAGCAACTTTATAGATATTGTTTGTAAACATCTCGGCGTTCCTTTGTCGAGTGTGAAATACACCGACACAATATGTTCCAGAATTTATTTACAATTGTAATATTGACAGATAAAAATTGAAAGCTTTTTTCAAATGGGACATTATAAATATCATATCGCAAACAGGCTTCTACAAATATAATTAGTCATTGATATTCGTCATTGATATCCATCATTCCGCATTCATCACTCATCATTCATAACCACCTCCAAAGCCGACTAAGTTTGACATCCTTATAAGGGCTGTGTTAATACTCCCCCTTAACGATAACAATGTTTTCCAGTTATTCTGAAAGAGGTGCGACCAATGAAATTGATCCGCTCGACAAAATCAATCCTGGTATTGACGGTCTGTTTTGCTTTGATGTTTACCCTGTTCACCGCCTGCGACAAATCGGGCTCGAACAGCGCAGATAAAGATCCTCTGTCCTACAAATTCATCACTAAAACCAGGCTTGGCAGCGGCAACATCTATACTGCCGGCGATATCGCTTCGCGCTTCGATGGCTTTGAATCACTTGACAAAAACACCGCGCCGGCCATTCGCAAAGCCCTGCTCGGCACCGATGAAGCCGCGCTTTTACAGCAAATGGAAAAAGACAAGGTCACGGTTCTGGCCTTCCCGACCCGCAGCAGTGCCAAGGCCGGAAGTGTCTGGCACCGCATGGTGAATGCCGGAGAAATCGACCTTTTCTCCTGGATTTTCATCAACGACAAGATCACGGTGGTCGCTCCGACCCACCAGGCTTTCAGGCTCAACGACGGGCAGATCAAAGACGTTCTGGCATACTTGAGGGCAAAGCTGCTCAACGGCGACAAAGCTCCCGCCCTTCCCAAGGCATTCGCAGTCGATACTTTCGGAGAAGCCGTGGTTGACTTGCGTTTCTCGACCGAAGAAGGCTTTATCAGGAAAATCGGCAGGGTTCGCGGGCGTGGTGAAAACATGCAGGAAGCCTTTGCCAAAGCCATCAAGAAATCCCAGAACCGCTACGACAAATGGGGCGGCGGACTGAACGCCGAGCCCATCGAAGATTTCCTCAAGCACGCTGTCATTACAGTCACCATGTTCAGAGAACGCGGTTTGGTGGCCAGCAAACACATGAACTTCCTCAATAAAAGCATCAGCCTGGGACTGGACGGTCTTGTGATTACGCTGCCTGAAAAAACGGTCATCATCACCCCGGACAAATCCAAACTCCTGCGCGAAGAAAATTTGGGCAAAGTAATAGAAAAAGAATTGAAGAGCAACAGGGTCGCCGATGCCAAAGCATGGGAAGCCGACACCGCCCAGCTTCACAAATTCCGCGTACTGGAATTCACCGAGCGCCAGCCCGAAGGCGACGCCATCCGCCTCTTCAGAGGAGTCGAGTATGTCTCGCCGAAGATGATGAACAAAACGGAAATCGAAAAAAGCTTCAAGTCCGGTGCCGAATGGCTCTTGAGCATTTTCGACCACGATAGCGGCATGTTCAAATACACCTACTGGGCGATGACAGACAAGGAACAGAAACGCCGCTACAACCTGATCCGCCACAATCTGGCCACCTTGACGCTGATTCAGGGTTACGACATGTACAAGGACGAGCGTTATTTGAAAGCCGCCGAGCGCGCCATAGAATACGTCTGGGACTTGACCGAATTCGACGGCAAGACCGCCATGTTCAGACATAAGCGCTTCGACCCCAAATACAAACTCGGCGGTGCCGGAACATTCGTGCAGGCCGTTTGCCAGTTCAACAAGCAGAAGCGCATGACTAAGTGGGACAAGCGTCTCAAGGGTCTG
>CAYTHG010000285.1:0-3369 GCA_964437525.1 uncultured Myxococcales bacterium | reverse complement strand
AAACCGGGCGATAAAAAAAGCGACAAAGAAGTCACCATATACCCCGGCGAAGCCAACCTTGCGCTGGCTTATCTCTATGATCTCTTCAAAGATCAACGCTATCTGACAACAGTCAAAAACGCCATTACCAAGCACTACCGCGAATGGTTCAACGACAAAAAGAACCCGCGCTCCAAGGGCAGCCTCGGCGCTTACATCCCCTGGGAAATGACCGCCATGGGCGAGTACTGGAAGCTCACCAAGGATGATTTTGCAGCGGAATACGCCTATGAGATGGCCAACTGGATCGTAGACAACTGGTTCGGCGAATATCCCGGTTCGGTCTGGTTCAAAGACTGGGACGGCGCTATCAAGAACAGCCTGAAACCCTATAAGATGCCCCCCTGGAACAGCGGCGTATACGGCGAAGGACTGGTCTCCGTATGGCAGATAGCCAAACTGCGCGGCGATAAGAAGATGGAAGAAAAACTCCTCAAGGTCGTACACGGCAATGCACGTTTCACCCGTAACCTGCAATACCGCGAGGGATCGAGCTACTACCTCCCCAATCCCAAAGCAGCCATAGGTTGCATTCCTTCCAGTATGCTCAAAGACGACTGCCGACTGGACTTCGCTTATCACTGCCTGACTGTCAACTACCGCATTCTCAGGTGGTTCGACGATGGCGATTACAAAGCCCTGGGATTTGAGTAAAACATCTGCAAAGGAGATTCTTAAATGACCATCCATAGCAATAAAGCGGCGATCTTTGCAAAAGCGCTTGCAGCATCTTTGGCTTTCCTGCTGCTTTTCGTTTTCTCTTGCAGTGATGAGAAAAACACCGAGAAGCAAACTCAAGATAAAAGCCAGAAGGCAGTCGAAAAGCAAAAAGAAGAACCCAAGTACGAGTTCCCCAAGGTCATGCCGGGCGAGGTGGAAGTCAGCTTGAGCGAAGCCGACAAAGCTTATTTGCTCAAGGTCGCAAGACAGGCTTTCGATTTGTGGGTAACGAAAAAAGAAAGACTCACGCCCGCAGACATTCCAGCCGATTTAAAGTCCATGCGCGGCAACAACGTATTTGCCACCATTTACAAAAGCGGCGACTGGCGCGGCTGCGTTTCTTCCAAAAAGAAAACTCTGGTTCCATCTGTCATCGGAGCGGTCATCAACACCTGCAACGACAAGCGTTTCAAAAATCCCGAGCCGGGCGAAGAGAAAGACTTCAGAGTGGAGCTTTCGATTCTCGGCCCTAAAACGCTGGTGGACAGCAAAGATCTTGGCGAAATCGACAAGCAGCTCGAACCGGGTGTGCATGGCATTTATGTCAAAAACAAAAACGGAAGAGCCGCATTCTTCCTGCCTTACGTCTTTGTCAAAAAGCAGCGCACACTCGAAACATGGCTGGACAGAATCACCAAAAAGGCCGGACTTCCCAAAGGCGCATGGCGCAAGGGCGACACCGCAGTCTATCGCTTCAAGACCATCAACTTTATCGAAGACAAGCCCTATGGAAATCCGGCAGACCTCTATCGCTACAAAGTCGTCCGAAAATCCATAGACGCAAAAGACGTAATAGATTCTTTGGCGATGGGGCGGGCCTGGTTTGTGGAGAACATGGACGCGGAAGGATTTCTTCCCGGACTCGACGACAGACACCGCAAGCTCAAACGCCGCACATCCAAAGACGAAGTTCTGGCTCTTATTGCAATCGCCGAAAGCTCAAAAGGTCTAAAGAACAAAAAACACAACAAGCTCTTAAAGAAGCGCTTTGCAGAACTTTCCAAAAGTTTCGTTGTCCTTGACTACGGTGTGGCCGTGGGCAGCAAAGAGAAACAGGATCTGGATACAACCCTGCTGGTATGCGAATTGATAATCCAAAGCGACTTCATGTCCAAGCGCAAAGCCTGGGCTTTGAAGTTCATCAATTATCTCGAAACCCAATTCGGACCTGAAGGTTTCTTCACAGGAAAGATATCCATAGCCCGCAACTCGCAGGCATACGCCACGTACGTACTTGCCGGCCTTACCGAACTAACAGGCCGCAAACGTGACCGCGAAATTCTGTCCCGCGCGTTGAGAGTTCTGATGTCACAATCATCCAAGACTGGTCAGAACGCCTGGGATATCATGGCTCTGGTTAAAGCTTATAAAGTGCTGAACGACGAACAACTGCTGCATACGGCAAAAGCCCATACAACCAAGCTGATCCAGTCTCAACACAAACCCAACGCCTCGACATACGGGGACTTCATCGGTGCCATCTCCACAAAAAAAGTACCGCAAACACTGGACACCGCTTTGAACCTCAAAGCAATTGCAACAGTAACAGAGGCATTGCAAGGCAAGCCGGACGCCGGTCAGGAGCAAATGCTCGACGCCCTGCTTCTGGGCACACGCTTCCTGCTCGAACAACAGTTCACACCGGTAAGCGCATTTTTCTTCAAGGAATGGAAACTTGCACAAGGTTCCTTCAAACGCGACATCATCCTGAACAACACCAGCATCGAAGTAACCGCCCGCGCTTTATCCGCCATCAAATCGGCCAAGAATCTCCCCGGAGGAATCTTCGATGAGAAAATCAAGGCCGGAAAGGAATTGTTGGCGAAGTGATACGCAAGAGAACCAAGCTCGTAAATCTGCCACCGGAAGCTTTAAAGGGCGACAGGGCTTTAGTAGCCGGTCGTCTGATAAGAACTTCTCAGGCCGCGTTGACACTTGAAGACGAAAGCGAAAGACGCACCTTCGGATTGAACGGCAACGATCCGGGCTTACGGCGCTTACGCGCAGGCGATATCCTTGAAATCAAGCTCCAATATAAAAATCAGGCATGGCGAGTAGGCGAGTTCGAGGTAATCGTACCCTGTATGCTTTCAGGACAGGCCCACGAGCAATGGTTGAAAAAGTGGTTCAAGCATCGTGACGGCAAGTGCCTCAGATTGAAAACACGGGCTAAAGTCTTTAATCTGATACGAAAATTCTTCGAGCATCTGGAATTTATGGAAGTCGAAACACCTACTCTTGTCAAGTGCGCCGGCATGGAGCCGCATCTGTTCGGATTTGAAACCAAATGGGACGGCCCGGATTCGTCATTTGAGGAAAAGCTTTTCCTGCCCACCTCTCCCGAATTCCACATGAAGCAAATGCTGGTGCTTGGATATGAGAAAATATTTCAGCTTGCCCGCGCTTTCCGCAACAAAGAATATTCATCACATCATCAGCCGGAATTCACCATGCTTGAGTGGTACCGGGCTTATTCGGGTTATGAAAAGCTGATGGAAGACACCGAACACCTCTGCCATTTTCTACTTAAAACTCTACAAGGCGGATCAAACCTGCGCTTCCACGGTAAAGATATTGACCTCTCTCCGCCCTGGAACAGGATCTCGGTCA
>CAYTHG010000284.1:0-5477 GCA_964437525.1 uncultured Myxococcales bacterium | reverse complement strand
CCATGGGGTTCTCACTGTTTCCCCTCTGGAGTGGCTATCGAAGGAAGGCTCTGGGTCGTGACAACGAGTGCGCGGAGAGAATCTGTACGGGTGGCCATGTCTGCGATTTCAACGCCGCTGTCTCCGGTTCGGTTTGCCAGGTCGGCGGAGAAGGCGACGACTCTGACCAGTGCGACGGAAGCGGAATATGTGCGGACTGCACCGACACGGGCGGCTGCGGCGACTACTTTGAGGATGCCAACCCCTGTACGGATCTGGCTTGTCCGGAGCATGTCTGTACGGACGAGAGCGACAACACCAACGCCTGCGATCTGAGCTACGACTGCACGGACGATCATTGCGTGGACGGCGCTTGTTTAGTGGAAACGGTGACGACCGGCTGCCTGATCGAGGACGGCTGTGTGGCGGAAGGCCAGAGCCAGGATACGGATGGCTGCGTGGCCTGCGATCCCTCAGCCACTAAGACGGCATGGACAAATATGGACGGCGCGGTCTGTGCCGTGACTGACGACGGCAAGCCCTGCACGGACGACGTGTGCTTAGAAGGCGCTTGCGTTGCAGAGAACGACGAAAGCAACTCCTGCACGGACGCCTACGGCTGCACGAATACCGAATGCAGCGGTGGAGATTGCATAGTGAGTGGTACGAACACCGGCTGTTTCATTGAGGATGCCTGTTTTGCCGAAGGCGCGACGGAGACAGTCACTGGCGACGGTTCCTGTCAGGTTTGCGAAGGGACTACGGATTGGGACGGCTGGACGATGAAAGAATCCGGCGACTGCGACGATGGCGATGCCTGTACGCACACGGACACTTGCGGAACGGGCGGCGTCTGCGCGGGGACGGACTATTCCTGCAACGATCATGGAAGCTGCAATGGGGATGGAAGTTGTACGTGTGACAACGAACATATGAACGTGGATTGCTCCGACTGCTCGTTGGGATACTCCGGCTATCCGGACTGTCAGTTTGACGCTATATCTGACTTTGTCCACATCACGGCCGGTTCCTTCTGGATGGGCTCGCCGGACGGTTGCCTGGGTCCTGACGATTATCCGGGTAGTTGCACAAGCGAGTTGGGGCGGCACACGGACGAAACCTTGCATTACGTGGAGTTGAACTACGATTTCGAGATGAGACGCTACGAAATCACGGAGGCGGAGTTCGAGGGGTTAATGGGCTGGAACCCGATGGACACCTATGATTATGACTGCACGTATGGTTGCGGCGATGATCATCCGATGAAATATATAAGCTGGTACGACACGTTGGCCTATGCCAACCAGCTATCCCTGGATGCGGGTTTGACGCCTTGTTATGTTCTGTCGAACGTGGGTTGTGAATATGGCGGCAGTGTCGGTTTGGATTACATGAACTGTTTTGACGGCGATACGACCTACGGCGGCATCGACTCTGCGACTGTAACCCTGGCTGGTGGTGTGACGAAGCCTCAGGACTGTGAGGGCTATCGTTTGCCAACGGAGGCGGAGTGGGAGTATGCGATCCGTGCGGGGGGTAACACTGCGTTCTACCCGAGTGACGGCAACGATGGGACGATCACAGACACGGGTAGTGATCCGAACATGGATCAGATCGGTTGGTATTACTACAACAGCACGTCCTTCGGAACGAAGTCGGTAGGAAGCAAGGAAGCAAACGCCTGGGGCTTGTACGACATGAGCGGGAACGTGTATGAGTGGGCTTGGGACTGGTACGCAAGCAGTTATCCTTCGGGTACGGTGGCGAGTCCACTGGTGGGGCCGACGGGCGCAGCGTCGGGCTCTTACCGTGTTCTACGTGGCGGCAATTGGGACAGCTACGCGCATAGCTGCCGGTCGGCGAGCCGTAACTTAAACACGCCCGGCGGTCGCAGCTACGGCGTTGGCGCTCGCCTTTCCAGGTCTAGCCCGGCGGCTGCCCCCACCTGCGATGACAGTATCTACAATGGCGATGAAACCGACGTGGATTGTGGTGGAGAGAGCTGCGCGGCTTGCGAGGCTGGTCGGGACTGTGAAGAGGATACGGACTGCCAGAGCGGTATTTGCGGAATGGACAAGACCTGTGCAGAGCCCACCTGCGTGGACGGCGTACGAAACGGCGATGAGACGGGCGTGGATTGTGGCGGAAGTTGCCCGCCGTGTCCCCCCGGCTTCGTGCCGATAACAGCGGGTAGCTTCTGGATGGGCTCTCCTGCCGGGACCTGCCCGGAAGGGTATCCTGGTTCCTGCACCTCGGAGTTGGGGCGATACACGAACGAGGCCCTGCACGAAGTGGTGCTGACGTATGATTTCGAGTTGAGCCGCTACGAGATCACGGAGGCGGAGTTTGAGGGCTTAATGGGCTGGAATGCGATGGACACGTATGATTCGGACTGCACGTATGGCTGTGGTGATAATCATCCGATGAAATACATAAGCTGGTTTGACACGCTGGCCTATGCCAACCAGCTATCCTTGGATGCTGGTTTGACGGCTTGCTACGTGCTGTCGAATGTGGGTTGCGAAAATGGTGGTAATGTGGGTGCCGATTACATGAATTGCTTCGATGCTGATGCAACCAATGGCGGGATCGACTCGGCGACTGTGACGCTTTCGGGCGGCGCGACGAAGCCGCAGGAGTGCGAAGGGTATCGTTTGCCTACGGAAGCGGAGTGGGAGGTTGCGATCCGAGCGGGGAGCACGACGGCGTTTTACCCGAGCGACGGGAACGACGGAACGATCACGAGCACAAGTAGCGATCCGAACATGGACCAGATTGGCTGGTACTATTACAACAATACGCCTTACGGCACGAAGCCTGTTGGTGGCAAAGAAGCGAATGTCTGGGGCTTGTACGACATGAGTGGCAACGTTTGGGAGTGGACCTGGGACTGGTATCAGAGTGCTTACCAGAACGATGTGGCGACCGATCCCGTCGGACTGGCGTCGGGCTCGTACCGCGTCGTGCGTGGCGGCAATTGGGGCGCCTACGCGCAGAACTGCCGGTCGGCGTACCGTGGCGTCTACTCGCCCGGCGGTCGCTTCTACTACGTTGGCGCTCGCCTTTCCAGGTCTAGCCCTTAGACCCTTTGTCACTTTGCCCTTTGGGTAAAGTTATAATTGGTTGCGCGAAGCGCATTCCGATAGCCCGTGCGAGAACGAAGAGAGCAAGCAAGCGAAGGCGAAGCCCGCGAAGCTAAGCGAACGGAGTGAAGCATGGGCCGGGGTTTCAAAAGGGACTTGCCCGTCCTTCCCGAAAATTCGGTACATGGCGAAATTACTTGTGTTTCGAAGAAGCATCTGAAAAGCTTTTCATCATGATAATCTTACTTGAATTCGTGATTCTGGTCGGTTTGAATCTGTTTATTTGGGGCTATGCTCATCGAAAAATGTTGGTTTTAACCGTCGCCCAAAGAAATCAGATTATCGTGTTGAAACGCTCTGTGAAGTACCGAAAATCAAGGAGCGGGATCGCTGTCTCTGGATGCTTCTGTCCAAAATCTGGACGGACTGGAAAGAGCATCTGGTCATCGTCAAGCCTGTGGCTCGCCAAAATAGAAAAGGGAACATCTTCAGGTTGCTTTTCGATCTGAAATCTCCATTTCATAGATTCGAGCTCTTCGAAAAATCAAGAACAGGGCATCCGGTCAGCCTTGGAAGTCAGGAATCCCGTCCTTACCGAAAATTCGGTACACACTGGAATCACTTGATTTTTCAATATCGCTCTGAGATGCTTTCGGCATGAAAACCTTACTCGAAATCGTGATCTTGGTGGCCTTGAACCTGCTCCTTTTCGGCTATGCTCATCGAAAAATGTTGGTTTTAACCGTCGCCCAACGCAACCAGATTATCGTGTTGAAACGCTCGGTAAAGAGTCCGAAAATCAAGGAGCGAGATCGCTGTCTCTGGATGGTTCTGTCCAAAATCTGGTCGGAGTGGAAAGAGAATCTGATCATCGTCAAGCCGGATACGGTCATTACCTGGCGTCGCCGGAAATTCAAGGACTACTGGCGACAACTATCAAAATTAAAGAAGAAAGTCGGTAGGCCGCCAATTACCAAGGAACATATCGCCTTCATCAAGCAGATTTCCGCTGATCACCCCGACTACAGCGGCGTGCGAATCGCCGGGATGCTAAAGGAGCTTTTTGGCGTGGAGCACGCGCCGAGCACGATTGATCGTTACCGGGTCAAAAAGCCGAAGAATCCTCGGGGAGACCAGAAGTGGAGCACCTTTTTGAAGAATCATGGGTCGGCCATCTGGTCCTTCGATTTCTGCATCCAGTTCACCTTCTTCTTCGCCCAAATATATATCCTGATCATCATCGAACTGGAAAGTCGGCGGATCGTCTACATTACCGCAACGATGCACCCAACTCTCGATTGGCTCAAACAGCAGATCAGATACGCTATCTGGGATGAATGTCCAAAATTCCTGATCCATGACAACGATGGCATCTTCGGTCAGTTGGGTAAGCCGGTTACGGCGAGGTTCAAGGGCAAATCCGTTTCCTGCCGCTCGTCTCTGGACTACTGGCTGGTCACTACGATGGGCATCCGGGGAATCCCTACACCATTCTTCGCGCCCAATGCGAACGCCCATTGCGAGCGCGTTGTTGGGACGTTACGCCGGGAGTGCCTGGATAACATGCTCTTTGTCAACGAGAGGCATCTGGTCAGGGTGCTGAGGAAATACCAGGACTTTTACAACCACGAGCGCTACCACCAGGGCATCAAGCGGATTCCAAATCCTGCAACGGATATCGCACAAAGCCGAAATCTTGAAGGCAAAGGAAAGTTGGTTTCCAAACCGGTCCTGAACGGCCTGCTCCACAGTTATCGGCTGGCGGCCTGACACATTCCGGACTTCTGCAAGGTGATCCCAAAGGCCGATCCGGGATTGAAGTCGATGGATCGCTCCGTCCAATGCTCGCGATTTTCACCTTTCAATGATCGATTCGGTCAAAGTCGAGACTCCGCCACTATAATCCGGCTCCTCCAGGCTCACGAAGTCGTCTCTCACTAGGCGATCAACACCAAATCGTGCCCGGATGGAGTTTTCGGGTAGGACGGCTGTAGGTACTTGGACTGATGTGACACCCGCAAGTAACATACCAAGAGCTAGAATCAGTCATGCTATGGCTTATGACAGCGCGCGGGGTAAGGTGGTATTGTTTGGAGGATATTGGACTTTTTTTGATAAAATTTACCTCCAGGACACCTGGGAATGGGACGGTGTTACCGGTACCTGGACTGATGTGACACCAACAGGCAACAAACCCAGCGCCAGAAGCAGCCATGCCATGGCTTATGACAGCGCCCGGGCTAAAGTGGTGTTGTTTGGAGGATATGATGGTTCTATGCCTTACTTCCAGGACACCTGGGAATGGGACGGTGCTAAGGGTACTTGGATTGATGTGACCCCTACTGATATTAATCCAAGAGCCAGAGTCAGTCATGCTATGGCTTATGATAGTATCCGAGATAAGGTGGTTGTCTT
>CAYTHG010000283.1:0-5485 GCA_964437525.1 uncultured Myxococcales bacterium | reverse complement strand
GATAGCAAGATGGCGACAAGCGCAATCAATAAAGCGATTGACCGACAAGTTCCGTTATTGATGATTTTCATAAGAGCACCGCTTTCACTTTGATTTACAGCCGCTCTGTTATCAACGACAGCTTAAGCCAGATCACGTTTTCAAGGCACATCCACCGTGGTCGTCTCCGGCTCTATGGCTTCATCGGCGTATATGGAGACATTGTAGCTGCCCGAGATGGCGTTGATGATCTCCACGGTTACGTCGAAGGGATAATCTTCTTCTAGGAGTATATTAACGTTGGTGGTCTCGGTCAAAACAATGTTCCAGCCGATCTGTTCGATTTCCACCGTAACGTTTGTCAGTCCAGCATCGTAGGGTACGTTTTTATGCAGCACGACTATCTTCCCGCTTTGCCAGCTTGCTTCGACAGAAGTCGGGTGATGTACGGGATTGTATGGTGTATCTCCCAGCGGGCTGCGGTAGGAATCACTGATTTTCAAAAGATTATCCGGCGGCGGGTTATCGCCTCCTCCGTCCGCTTCAAGCTCCGGCTCCAACTCGGGATCAAGCTCCATATCGCCGTCCACCGGGGCGTCCGCCGTCGAGAAACTTATGCTGAAAGATCCAAGGGCGTTGCCTGTCGTGTCTTTCAAACCTTCTGCAACCGTCACGGTGTAGAGGCTGTCGTCTTCCAAATCTTCATTTAAATTCAAAGCTAGCCAGCTATCGTCGGCAAACCACGAAGCTTCCCATTCCGGCGCATGTCCTGAGCCGCTTTCAAACGTAATCTTGCTGGTTTCATCGTAGTTCGAGTGGTCCATCTGCTCGGAAAATTTCACCTTAACCGAGGGCATCTCGATGTCTACGCCCATCTCTCCATCATAAGGTATGGTCTGCGTCACTTCCGGCGGCAGGTCTTCGGCTTCTTCTTCCGGGTCGGCATCAGCGCATTCTTCAACAGGTGGATCGCCGATGGAGGTGAAAGAAAAACTGAAGGGGCCGAGCGGATTTCCGGCCAGATCGAACCACAGATCGGGGTTGAGTGTGACAAAGTGCTCGGTGCCAGAATGCAGCGGTTCGCGAATGGTGATTTCAAGCTGTTTGCCACCGGCAGTCAAGCGCGGTGTAATCAGCAGTTCCTTGTTGCAGTGGCCGGTCAAGTTGACGGCGCGGTTTATCAGGCCGATGTCTTCGCTTGACATTACCTCGGTGAAGTTTATAAGCACGGTGCCGAAGATCAATTCCAGATCGGTCTGGCCATCGCGGGGGACGGTGCTGTCCACCTTGGGCGGCGTGACATCTTCGATTTCTATCTCGATTTTATCTTCGTCGGCGCCTTCGATATCGCTTTCATCATCGCCATCAACGGGGATGGGCACACAGATGCCCTTCTCGCAGGTCTCGCCGTTTTTGCCGCAATCGGTAAGCTGTTGCCATTTGCCGTTTACACAGATGATGGCAAGCGCGCCCTCGCAGCCGGAAACGCCGTCTTCGCAGACAGCTTTGTCGGCTTCCGCTTCTGGCTCAAAATCCTTGTCGCCGCCGTTTTCATCGTCGCCGCCATCGGAACAGGCCACGACGAACAACGCCAGAAAAGCCAGCGCAAACAAAATAGCCCGGCAAATCGAGCTTGATTTAGAAATGCTTTCGGAAACTTCGCCGCAACGCATGTCAACTCTCCGCAATCAGTGAATCCTTAACTTATCACTCTATTACGTTGCGGGCTGGCGGTCAACTGGCGGGTTCATTTGGGAAGGGGAGGGGCTTTGAGTAGTGGAAGGATGAAAGTGTCAAATGGCAAATGAAACTTGCAGACACTAGCGGGTGCTTCCTTGTGCTTAGAGACAAACCGAATACGGGAAAAACTGGGGCTTTTAAACCCTGCCCTTGCCTATTATAAAAAAACCCGCCATTTCTGGCGGGTTTTTTATGTTTATGATGAGTATCCGGAATAAAGAAAATGTAGATTCCGTGCTTCGCCAGAACTAGTCGCTTTCTTTAAGCCACTCATCGAAGACTACCTCTTCGGTTTCGGCGTCTACAAAAACGACGTGTACTGCATCTTTAGCCGGATCGAAGGTCAGCATGGTTGCCATGAACTCACCACCGTAGAAACGGAACTGGTCTTCGGGGGCGATATTGTCGTGATCTATTAGTCCGCTGATCCACATCAGCCAGGTGGGTGAAGGTCCGTTGCCGCCGGGGCCAACCATAATTTCCCACATGTGTTCACGCGGGCCGCCGTCCATTTCCAGACGGGTGATGCATCCCAGATGGAAATCTCCGGTAATCCACCAGACATTCTTGATTTCGTTCTCAGCAATGTAATTCAAAATCTCGTCGCGCTGCGAGGCATAACCTTCCCAGCGGTCACCCTGCATGGCGTGCATGGGGGGAAATTTGGTAATCGGCACCGAGGTCAAGACGACTTTGAAGTGAGAAGGCGAATTCAACAGTCTGTCTTTCAGCCAGACCATCTGCTCTTTACCGATGAATACTGCATCTTCGGTCTTGCGTGTTTCCGGCTGTCTTTCGTGGCGGCAATCAAGCGAGAAGAATTCTGCTGTCTTGCCCCAGCGGAAGCTCTTCCAGTAGCTGTCGTTTTCGCGGCGCTCCACAGGCGTGTTCTCAAAAAAGGCCTGCTTGCCTATGGCCAATTGCTCGGGCGGAAAGTCGTGATGAAGGAAATGATTGTCGGCGATTTCGTGATCGTCCCAGACGATATATTGCCCGGTGCTGGCGTTGCCGACCTGCAATTTGGGGTTGATAAGCGTATCGTGCCATTCCGAACGATAGCCTTCAAGCGTGTCGGAATCGTCATTGTAGCTGTAATCGCCCAGATGCAGGGCCAAGTCCAATTCGTAACGCGAGGTGATTTCTATGGCGTCGAAAGGCAGTCCCACCCAGCGGTTGGTTCCGTGCGTACCGGCCACTAAAAGAGGTGCCGGGCAGTCTTCGGGGATGGCGGTTTTAAAGCGACCTACCATGGAGCGGGCCGTGGGGTTTTCTTTTGTGCCTTCAAAGAAGGCATAGCGGTATACCGTGCCGGGGGCGAGATCTTTGATTTTTTCTTTGAGGTATCCACCGTCGGTGGGTGTCAGAGTCATTTCTTTCACCAGCGTGATTTTGTCGTTGATGTCTGGAATATCGCGCCAGACCAGCAGCACTTTGTCGTTTTCATTGATGGTGTTGCTCCACAATAAAGCCTCATTGATGGTCATGGCACCGGCCTGCACGCCCAAGGGGAAAAGATCTACATCCAGTTCCACGGACTCGGGATTGAAAGTGAACTCGGCACCGCCGTCTATGGCGTCAGCGTCCACCTTGCAGGCCGCCATGGGATCAACTTCTTCAACATCCGTATCTGTTTCTCCGGTTGCGGAATCGTCGTCGCCATCGACTTTTGTATCGTCGGAGTCGCCATTCGGGGCGGGGTTGTCTTCTCCGTCGTCGTTTGACGAACATGCCCAACAGGACAACATGGAAATCATCATCAAGGCGATCAATATCGTCTTTTTCATACTCTTTTACCTTTTCTGTTATGCACTAATGCTTCTTCCACACAACTACGGATCAATATGCCCGGATTGAGGCGCAAGGTCAAATTGAATTTTAAGGGATTGCAAATCCGCTACAGGAAGAAAACGGCAACTGAATTTAATCGGTTGTTATTTGGCATATCCCACAATCATATTGTACCATCTCTGCAATGGGAAATACGACAAATGAGGAGCGGAGGTGTCGATATGGCATTGGAAGCGATGAAAACAGGCGGCAAGCGTAGATGTTTGTTGATTTTATCCTTTGTTCTGTGCGGTGTGTTCATATGTACGGCCTGTGCAACATCCCCTTATATTTCGCCACTGTCTCAAGTGCCCGAGGCAAAACGGCTGGAAGTCGAGCAGGCGCTTGAAAGCTATAACTCGGAAGACTTGCGCGAAGTCCTTGAACCCGATGCCGAACAGCAGATGTTCATCAAGCGTTTTATGTCTTACATTCCCGAAGAAAAGCGCCATCTTCTCCAGCACGACCCGGCGCTCGATTTTCTGGCTCACACTCACGCTTATTACAGATTGGTTGCAGGTAAAAGGCCGCATATGTCGTTGGTACACTGGAACCTATGGCGGCTCGGTATACCGGAATACTGGTATTGGACGAATTGGGCTTGGGTTTCCGGTCGAAGTTCGTCTACGCGGCTGGATGCCAAGATGGAGAAATTTGCAAAAAGATTGGATCTTGAGGGGGAGCCCATTCGCTTCGGTCTGGCACGATTCGACTATGCCATGCATAAGTATGTCATCGGCATGATGTTCATCCACAAATATATCGAAACATCGGAGATTCCAAAGCATTACGAACCCGGCGAGAAACTGAAAATAGACGGGCGCATTACCGTACCCTTGAAGAACATAAAATTTTATCTGCAACTGGAAGGCAAAAAGGTCAGAAAGTGCACGATAAAACCTGCCGAGGACGGCAGCTTTAGAATAAGAACCAGCTTGCCCAAAGAGCCGGGGCGCTATTTCGCCCATATTCAGGGTGTCATTACAAAAGACGATTCCGAAGAAGAAGGCGGTAAAGGCAGGCATTTCACCAAGTTATTCTGGCTTCCGCTGTATGTCGGGGTAGAAGAAGAAAAGACTGTGCCCCAAGAGATACTAGAAGTTTCTCCTAACCCTAAATATCGCAGTATCTGGCGCAAAATGCTTTTAGAACACTACAACGCGCAACGCGCCGAATACGATCTGCCGCCCTTGATTCTGTGCGAACAGGCCACGGAAATTGCAAACGAACATGCACAAAGCGTTGTCGATAAGACCAGAAAAAACAGGATGAACAAGGATTTCAAGGAGAAAATGTCGGAAAGAGGTTTTCAGGTGGAAAGCTCTCTTCGCCTCAACAGTATTTTCAAAAAAGTTTCCTCGCTGATACAAATGCTGGATTGGACTCCCAGCCATCGCAAGTGTGTGTTATCTGAGAAATACCGCTGGCTTGCCCTGGGAATCGCGCGCTACAGACCGGGCAGATATCAGCTTGTAGAGTATTTCATCAAACCCGAGGATGGCAAGGATGAGACCAAGCCCGCACTTGAAGCCGCAAACCCGCCGGTCGAAGATATTGTAAAGGAAGAGAAAGCCGAAATGCCAGCGACTGAAACAGAGGTAGTCCGAGAGCATGGCAGTCGCTTGCCACCATCATAAGAATTCACGGATTTTTTCTATACATTCAAGAACGTGGCAATCTTTTTTTAAGCTATCATACTCAAGATTCCTTTCTTGCAACTTTCATTTGGACAGCCAATGAGTTAGCCTTGTACCCGGTTGATGAATTTATTCTAAGACATTCCAGGCGGAGTAATCGAGATGAGAAGAGCGATTTTGGTAGCAATTTTGTTTTTTGTGCTTGTTTTCAACGATTTCAGTCTGTGGGCCGAAGAAGGAGACGACTCGGCTTCGTTACGTGCGCAGGTGAAAGACTTGGTCCTTGCAGGCGACTGGATAAA
>CAYTHG010000282.1:0-5504 GCA_964437525.1 uncultured Myxococcales bacterium | reverse complement strand
AAGAGAATTGATATTAGTCCACAAATGGTTTAGTTTTGGAATGTTAATTGGTAAAAAGTCTTCAGTTCCCAATCCAACACCTGCATAAGATTTTGATGGCTGCATCATCAATGCATCTTTGGATTTTTCCATTTCAATAATAAGACGACAGAATTCCCACACAGATATCCCTTGAAGGATAGTAGATTTTCCAGAATTGTTGCCACCAGCCAGCAATGTTGAACCACTCGGGTGGAAGTTAAAGGTTTGGTCATTAAACTGTTTAAATCTATGAAAAGTAATTTTTTTTATCACTTGCACCACCCCCAAAAGAATTGATTGAATATATTCTTAGGCACCATTTGGGCACAGATTTTTAGATGGTATTTCTAAGATGTAGAATCATTGACATGAAATTTGTGGAGGTGGTGGAGATCGAGCACCCGCTTTTTACTCGCCCCGTCGAATCCAGTTCGCCCCCACTTGTCAATGAACTTTCATATACTTTTAAGATACACATAAAATCTTGCAGGTCAAGAAATAGGGCAGGGTAATATGACAGATAGGTTCAAATGGCCGCGATGACAGTTTTATTTTGTAGCCCCGATGGAGCATGTCTCTGCCATGCTCCTAAATGTTTCTGCTCTAAGTACCAGAATATCAAGACAAAACGTGTGGAGCCGGTCGGGAGACCCGCTCCAACGGAAGGGAGGGTTTTATTTTGTAGCTTGAGTTATTACCTTGATTTTATTCCGATGACTTCAAAAAGTCGGCTTTGCGTCTTTGCAGGCTTTTGATGTAGGCCCGTCTAATGGCCTCCTTGAGGTCTTCGTCTTCTATCTCGACAGTCAACTCGTATGCTTTTTGTATGTCGAGTTCGTCCGGCTCGGGAAGCTCGGGCGCTTTCTCTTTTTTGTTTCGCTTGCTCGGTTTGTATTTGCGATCCAGTTTGCCGACGCGAAACTCCATGTCCTCGATGACGCGCCGCCCGACAAGCGTGTTGATTCTTTCAATCAGGTCCGGTTTCAGGTATTGCAGTTCGTGCATCCAGACCGAGTTTGTCACCCGCAATATCAGAACTTTTTTTTGGACTTTGATGGGGCAGGAGTTGCGGGCGATGGCACCGCCTGCGATTTCCGACCATTTGGCAGGAGATAAAAGTTGGCCTATGCGACCGACAAGGCGTTTGCGTTCGAGTGTTTCACTCAAAACCTCGCCTATGCCCGGCGGCTCCCCGTAGGGACCATTTATCGGCCTGCGTTTGTACCCCATTGCCTATGAGTCTTTCCGGATTCAGATTTTGCGCGACATGAACATTAAGGCTAAGCGCCTCAGATTGAGCACAAAGTCGATCTCTTACTGGGAAACAGTAGCTAAAATCTTGTCACACCCGCGCAGGCGGGTGTCTATTCTTTAGATATCACGCTGGATTCCCGCCTTCGCGGGAATGATAACTTTCTCTCTGTCAATCAATAACTCTTAAATTAGAGGTTTGTCAATGGGCTGAGGCGAAGCGTCTAAGCCTTTCCCGCCTTGTCCATTACTTCTTTCACTTTGGATTTGAGGCCTTCCGTGTCCACATCTTTGAGCTTTTCGGCAACTTCAGGCGCTTTTTCCAAGAGCTTGTCCAGCAGGCCTCTTTTGTTCTGGCCGCTTGCGGCCATCTGGAACATGGTGATGTTGTCTTTGTCCAGGCACAAGACGGCAACCGGTTCGATGCGCGCGCCGCCGCCTGAGCCGCCAGCCTCGGCCATGCCTTTACCTTTGCCAGTGCCAAGGTCTTCTTTACCGCCCGAGCCTTCGCCTTCGGCCTGAAAACCTCCGCCGCCAAGACCGATGGTTACTTTGGTGAAAGGGATCAAGGTACGATCTCCAATCGTTATCGGCTCGCCGATTACGTTTGATGATTTGGCCAGAGCTTCCATGTTTTCCGTCATCTGTTTCAACAGCTTGTTGACCTGTTCCATTTTCTTCTCCCTTGTTCGCGTATTCGTTCAGCGTCTAAACGACCAGACAAGTATAGTTCGACCTTTCCGGTTTAACAACAAAGCGGTAAAGATTATTGCTAAAAGCTGAATCAGCCACATCCGGGCTCTTAGGTCGGCATGGCCGCCTAAGGTTTCTCTTTCGTAATCAAAAGACAAATCGATCCAGCCGGGAGGAAGCATCCCGAGAAAGGGCCATATACAAGCAGACAAAAAGCCGGTGTCGGCGGGGTCTTCAAGGCCGATGTCACCGCGAATATCGAGGCGCACTTGCAGGGCTTTTATAAGGCGCAAGGAAACCTTGAGAAGGAAGGCAGTACACGATTTCGGGAAAGTGGCGATTTTCGACTTTTTTTTGCCTTCTTTTTTCTTCCCTTGCTTTGCCTTTTTCTTTTCTTCCGCTTGCGGGGTTTCCTTTGATTTTGGGCTGTCTTTCTTTGTGGCAATTACACGCCCGAATATCGAAACATCGGTTTCTTTCAACGGGTAAATATATATTGCGGAAATTGCGCCGAACAGCCATTTTATGCGCATGGCGGTAAAGTTTGTGTCGTCGGCTTGAAATCTGGCATGTATGTGAAAGGGAATAAACAAAACCAAGCCGATTATCAGTACGGCCAGAATGAGCAGGATTGAGATGAGAATTGCAAGAATTGAGAGCAGTGCGCTAGCCATGATATCTCGATTACTGCTGGTCGGAGGCGCTTACTTCTTCGCTTTCTTCGGGGATACAACCGCTGATATCGCAGACATGCTTTTGGGAGCATATCATCCAGTCAAGCCATTGGGAGCCGTCAGGGCGACAGATTTGAACGCGGCGCTTTGATTCGCAGCGCAGTTCATAGGGTTGACATGCAAGTTCTAAAACCGTTTCCGATTTGCAAACTCCGGCAGAGCAGAACATCTCTTCAGGACAGGTGTGATTCCAACGCCAGCGCAGTCCGCTACCTTCGCAGGTAATGGCATCGCCTTTCCAGCAGGAGTTTTCACCGGGAGTGCAGGGTGTCTGTTCAGGATAGCTGTCTTCTGCATTTTTTACGCAACGACCGTCAAGGCAAGTTTTTTTACCTTCGCAATCGTCAACGGTCTCGCAGTATACCGAACGGCACTCCCCGCGAACGCAAATAAGCTTGCCTTCGCATTCGGCGTCGTTACCACAGAAGGGGATACAGGTGGATTCGGCTTCGTTGCAGATAAAACCATCTTCGCAGTGGCTGTCTACAAGGCATTCTCCGCAAAGTCTGCTGATGCCATTGCAGTAGCCGTCTTCGCAGTCGCTGTTGTCGCTGCATAAAGACAGACAAATGCCTTCATCGCTGCATGATTGTCCGCCATTGCAGTCGGAATCATCCGAACACAAATCCGGGTCGTCAATGTCGACGGAAACACAGCCTGAGAAACACAGGCAAACTATTAGGAAAATAAAAATCAAGTGTCTCAACATGGACCTCTTCATCCACCGAAGTGACATACCTAAAGGTAAAGGACATACTTGCCCATCAACGATTCAAGCACGTTATCACAGTAGAACAATCGTGCCAAGATGTTTCTAAACAGACGGGATCTTATCTTTGTCGAGTTCATTTTTCGACAAATTTACTGTTCTTGTTGCCAAAAACTGCGTGTCGTGTTTGTAAAGTCCCACTATCTGAGCAGCCGTTTCCGCAATTTCATCTTTGAGGTCTGCAGGTTCCAGTATTTTGATGCTGGCTCCAAAACTCAACAACCATGAAATAATTTCGTAGGTTATCGGTAGGCTCAATCTCACGTCTATGGAGCCATCGTTGTGCTTGAGGACTTTTTGAGAAGGGTGCCAGCGCCTTTGGCAAAAATACTCAGAGGCTTCTGCACTTACTTTAAGCCAGATCGGCCTGGGCTTACCTGTCATGATCCCTAGAGCGTCATCCAGGTGGGACTCAGGGCTATATTTTGCCGGGTATTTAAAAGATTCCTTGCGCAACCACTTGGCGGAAGTAGTTCTTTCAATTGAAAATACCTTGATTTCCCCATTCTCTTCCGAATCTGCCAGCAAATATAGAGCGTTGTTGTGAATTACCAGAGTCAAAGGACAGATTTTGTCCCGCAATTCTTTTCCGTTGGTGGATCTATAGCTGATTCGGACCTTCTTCTCGTGTAGCAGGCCTGTGACTATTTCGTTCAGTTCATCGTCGTGTTTGCGGTAATCCTTGGGGCTGCCGGGAGTGCAATAAAATTTATTTGCCAGCTTATTGGTGTATATCTTGCTTTGTGCCGCAAGTCTCAAAGACAGTTTGTCGAAAACCTGATCTATACTTTGCTTCAATTCCGTGCCGGCAGTGAAATTGAAAAGGTTCTTGCCCATATAAAGGGCAGCCATTTCCATTATGTTAAGCCTGAGTTCACAGTTGTTCTGGTTTTTTTTATCTGTCAGGTACCAGACTTTGCCCTTGCCGTACTCGTTGTTGCGCTTTTCACGAACGGGGTACTGTTTTCTCAGTGTAGTAATATCTCTGTAGGCTGTTCTGCGGCTTATGCCAAACTGCTGTTCCAGATCGGACAGGGTTACATCACCTTTGGCCTTCAATAATTCAAGTGTACGTACAAGCCTGATTGCTTGACTGTATTTATTTCGGGGGCGACTCTGCACCGACATATATACTCCATTCCCGACAAGATATTAGTGATTGTCCCTGTAACTAAACACATTCTAGTTTCATGTGTTTCTTTAAGCAAATTGAAAGTTGATGTCTTGTGTCATCCTGTGACAACATGTCGAGTCAGTGTCTTTTGAAACCTAACTGATTACTACGAGATGGGTGGGTTTGAAATTTCTTGAAAAAAATTAATCATTTATATGAAATGCTTGTCTTGACCATGTTTGCATGGAAATGATATAAGCTTTCAGTTAATTCCTTTCCTTTAAAGGTGAATAATGACTGGTCGAGACGACGAATTAAAAAGGCAATTCGGCAGCTTGTATAGAGCCCTTAAGAATCAAGCGGTTGCCGTTGCAGACGAGCTTAGAGAAAGTGCTGCGCGCATAAGGAGGAGTATCGACGAGAAGCAATTGGAAAGAGAGCGCAGAAAATTATTTGAAATATTGGGCGAACACAGCTATAAGCTCTATCAACATGGTCGCCAGCAAATGCCTGAAGTTTTGAAAGATACCATAGAGAAAATCAACAGCTTGGCCGGTAAAATTGTGGAAGACGAAAGAGCTCAAGAAGTTATCGACGCTGCCGACGAGGCTGTCAGGAGCGTGTTTGAAGATGTCGGACAAGCCATCGAGAAAAAGGTCCAGAAATCAAGGCTGAAAGGGCAGGGCGAGTCCGACGTAAACAAGAAGAAGTAGATTGTAAGTTTTAACTATTGATTTTGATTGGCCTGCTTTATGGGTCAACAGTAACGGGTAAATAATCATGGCAATGTTTGACAGCTTATCCGATCGCTTATCCTCGGTATTTAAAAATGTCAGAGGTCATGGCAAGCTGACGGATGCAAATATAGAAGATGCAGTAAAAGAGATTCGCAAATCTTTTTTGGAAGCTGACGTAAATTATA
>CAYTHG010000281.1:0-5510 GCA_964437525.1 uncultured Myxococcales bacterium | reverse complement strand
GGTGGATGAAATAGAGGATATGCGATCTTGATGGCATCTATTGTGGAAGTGATATCCATTGTTCTTTGACAACTAAATACAAGTTAAACCTGCTATCGGAATATGGTGGTGTGTCACCCCAGGACATGGAAAAACGGTGGGAATGCTGGTGCGGTTGAGGTACTCCCGAATTATTGCACCTACAGATTCAAGAGATCCAGCGTTGGTAAGAGTTCTGCCCTCAACATCCAAGGGTACTTGGCAGAACAGATCCACGCCTCATTCACCGGGCGGTTATCCCCTCCGTATTGTTGTGTGCCTTGATGGTGGCTGGCATAAACGACCTTGACATAATTGACCACTTGATCGGCATAAAGTTCCCGAATCAGCGGGACATTGTCATAAGTCAGCAACCAAGGTTGCTCGATGGATTTCAGAACCTCCGCCAATTTTCGGTGATCAGATTCAGTGTAGCTCTCAGAATAGCATCGCTGCCCTGCTGCAACATAGGGAGGGTCAACAAACAAAACATAAGGTTCCTGCTTATTATCTTGGTATGTGATTACCTCCAATGCGTCGAGGCACGTACATTCGTTTTTCCAGACTCGATCTTTCAGCAGCTTATGAGCCCAGTCGATGGATTTATATATGCGTTCAGTTTTTCCTGGTCTATTCCACCTATCGGAAGCAGCATGGTCAATCGCTCCAACCATCTCTCCGTGAGCATCGCGCGTGCAGTGCTGTAAAACAAATTTGCGAAAACCGGCATCTATTCCAGTGTGGGCTCGTTGTTCGGTATCGGCTTGGAACTCCAATAACAGCTCACGACTGGCATTGAACTCTCGAACCATTTTTTTGAGTTCGTCTGGTTGGCAAATAACTGCCGTCCATAGGGCAGCTACATTGGGATCTCCATCGTTAATCCATACCCGCTTGGCCATACCTGTGGCCAACATGTTGAGAGTGACGCTTCCTGCACCAGTAAATGGCTCTCTAAACCACGACTCGTGATTTCGAATTTCACCGAGTATGTTTCCAATTTTTTGGCTGATTGTGGCTTTCCCGCCTGGATATGGCATAAGATTGTATGCAAGACGATGACGGTTGACTCTCATCTCATTTTTAAACACGTTCGGAGTAATAAGCAGTTGCCGATTGAATTCCGCAATTGCCCCTTCAAGTGCCGTCTTTTGCTTTTGTGACGGCATGTTTCGAATGTCCGTCAAAACCTTTTCTACCGCCTCCTGTACAGATTTGAGAGTTGGAGTCTTGTCCGGTGGAACCTGTGTGGGCGTTTTTTCAGATTCCGTTCCGGCGTTTCCCTGTGCGCGACACTCGTTATTTACGGAAGTGTGGGCTGCTTCTGTATCGTTGTTCGACACGAACGAGTCGGACATTCCAAGAGGGGGGGCGGAAACATTATTGGACATGGTGTTGTCAGCGATATCGACACTGTCAAAGTTGCTCTGCTCATTAACGGAGTGTTTATTTCGTGTTTGTTTTTCTCTACCTTCTTCCAGCACGACAGTGATGCTCAGGTCCGGACAAATATCCAGTGCATTGGATATATCACCGTATTTTTGTTGGATGTACCCGTGTACCGCTATGTAGTTTCCAGCCATGCTTCTGGATTTTTGTAAATTATGGTGTTTCCATTTCTCGAAGTTACCGTGACCGACGAGTTTTTTTGCCTGCAGCAGTTTTTCTCCCGCAAAATAGGCCATCTTCACTTTGGGAATTTCAATCCAGCTATGAAGCTCCTCAATTTCCGTAGCGATTTGTTCTAGTTGCTCAGTCTTTTTGTTTGGAAGCGTTTTTCTCGATGACATTATTTCCTCCGACGTTTGGGTTTCGTCGGAAGCGTTCTCGGGTCATCACATTGATGGATCGATACTACCGACCTTCTATATACCCCAAATCGAAGTATTTTTATTTCTTTGTCTACGATGCCCACGCCGACCAGTCATTATGGTAGTGATTACAAGTCCTTACTGGCCAATGGCCGATTGATAACGGTATTAGAGGTGACATCTGAAACAACCCCACTGAAAAAAAATGCATTTAATCTCATATTGGCAGGCGTTTTTGGGTAAATAGCATGAGGTCGGGAAATGCCCAAGTCCATTAGTGGAGAAAGACATGGCTGAGAAAAATATTCGAGAGTTCCTTGAAACGCATCCGGATTTCAATTTTTCGGAGAAAGAGCTGGATGATACCGAGCGCAACGAAAAATTGGCCAAGACAAAAAGCAAGCAACTGAAGGAGTGGTTGGCCACTATTGATGAATCCAATCGATCAGGAGTCCGACAGGCCTGGTTGGTAGGTCGTGTGCTAAATGCACAGCGAGCCAAAGTTCCCAAGGGCAAAGGAAATGTAGCAAGGTGGGAGAAAAAGAAGGTATTTGAGTTAGGCAAGGAAGCTCGTACCCTTCAGCTATACCGGCAGGTAGCAAAAGGTCTGGATGACCCGAAAATCGCAACGGCGTTGCGAAAATCGCATCTTGATGACGGCGTGAACGCAGTAGTTCAAAGAATCAGAAATGTTCGACGATACGGAGAACCGAATCCGGTTAAAAAAGAATCCCAAGTACAGTCCGATCCTGGAGATATTCTAATAAAGGGGGTGAAATCCACCATAAAAAAAGCGATGCGGCTTGATGATAAAAACTCGAAACGAAAATTTGTAATGAGTTTCCGTAGGTTGGCAGAGAACTTGCGTCGGGAAGTAATGCCCCACGACTTGAGATTTATCAAAGATCGCTTCGAAAACGGCCGCCCCTACCGACACGATGTTATGCATGGACTTGTCCCATATCCAGGCGGCAAATCAAAGCAGGTCAATGATATCCTTTCCCAAATAGGTCATCCCGCCAGGGGGAATATGGTCTATGTGGATCCCTTCGTCGGTGCCGGATCGGTTGTATTGAACGTGCTGCGGCGCGGTTTAGCCGAGTGGATCTGGATCAATGACGCCGACCCTGCAACCGCTGCCATGTGGAACGCAATTATTCACCACGCCGATGAATTGATGGACATGTTCCGCGAAAAAGGAACGGTGACCAGGACCGATGCGGAAAAATCCGTCGATTTACTGGCCCAGGGAAGCAAAACTATACGTACGGTCGAGTTGGCCTACCATGCCATCGTCGTGCACCGAACCTCCTTCGGCGGGATGACTAGCTCGGATAAAAAGGGGCAAAGCCGACTGCTCAGCGATGATTTCATCCAGAAGAGGTGTACCTCCGATAAAATCTGCCACGACATCGATCAGGCCAATTGGTTACTGAGTCGGTGTGCCATCTGGAAGGGCAAATGCACGTGTATGGACGCGATCGACGTGCTTAAACATGTGCCGCAGGAGTCCATTGTCTACCTCGATCCACCCTACTATCAGCGTGGGTCCGAAAATTACCGATTCAACGTCGACCATCAGGCACTCGCGAAAATGCTATCCCATCTCTCAGTCCCATGGGTGATGAGCTATGACGACTGTGAAGAGGTTCGGCGTTTGTACGGGCTTGCCACAGATCCCCCTGTTCGAGAAACTTTGCCCGGAGATGCTTCCGAAAATGAAATTGAAGAGGTTCTTACGTTGAAGCGATCCTATACTGCCCAAGATGGGGGTTATTCGTTCGCCAAATCGGTGATGGTGAAATACACGATCAGCAAAGCGTCCGGCGGCACATGGATGCCGGATTTGCGGATTTGTTCTCAGCCATTGTGGTACATGAAGAATGAGGCGCTGCTCGACTTTGGTTTTTCGCCGAGGGTCGCCATGGATGTTTCCGGAACTCGTCAGGTGATGGTTCCTTTAGCGGTAGCGGGTGAATCGGACAATGTTTGCACAACCGTTCCAATCGTAACCATTTCAGGTGCTTTTACAGATATATCACCGGAGGATGATCCGTCTCTCCTACAACATGTGCGGGATGATTATGCCAGGGAAAATGAAGAGTATCAAAAATATCTGGAGGAAGCTTGGGCTGAAGAAGAAAGAGAAGATGAAGAAGCCGAAAATCCAACCGAAGCTAAAAGGCTAGTTGGAGGAGAAGAGAGCCTTAGAACGTAAGAATGCCCAACAAAATCAAGAAGCGGAAATGGCTGAAGAGAACAAAAGGGGACTCGAAATGCTGATGTCGATGATTAAAGACAGAAAATTCCCATGATCTCATATTCCATGTAAAAAAACAGTCTACCCCATTATGGCGCCCATCAGGCGAGCGGTCTGTTTCCGGCCATCGGTTAGGGTTCCCATTGCAGGGAAGACCTACTGTTTATAAGGGTGATTAGACCTGATTGGGAACCTTGTTGGGGAAAGTGACTAGCGTGGAGACGATACGTTTTGACAGAAAACTCTCTCAAGAGCATACTGCATCCATTATATTAGTTAACTTACAATCCGGAGACGTCCATGCCGAAAAAATTATCTGAGGGGATAAAGGATTACCTCGACGACCTTCGGAAAGAAGAATGCGCAAAGAGCACGTTGAAAAACTTTGGTCTCATATTAGGCGGTTTCGAGAATTTCATAGGTTCGTACGAATTCATTTCGGACATTTCAGATGAGCAGGTTCAGACCTACTACCAGAGTGATATGGTTTTAAAAACAAACAGAGACAACCCTGCTAAAGAGAATACAATCCGGAAAAAAGAACAGCTTATAAAAAGAATGATGGAGTACTTCAAGCAAAAAGGATGGACGATGACTTCTAAAACGCCACCTAAAACCCGAAATATTCCTCGGTCATCTTCTGTAGAAAATGCGACTAAACCAAAAACCAAACAGCCTCAAGCCATTTCTGTGGCCGGGAAAATTCTTGATGACGGCGTGAAATTCATCAACGATCAACTCAACAAAGCTGCTGATTCAATGATCGAAATCGGACGCTATTTGCTAAAAAATTTCTTCGATGGCGATCCATCTAAAGCTCATGATAAATCAGGCCATAAAGGTTTATCACTGCATCAGCTTGCAGATCACCCAGATGTTATGATGTCATTTTCGTCCCTTCAGCGTGCTATGGAACTTGCATCTTACGAAAAGAAATATTTTACTGACTCAACGTTGGGTCAGTTGAGTTCGAGTCACAAGATCCTTCTTCTCAGGCTTGTTAAAAATAGTCCGCAACTCATTAACAAATATGGAAAGCAAGCGGTGAATGAAGGCTTATCTGTTAGGAAATTGCAGGATTTGCTTATTGCTGATGGTCTAATCGCTTTAAAAGGCATCCGATCACTTAACCCGAATCAGGAACAACTGGTTCAATTAGGACTGAGCCAGATCGTTTCCCCTCTTGATTCGTTCTTGAAGGCCACTCTGGATAGATTCAACGATAAGGTGTCCCAATTAAATGATGTTCCTGACCAGGCGGTCAAAACGACACTTGATAAGCTAAAGCAGGCGAAAGACAAGATTGAAGAATTTATCGATCAGTTGGAAAAACGGTTGTAACTACTTTGCCGTGACGATGGGGTGATGCAGACCATTCTGCTTAATATCTTCGGAAAGGCGGGCGAGGTTGTCGCCGTCAA
>CAYTHG010000280.1:0-5534 GCA_964437525.1 uncultured Myxococcales bacterium | reverse complement strand
AGCAAATTGCAAGAGATTACAACTTAATCGAAACTCTAAACAAGGAGGACTCTTAAGATGGGTGCTGTACAGAAATTTATGGAAGAGGGCGGACCCTTTATGTGGATTATCGCTTTTGTCTTGATGATCGCCGTCGCCGTTATGATCGAGCGTGTCATCTTCCTGTTCTTCCGCTTCAACATCAACGCCAATGCGTTTATGGCTCAGGTTCAGAAGCTTGTCATGTCGAATAACATCGACCGTGCCATCAAGCTCTGCAACGCTGCCGGAAACGCCGCTCTCCCCAAAGTTATCAAAGCCGGTTTGACCCGCGCCAACAAGAGCGAAATCGAAATCGCCAACGCTCTTGAAGAGACCACCCTGGAAGTGCTGCCGCAGATTCAGAAGCGCACCAATTCCTTGGTAACTCTTGCCCAGGTCGCCACTTATCTCGGACTGCTGGGAACCATCATGGGTATGATCCAGGCATTCGAGGCCGTTGCAAACGCAGCTCCCGAGCAGAAAGCAACCGCTTTGGCCGCCGCTATTTCGATCGCCATGTACACCACGGCTTTCGGTCTGATGGCTGCTATTCCCTGCATGGTAGCTCACCTTCTGCTTTCCGGTGTAACGCAGAAAATCATCCAGGAAATCGATCAGTATTCGGTCAAATTGGAGAACCTGCTGGTTTCCAGAAGCAAGGGCACGACCTCTTTGAAGTAATTTGTTTACCCATGTTCTTCGCTTATTCGTAAGTGAAGGGCTCAGGAGATTGAGATGGGAAAACGTACAGACAAGTACAAGAAAGTAAGCATTGGTAAGGAAGTCGACCTGGTTCCATTCATGAACCTGTTGGCCATTCTTATTCCTGCTCTTATGGTATCTACGGAGTATATCAAGATAGCCATGATTGCCGTCTCCTCGCCGCGCATCGGGCCTTCAACTCCAACCACTCAGGAACAGCCGGATAAACCGCCGCTGAACCTGACCGTAGCCATTTCCTCTTTGGGCTTCTACATTGCTTCTTCGAACAATGTTCTGCCCGGAGCGGAAGATCAGGCTGCCCAGGCTGGTCCTACCATTCCTAAAGCCACTGTAAAAGTTTACAGGGCCAAGGGTGATGACGGACGAGTCAAGGAGGTTATGAGGGTTTGGGAGTACAAGGGCAAGAAATATATTCTTGGTGCGGCAGAGGTTCCAGGAGATAAGCTGCAGGAGATGGTAGAGGGGCATAAGTCCTCCAAGCCGTCCTTGCAGGTTACTGAGGAGATGGATCACAACTACCCGGCTTTGAAGGAAAAACTTGTAAACATCAAGAAGTCCTTCGAAAACGAAAAACAGGTCATTATTTCCGCCGAACCTAACACCAACTATACGACTATCGTTCGTGTCATGGATGCTGCTCGCAATTACAAAAAAGAAGACAAGGACGAAAAGGAAGAGGGTCTCTTCCCGGTCGTAGTATTGAGTGCAGGTGTCGTCTGATACCGATTTACCCGTGTAACAGCGGACAGGCCTAACACCCGAGAGAGGATGATTCATGGCTGAGATGGAGAAAAAAGAGCTTACTCTCGAAGAACTCGAGGCTCTTGAAGACCAAAGACGGATACAGGGAAAGCGTAAGGCCAAAGCCAAGGCTCGCAGAGGTCAGGAAGCTGGCGCTTTGTCTATCACCTCTCTGATGGACATCATGACGATCTTGCTGGTCTTCATGCTTAAGAACTACGCAACCGACCCTGCCAATATTACGCCTTCAGCCGATTTGAGACTGGTTTCATCGACTGCTACGGAGAAAAGTCACGACCAGATGACATCCTTGGCTGTTACCAAGAATCATATTCTTGTAGATGAGAAGCCGATCGTTCAGGTCAAAGAAGGTAAGGTGCCGGTTACTGCTAAGCGTGAGGGCGAAGATGGCTACTTCATTACTCCGCTTTTCGATGCTCTGAAAGCATCTGCCGATCATCAGAAGAAACTCGCGACTTACAATAAAGAACTCAAGTTCAAAGGTCGCGTCATGATCGTCGGTGATGGAGATGTTCCATTCCGTCTGTTGTCCGAAGTGATGTATACTGCGGGTCAGGCGGAGTTCGGTGAGTTTGAATTCACCGTAATTCGCGGAAGATAATCTATTCAAGGACAGGGATCTCCTTTTAAAGGGAGATCCCTGCCTTTTCTATTATATCTTCTTACAACGGGCTTTTCGAGCGTACTAATTGACGAGAGCGGGCTTTTGGCGTCGATGGCCGCTACCAGAGAAGGGGGAAAGGAATATACGCATGGCCAAACAAGCAATGGCTCATAGTGGTAAAATCTTAAGAATCGGTGTCATCCAGGGCGGTCGCATCATTGAAGAGCGGCTCCTCAGGAAGCGCGAGACAATCACGGTTGGTGAGTCGCCCAAGTCGACTTTCATCCTACCGTTTTCGTCTGTTCCGATTCCCAAGCTTTTCCCTCTATTTCCATTCAAGGCCAATTCCTATCAACTGGCGTTTACGGATAGAATGCCAGGAAAGGTTTCTGTTGGCACAGAGGTAAAAGATCTGGCCGAGATGGCCAAGACCGGTGCTGCCAAAAAACACGGCGGCACTTATGTCTTGCCTCTAAAACCGGAAATGAAGGGAAAGGTTCAGATTGGTGATGCCACTTTCCTGTTCCAGTTTATTTCGGCACCGCCGATCCCGCCCAAACCCAAACTTCCGGCATCTATTCGCAATGGATGGGTCAAAGGTATTGACTGTCCCTTCGTGATAATCTTCGTGATTTCATTCTTCACCCATGCCGCGTTCTTTGGTTACGCATCTACGCAGCCGGTTCCCAAAAAAGTTGCTTTGGAACAGGTCGCCGAGCGTTTTGCAAAGTTTATAGCCGAAGATATTCCCAAGGCAGAAGAGGCTCCTCAGGTTGATCTCGAGGGTGAAGGTCAGGCTGTCGAAGAGAAAAAGGATACAGGTAAAAAGCAGGAAGCCGTTGCAAAGGAAGCCAAAGATACCGGATCCAAGAAGCAGATGACTGCCGAAGAAGTTGCCGAAGCTCAGGCCAAACGTCGTGCCGAGATTGCCCAGAAGGTGGCCGGTATGGGTTTGAATGCCATGTTGACATCCAAAGGGCCGGGTGGCAGCGATGTCATGGCGGCTGTAGGCGATGCGCTTTCCGAAGGCGGTCGTTTCGGTGAAATAGACGATACTATGTCGGGAATTACCGGCGTTGGTGTTATGGCCAAATCCTCCGAAAAATCTAAAATCGGCGGTGGCGGCGGCGGTCCCAAGTCTAAAGATATTGATAAAGTCGGTGTCTCCAAAGGTGGCGGTAAAGCCAAGATGAAGGGACGTAAAGAAGAAAAAGTCAAAGGCAAAGTCAAATCCGGTAGGGGTATGGATGTTGACGGAAGCTTGGATTCGAGTTCGGTCAAGAGAGTCGTCAACCGTAACATCAAAGCGATTTACTTCTGCTACGAGCGTGAGTTGAGACTTAATCCGAAACTTGAGGGTAAGGTGACGGTGGAATTTACTGTTGCCCGCACGGGTACAGTTACCGATGCACGTGTGATTTCATCAACTTTGCGTAGTTCCAAGGTTGAGAAATGCATCGTCAAGACAATCAGGCGCTGGCGCTTCCCAAGGCCGGAAGATGAAGCTATTATTGCTTATCCATTTATCTTCCAGGCTGCTGAGTAGTTTTTACTTGGCTTTGATTGGGGTTGTGTCGGGGTGATTGTGCGTTTGAGATAGAGGCTAAGGGTTCGAAAAGAAAACAAATCGGTGTAAGCCTTTACTTTAAGGGAGGTTAGGAGCTTTTATCTTGATTTCGAAGGGCTGTTGATGGTATACTTGGCGGACAAGGAGCAGGACATTTTAGTCCAGGGGAAATGACATGCAAAAAATGACTCAAAAAATAGTACCCGTATTGCTGGCGATCTTCGTTCTGTTATGCTCATCCACGCTTTTCGCACAGGATCTTGAAACGGCTCGTAGTAATGCACTGAAAGCAACTGATGACGCTCTTACGTATATCGACAAGTGGATCAATGAATATGAAATTCAACTGCGTGAAGCAGATCCTGTCGAGAAGGCAAAATATCAGGAGTGGATCAAGGAACTAAAAAAGCTTCGTGAACTGGTGCTTGAAGCTGCGGAGAAAATCAAGGAATGCAAGACCGTTGAATGCATAGACGATCAAGCGAATCTTGTTGGAATTGCCCAGCAGCAGGTGGCTCAGTTAATTAAAGAAGCTGAGGAACGTTTGGGTGAAACCGCCCGCTTTGGCGAAGAAACCGGTCGTGAAGTCAGCCTCGATGAAGAAATAATCGGCGACAACACCCTTGATGACGCTAACAAAGATCCAGATGATGCTTACCAGGAATCTACAGCAGAAGAAGCCAAGGCATCAGACATTAACGAGAGTGCAAGTGGCGATCTTTTCAGGACTACCGAGCTGGATGACCTCCCGCCGGAAAATCCTTTGGATGAAAGCTCGCTGCAGTAGATATACAAGTATAAGCTGTTATAGCTATTTAATTTCGACTGCGCTTATTTAATAACGGTGCGGTTATATAAGTGAGGGGAGCGGAGTTTTTATCTCGTGTTCTATGCACGGAATGCTAGCTCGTGTAAGTTCCCGTACTTAAGAAGGTGCATTTTGCCAAAGGGTAGAAAAAGAATGAATAAAATCATTCATTTATTTTTGGCTTTTATATTGATTGCCACTTCTCATTTTGGAGGATTGGCGGTTAGTTCTGCCTATGCCCAGGAAGACGATGGGGGAGGGGTAGTTGGTTCTGCTGACAAGGAATCAAAGGGTTTTAAAATTGGCAGGGCGCGTATTCATCCGGCTCTGTCCCTGCAAAATGTTTTTGATTCAAACGTCCAGAATAGCAGTGACAAATATAAAGACATTGTTCCCAGCACAGCAAAAAAACCTTACTACGACGATATTCTGAACATCGTCGGTGGCTTGAAGTTCAATTACCCTCATGATATCGCAGCTTTGACTCTTCAAGGTCAGGCTCAATACTCGCATTACTTCGGTATAGAAAACTCCGACACGAATGATCTTTCCGCTGTTAGCGGTAAGGCCAGGCTTTCCTTGACATTCCTGCCGGGCGGATTTTTCTCATTTGGTATACACGATACCTACACTCGTTCGACAACGCCGCGTCGCGTGGCTCTTGCTCAGGTATATGACCGCAATCACAACCGTGCCCGTGCGCTCATGGCCTTCAGGCCGGGCGGCGGTCAATTGCGCTTTTTCGTTGATTACATCAATGATCTCGAAAATTACGATGATGATGATTTGAAGAGCCTTAACTACATGGACCATATCTTCGGTTTCCGCTGGGAATTGGAATTCTTCCCGGATACCGCTGTTTACATGGATAATTCGTTTGCACTGCGTTCCTACTACGACTTTGACAAGAAACAGGCTGAATCCAGTGTCAATTCCGAAGCTCCCGATGCCATGCCTCTCAGAATTGTGGCTGGTATCAACGGCAAGATAACCAGCAAGTTTTTGATTAACTTTGCAGTTGGTTACGGAAATTCCCTGTCTCAGAATTT
>CAYTHG010000279.1:4728-5552 GCA_964437525.1 uncultured Myxococcales bacterium | reverse complement strand
AAGTCTGCGCGTCTGACGGCTCAGCCACTACCTGTAACGCTGTTGAAGGAACGCCTGTTGCCGAGATCTGCGACGGTAAAGACAACGACTGCGATGGCAACAACGATGAAGACTTTACCGATCTTGGCGACGCCTGCACAAACGGCGTAGGCGAATGTGTTGCCGAAGGTATAATAGTTTGTTCTGGAAATAGAACCGGTTCTGCCACCACTTGCAATGCTGTTGAAGGAACGCCTGTTGCCGAACTCTGCGACGGCAAAGACAACAACTGCGACGGCACAAACGATGAGGACTTTACCGATCTTGGCGACGCCTGTACTAACGGCACAGGCGAATGTAGCGCCAGCGGCACTAAAGTCTGCGCGTCTGACGGCTCAGCCACTACCTGTAACGCTGTTGAAGGAACGCCTGTTGCCGAACTCTGCGACGGCAAAGACAACGACTGCGACGGCAACAACGATGAGGACTTCACGGATCTTGGCGACGCCTGCACGAACGGCATAGGCGAATGTAGCGCCAGCGGCACTAAAGTCTGCGCGTCTGACGGCTCAGCCACTACCTGTAACGCTGTTGAAGGAACGCCGGTTGCCGAGACCTGCGACGGCAAAGACAACGACTGCGATGGCAACAACGATGAAGACTTTACCGATCTTGGCGACGCCTGCACAAACGGCGTAGGCGAATGTAGCGCCAGCGGCATGATGATTTGCGCCGAGAATAGACTGGCTACCACTTGCAATGCTGTTGAAGGAACACCTGTTGCCGAGACCTGCGACGGCAAAGACAACGATTGCGATGGCAACAACGATGAGGACTTTACCGAT
>CAYTHG010000279.1:0-4628 GCA_964437525.1 uncultured Myxococcales bacterium | reverse complement strand
TTTGCGCCGAGGACAGACTGGCCACCACTTGCAATGCTGTTGAAGGAACACCGGTCGCCGAACTCTGCGACGGCAAAGACAACGATTGCGATGGCAACAACGATGAGGACTTTACCGATCTCGGTAGCGCCTGTACAAACGGCATCGGCGAATGCACAGCCGAGGGCATGATGATTTGCGCCGAGGACAGACTGGCCACCACTTGCAATGCTGTTGAAGGAACACCGGTTGCCGAACTCTGCGACGGACTCGACAACGACTGCGACAAAGAGGCAGACGAAGACTTTACCGATCTCGGCAGCGAATGCAGCAACGGCATCGGTGCTTGTGAAGCTGCCGGCCTTATGGCTTGCAAAGATGACGGCTCCGCCACCGAGTGCGATGCTGTATCGGGTGATGAAAGCGACGAGATCTGCGACGGTATAGACAACGACTGCGACTCGGAGACGGACGAAGAAGTCGAAGCCGGTGAGTTGTGCAACGACGACAACCAGTGTACCGATGATATCTGTCAGGGTGAGTCCGGTTGCGCTAACGAGGCAATGGAAGCATGGGCAGTCTGCCAGGGTAACGACGAAAATCTGGAATACGCCTGCTTCGAAGCTTCCTGCGAAGAACTGGCCGAAAACGATTATTGCGATGTAGCACTTTCATTGACAACGGAAGAAGCATTGACAGGTGCCCTCATAGAAGCACATGCGGCTTTGACGGTAACGGAGCCTTGTATCGAAGAAGACATTCTGGTTAGCGACTTGTTCTATATCTTCGACGGCCTGGCCGATGAAAGCTATGAATTCACTCTGACCCCCGAAGGCGACTCCGATCTGGCACTGGCGATCTGGGATGGCTGCGGCGAAGACGACGGCTGTCTTGATTACATCGACGATGCGGAAACAACAGGTGAAGAAATATTTACCATGGATATGATTGCCGACGGTTCCCTGATCTTGCAGGTTTTGAATGTCGGTGAGATCGGTAGGGCAGACGGTGTAGGCTTCACGCTTTCAGTCGAACAGCTCATCGAACCCGACGGTGATGATGTTGTCGATGGCGATGATGTTGTCGATGGCGATGATGTTGTCGATGGCGACGAAGTTGTCGATGGCGACGAAGTTGTCGATGGCGACGAAGTTGTCGATGGCGATGATGTTGTCGATGGTGACGAAATTGTCGATGGCGACAAAGTCGATCCGGAGGACGGAGATGAAGGTCAGGACGGCAGCGATGGCGATCTGACTGAAGACGGCGACGTTGACGGAGATACCAATGTTATCTCCGGTTACGGTTCCAGCGACGATGGCGGCGGTTGCCAGTCCACTCAGGGCTCGGCGGCGGCAATGCTGCTTATGGCTCTGGGATTCGCGGTATTTGCGCTGAGACGCCGCTCAATGTAAATTCCGATATGTTTTAGAATCAGCCGGGAGATCGTAAGGTCTCCCGGCTTTTTTTGTTTGGAGCACGCATAAAAAAAGGCGGGCGCGGCTAAAAGCCGCGCCCGCCCTGCTGTCAATCGACATGAATTACTATTTACGGAATTTTTTCTGCATTCTGAATTCCGGGTAAGACAGCTTGCCCAGATATTTGTCACCGTCTTTTTCCAACTCGGGGAAGATCAAGCCGCGTCCCAAAGGCGAGTCCTTGGTGCGTTTTTCGATGGCCGGGCGCAATTCATCCACGTAGCAGTATTTCTCGCGCAGAGCCACAGCCGCCGCTTTGTCTCCGGCGGCCTTGATGTTTGCTACCTTCTCCAGCATTTCCTTGATGACCTCGTCCAGCATATCCAGCTTCAAGGCAAAGCGCACCCTGCCGTCTTCTTCCACACGCGCAATGGCGCCTTTTTCATCGAAGTAATGCCACATCATGTTGCGGGCCTGTGTGTGAGCCTGGTTGGGCTCGAACTTGAGCGAGGAAACCATTGACAAAAGCATACTGTAATGGGAAGCCACGGCGGTGTCCTCGTCGATGATGCCGTCCTTTTGTATTTCGCTTGTGGCCCACATGCCGAACAACTCGGCGCGCGCTTCTTCCAGGGGCGAATACTCGGCCTCCAGATAATCGCGCGGCTGGCCGGGATGCTCGGGGTCCTGCTTGCCGGTGGTGTGGCCTATCTCGTGCAAGGCAGAATGAAGCTGCCCGGCCTCGAACAGCTTGTCGTCGTATTTTGCGACGATCTCTTTGGGCAGGAATTCTTTTGTAAGTATGCTGCCCGAAATTGAGTGCGCGGCCTTGCCGGTGTTGCGGTAAACCATGTTGACCGTGCCGATGTTCTTGCCGACCCATTCGTCGTTCGGCAGGGATTGAGCGATGGTCGTCATCGGACCCGTAACGTAATCGCCGGTCCAGTTTAAAATATCCACGAACTTCAGTTTGGGCAGGGTTTCTGGGTTTATTTCGTAGCGGCGATATTTCCAGGGCGCGTTGGCTTCTAAAGCCGGAACTTTTTCGATCAGCTTTTTCAAAAGCTCTTCGGCCTGTACGTTTTTAACAGTCACGTTGGCCGCCGCCGAACCCTTGGCGTTTTTCCAGGCGTCCAGATAAACTTCGATGGCGCTTGAAATAATGATGTCTATCGGGCTGTTGTGGCGCACCCAGTGGTAGTCCGCCAGCCGACGCGCCTCTTCGGTGCCGGTGGTCATTTCTTCTATCTTGGCGTCCAGATAAATCTGGAAGCCGATGTCATCGCTCAATTTGCGGGCTTCGCGCAGGTGATCTACGGCTTCGGCACACAACTTAAGATAGCGCTCCTCGTTATATATGACACGGTAGCCCTCGCCGTTTTTGACGATGCTGGTGTTGACCTTCTTGGCGTCTCCGTCCAAAGCTTCAAAGTCGTCCTCATTCATGTCTGCCGGATAAAAGTTGGCCCTGTCGCTTAATTCGACCGCCTCGAACAGATAAGCGGCGATGGAATCGAAATCCGACCTCACTCCGGCTTTGTCGGCCAGCGCTTCAAGTTGCGAGCGTTCGGCATCCAAAAGGTGATTCTTGCGCGGCAAAAGCGCCCAGGGCGAATTTTGCAGGCACAGCATGGCAAGGTAGTTTTCAATGGCGGTCTTCAACGGCTCTTCGGCACCTGCCAGCATTTTTTCAAGTGTTGCTTGAATCAATTCGGTGTCCGGTGAAAACTGATCGCGGAATATGGAGTTCATGCAGTCGGCTGCATCGCTCAAGTGGCCCAGCATCTGGACTTGATCGTCGCTCAAACCGTCCAGTGAAAACTCGACCGGAGCGATTCCGGCCTTGCGCGACGGCTCGCCGTCCTGCCTGTATGGAATATAAACTGCATCCATTTTCTTCATAATGGAAAACTCCTCTCCAAGGAATGGAAATTGGTATCTCCATACTGCTATCACTTTAGAAGCTGTATTTCAAGATTTAAGGAGAGTTGAAAAAGAAAGGTCTTTTCTGGCTCTTGGTCTGCGCTTGTATTCTTACCGCTCGGGTGTCTGGAACTGGAGACGCTGCTCCAACTCAGTTGGCAGGGAGGAAGAAACATTCAGGAGCAGGTCGGGAGACACTGCTCCAACTCAGGGTGTGAACGGAGATGCTTGACGTGGCAATTCGCAGTCGAAGACGCCTTGTCAATTACCTCGAAGCGCGCAAGGGGGCGCAGGTGCCGGGCTGGTTGGCTATCTGGGCGAAGCCTCGTGCGCCGTCGCACTGTTTGCAATCTTCTCCGCTGTAGCCATTGGAGCATTCTTCGCAGAACTTGCCGTCGAAATGATAATCGCACAGGCAGACCTCACCGGAAAGTTCGCCATGCTGACCGCAGATATCGCCCGCTACAACTTCAGCTTGTTCTTTGCTGAGTGTGAAGGCGGTCAGGATCAGGGCGACAATGGCCAGAATCGTGATGTTAATAAAAATTTTTCTGCTGCTCATATTAATTGTCCTCTGCTGGATAGACCCGAAAGCTAAATATTTGCGCCATATTCAAAACACAAAGACCCATACTCATGTCTGTGTATTTGCAAATAGCAAGCCAGAAAAGACAATTTCAGATCGAGACTGAGCGACTTAATACATCAGCAATAACAATGTCTTATCGAAGCCGAGCTTTTGCTTGATGCACAGCAAGAGTCCATTTCGTCCATTTTAGCGGGACTTCTACACCAAAATCATCCATGAAAACACAAGCTATAGGTAAATCTGCCTGTGAGGAAAAAGGCTACACGTATCTGACAAGGTCTTTGTTCTTAACTGCTAATCTCCGGCCAGTTTATCCAGTTCTTCAAGCGGTATGGAGACGATGCCACGACCGTCGTAGATTTTCGAGGCGAAATTGTTGCCGGGCTTCTTTATTTCGGAGATGTAAATGACTTCGCCTTCCGATTCCTGCCTGATATCGCAGGATGAGGTAATGCCGAAGTCCTTGAACACAAAGCGCACCACGCTGTCGGTTTCGGGATCGTAACGCTTGATAAAGCCGTTTTCGGGGTCAGCTGCCCAGATGCGCTTTTTCGAGTCAATGCATATATCGTCGAATGTTTCCAGCCATGCGGAATTCCCGAAGACTTTTTCAACTTTGCCGCTTTTTTCATCGAAGCTATAAACGCCTTTGAAGGTCTGCGTGAAATACAAAAGCTTGTCTATCGGCTTGTAATGCAGTCCGTTGGCGGCTCCCAGAT
>CAYTHG010000278.1:0-5566 GCA_964437525.1 uncultured Myxococcales bacterium | reverse complement strand
GCAATACAGGTGCAACATGGGTTGATATCGAAGTCGGAGAAGAAGTCTGTTTTGACGGATCCGGTTCCTTCGACGACTCGGGAACCCTTACCGCCTATACTTGGTATGTACAGGAGAACTGGCCGACAGGAAACGTCTTGCGTTACGATGGAGAAGAAACTTTCAACTACACCTTCAACAGTGCCGGTAATCACAGGGTATACCTTGTAGTGGTCGATGACGAAGGCGTGCCATCTGCCGAAGATCCCACAGACGGAGCTTCGGTCGCTGTTGAGGCCATTGCCAACGAGACCGTAAGAATTGAGATGAGCTGGCTTGGCGGCGGTGATGTCAACCTGCATTGGATCAGACCCGCCGGGCAGTTCGGCAATCCTTGGGACGATTGCAGTGTAAACTCCAACGCCTCACCCAACTGGCACAATCCCTGGTTCTGCGGTTATCCGCAACTCAAACAGAGCAGCACGACGGGCAATAACCAGATAGAGGAAATCGATCACAGTCTGGAGCGCGAGCTTTGCAATACTGACGAGATGGGGCCCTACAAGCTTGTAGCCGAATATGTAACTGCATTGCAGAATTGCTATCCGGTAACAGATCATTTCAGTAACAACTGTGAAATATGTGGTTGCTCAGGGCTTGGTTGTGGATGGTTGAATTGCGGATTGCCTTGGTGCAGTTGCAAAAGCTGTTGGGAAACACACACTGAGTGCGAGAACATCGAAGCCAATGTAACCATGAAGATCTATGTCAACGGCTCGGGATATCCGACCTTTGTCCTGCCGGGAATTACACTTTACGATCCCGGTGACAAATACGAAATCCCCATGCATCGTATCAACGGCATGTTCCTGCCGCCGGGTGCAAAATAAGTCGAAGATCCTTTAAACAAAAAACCGGAGAGTTGATTGCCAGCTCTCCGGTTTTTTTTATTGCGATTACAAAATACTACTTTGTCGATAGCCTCGCTTTTTATCGCCGGATTTTATAGCAGTTTTTAATATATTTTAGCGATAGGAAACCGCTCGTCCCGAGTGGCACCCGAAGGGTGTTGTATCGAGGGATTACTGGATTATGGCTCGATAGAATCGGCCTTCTGGCCGATCACTTGCCATGAGCGGAAGATTTTAAGATAAAACCCAATAAGAACCCTTACAATTCGATTTAAATCTCTATTTCTCCGGCCAAGTCTTTTTTATGTAGGCGTGCATCTCGGCGATTCCGCGAGTGAATCCACCGGATAAAATCGGGAAACGGCACCATGTTTTCGGGTCGAGGTTTTCATCGTCCAGATGGAAGCTGGGAGCGTAGCGTTCGCGCTTCCACTGGTTGCGGCACCAGAGTGTGAAAAAGCGTTCGATCCAGAGTCCCAATTTGTGTGGACCGTATGAGTTGAAGCTCAATTGTAGAATCCTGAAAACCTCAAGCGGGGACTTTTTATCCCTGATGGTGGCGCGTTCTATGGCGTCGAGAATATCATAGGGCATCAGGTCTTTTTCGTCGGTCTGTTCCTGTTCTTTGGGGCGCAGTTCGGCAGTAGGTGTCTGTGCGGTTACAAGTTCTAGTTTGGGTATGTTTGTCAATCCTTCGGGACCGCGTTTCTCAAGCCAGACCAGCCAGCGGCGCAGAAATGCCTTGTCTATGCCGCCAATGGGGGCAAGACCACCGGCTGTGTCACCGTCCATAGTGGCGTAACCGACTGCGGCTTCGCTACGGTTACTGGTGGCTACAAGCAAAGCCCCGCGAATGTTGGCCAGCAGCCAGACGCTGGGTGCGCGGACGCGAGCCTGTATGTTCTGTAAGGCGATGTCGTCGGTGTCCCAGTTTAGATCGCGCCCTATAGCCTTGGAGACCATGCCGACGTAGCCTTCGACCAGTTTGTCTATCTCGAACTCGTAATAGTTGGCATTGAGAGCATCGGCAAGCCCCTTGGCTGCGTTGCGGGTGGTGTCGGAGCTGTTGCGCGTTGCTTGATAGGCGCAAGTTAAAAGCTCTTTTACAAGTTCCTCTTCTGTCTGTGCCTCAGCAATGGCGCTAATATAATTGAGCTTCGTCTTCAGCCCGTCTATGCCGATTTCTTTGACGGCAAACTTTATCATCAGATTGACGAGGCAGGCTATAGACGAACTGTCGGCACCGCCGCTTAAAGAAACCACGAAGCCTTTGGATCGACTCTTGCGCATGTAGTCGAAAAGCGCCAGAGTTTCGGCGCGGGCGAATTCTTCTTCTTTTATATAAGGGCTCGATTCCCAATTCGGCTGAAGCAGTTTTTGCGTTTGAGGTTCGATTTCCGGGTAATCGAAATCGGCTTCGACACGATATGCCGCAGCTCCTTCGAAATCGTGCTGTATATTGACGGCTGCAACCTGATTCATGCGTGTCTGGTCGATGTCTATTGAAGCCGTGGTCAATACGTGATCCCGGAAGGAAAAACGCGGGCCGATGGCGATCAGTTCTCCGGCGGAGGCGATCATGGTTTCGCCATCGTATATGGCGCGGCCCGACTCGTTGCCCAGCAGATTGGCATAAAGATAGCTGACGCCGAAAGCACGCGAGCCTTCGAGTACAAAGCGCTTGCGGACCTCGTATTTGCCAAAGGCAAAGTGGCTGGCGCTTGGATTGAGAATCATATCCACGCCCTGCCTCGATAGCGTGCCGCCGGGGCGTGTCGCTACCCAGGCGTCTTCGCAGATCTCGAATCCCACTTTGATGCCGCCTAAATCGAAGTGTAAATCTCCTATAGGGTACTTGGTGCCGAATACATCCGCTTCACTGCGCAATGCGGCTGGCCATGCCTTGAACCAGCGCGGCTCGTAGTGTATACCCTGTCCCGCTAAAAAACGCTTGGCGACGAAACCGAGGATCTTGCCGTCTGCTACCATGCAGGCTGTATTGAAAAGCCCGTTCTGGTAGTTGAAGGGCAGCCCCAGTGAAACCGCTATTCCCTTGGTATGTGGGAGTATCTCGTGCAAGACCTGCAATGAGGTCTGGTGGACGCTGGGAGATAAAAAAGCATCTTCGGCACCGTAGCCGCTGATGCACAATTCCGGCAGGCACAATATGCTGACCCGCTCGTTTTGGGCCTGCTCGATGGAGGCCAGAATGTTTTTTTTATTGTGTTCCCAAGCAAGAGGAATCTGGTTGAGCGCCGCCGCCGCTACTTTTATCAAGCGCATCGTTTAACCTCGATCACGAAAGATATTTTGCAAGCCTTCAATTCTGATGGCTATAGTAGCAACAGGCTAGTCGAAAACGAAGTTTATGAAAAGAGAAAATCAATAGCGGCCCGAGATATTAAAGGGGAGTCTTCAGTAACCCTTGCTGATATCCCCTATGAATAATCAAAGCCGAAACGAAAGGACGAATCATGCCGGTGGTGAACCTCAAAATTTTAGGTAACCTGACAGACGATCAAAAGCGCGAATTGACCGCCCGCTTTACAAAAGATCTCGAAGAAGTGGCTGGAAAGCCGCCAGAGTACACCTACGTGATTATCGAAGAAATCCCGCGCAACAACTGGGGACATAAGGGTGTTTTGTTTTCGGATAAGTAGGGGAGGGGGGAGTTGTAGGTCAACCCCACCCCAAAATTTCCGCAATTTTACATTTCTGGTATACTGTTCTGGATATTTTTAGACTTATGTATGAACGTCGATCTGAATCTTGCAAGGGGGATATGGATATGAAAACGAACTTGTTTATTTTGATTTCAGGAATATTTATAGGCTTGATTTTCTCGGCCTGTGGGAGTTCGGATGAAGTGGAGTTGACGGGTGAATCGGCCTTCGATTATATTCGCAAAGACCGCAGCGTGGCGCCGACAACGGACGTTCAGGCCATAGATGATATTATGGACTGGGCCATAGAAGACTATGATGCCAAGCGTAAAAAGCTGACTCCCGAAGGTCGTGCCAAATTGATGGCTGACAGGCTGGAGCCTTCTGAAAGCGTGATGAAGCTTTTGAAGAAGACTACCAAGCCGCGAAAAAACATAGACACAGAGTCTTTCGAGCGCGTGGACTTTTCCGACTACGGCGATTCCAACCCGGAAGAAAAAGCCATCGGCAAGCTGGCTAAGGATGCGGTTTGTGGCGATGTAGATCTCGGTGATCTTGAGGATGAATTCTACGTGGACCACATGGAAGCCATTCCCGTCCGCAATCAGGGGCGACGCGGAACCTGCGCGGCCTTTACCGGTGTGGGGCATCTGGAATACGCAGCTTTGAAGGAATACTCCAACCTGCCGACCATGGACTTGTCCGAGCAGCGTTTTTATTACAACAGCAAACCCGAGTGCCAGTCCAGCGGTTGCAGCACAAATGAGCAGGGCTCCTGGTACGGCTCAGGTATGGAGACCAGCTTGAAAGGCAGTGGGCCGGATATTCCATTGGAATCCGATTGCCCGTATGCATCGACTCTGGGCGACACCGACCTGCAAACGCCGCAGCTTCCTACCTGTGGCTTTGGAGCTTTGCAGGTAAAAGAACTGGACTACGTCACCGGCCCCAAGGAGATCATCGAAGCTCTGCACAAGAGCAAGCTGCCGGTTCCCTTCGCCAGCCCGCTCTCGGGCAACTGGGAACAGAACAAGGGCTTGATTACCTACGCCGAGTCCAATTATCAGGGGGATACCAGTCACGCCGGAGGCCATGCCTACTTGATCGTCGGCTATAAAAAACTCAAGAATATGAACGATGAATGCGGGATGTGTTTTGTCATCAAGAATAGCTGGGGCACGGGCTGGGGCGTCAACGGATATTCCTGCATGACCTTGAAGTGGGTGCAGGAGTGGACATTCGGCGGTCGTCATTTGACGCACCCGATGGCAATGAAAGTCTTATTGCGCGAGGATTTGCAGGAGGCTGAGGAATTGCCCAACAACGACGAGGTGGAAGACGAAACCGCCCCGGACGTACCGGACGAATCCGAGACTGATGAAAACGACAAAAGCGATAGCGAGCTTGACGGAGAGTTGGACGAATTGCCAGAGCCCGATCCTGAGCCGAGTCTTTCGTGGACAGAGGCCAAGCTGTTCGGTCCGGGAGAATCATACTACCGCGCCGAATATGCAGAAGACGGCGGCAAGGCTTACATTCGTGCTATCCTGCGTGAGGAAAAAGGCTATACAAGTCCTTTGGAGCTTGATAAATCAAGTGCCAAGCTTATGTTCGACGGCGACAAGGTCGGCGAAAAATCGGGCGAAGAGCTTTACCTTTGTTCCGGCGAATTCGACCTGATATGCTCACTGCGTTTCGATCCGCAGCAGAATTCGCTCTTCATCGAATTTCCGTATCCCGACAACCGCAAGGTCAAAGAGGACGAAATGCCCTCTGGAAAATGGCTGTCGTTTGGTATTCCTTTGGGAGATCAGGAAGTCGAGTTGTACAACCCCAACGACGTAAGCTGGACGCTCGCCAACGCAAAGGCTTTTGTACGCCTCAAAAAAAGCGGCAGCAGTACTACAGAACCCGTCAGGGTTTCTGTCAGTGGCACTGATATCACGGCTATGGGGTCTTCAATAGGTTCGCTTGATCCGAGCTATCCATCGCTATGTTCTGGTCCGTTCGAGG
>CAYTHG010000277.1:0-5587 GCA_964437525.1 uncultured Myxococcales bacterium | reverse complement strand
GTTGCGGTTTGCAGATAATAGATGTCAGCGATCCTTCCGCCCCCGTACTTCTGGGCTCTTACGATACTCCAGGTGATGCCTCCTTTGGCGTCCATGTAGAGGGTCAGACGGCCTACGTTGCGGATTGGTATAGCGGTTTGCAGATAATAGACGTAAGCAATCCTTCCGCGCCCGTGCTTTTGGGATCTTACGATACTCCGGGTGCAGCTTTTGGCGTCCATGTAGAGGGCCAGACGGCATACGTGGCGGATAAGTCTGGCGGTTTGCAGATAATAGATGTCAGCGATCTTGGCGCGCCTGTACTTTTGGGTTCTTACGTTATTCCGGCTTCTTTCTGTAGCGTCGAGGTCGTGGACCAAACGGCCTACGTGGTAAGTGGTAGTGGGGGGTTGCATATACTAGACGTCAGCGATCCTTCCGCACCCGTGCCTTTGGGTTCTTATGATACTCCGGGTTATGCCGCGGACGTCTACATAGAGGGTCAAACTGCCTACGTGGCGGATAAGTCTAGCGGCTTGCAGATAATAGACGTAAGCGATCCTTCTGCGCCCGTGCTTTTGGGCTCTTATGGCGCTTTGGATGATGCCTGTGATGTCCAAGTGGTAGGCCAAACGGCATATGTAGTGGATTATGATAACGGCTTGCTAATAATTGATGTCAGCGATTCCTCAGCGCCCGTGCTTTTGTACTCTATCGACACTCCGGGTTATGATCGAGCTGTCCATGTAGTTGGCCAGACGGCTTACGTAGTAGCAGGTGATTTGCTGATAATGGATGTAAGTGTTCCTACAGCGCCTGTCCTTTTGGGGATTTACGAAATATCAGGTGACGACATCCATGTAGAGGGGCAGACGGCCTACGTGGTGAAAGGTGATTTGATGAAGATGCTAGACGTAAGCGATCCTTCAGCACCAGCGCTTTTGGGATCTTATTTCGGCAACCATCGGGATTTCACCTCTAATATCTATGTGGAGAATCAGATTGCATATATGGTGGCTTCTTGGTCCGGCTTGCACATAATAAACGTAAGCAATCCTTCTTCATTGCCCGTGCTTCTGGGATCTTACGATACTTCGGGTTCTGTCCGTGATGTCTATGTAGTAGGCCAGACGGCATACGTGGCTGATGGTGAAAGCGGTTTACTGATAATTGACACCGGCTGCCACTGAGTGGCGTGGCGGCGTTTGGATGGCGCTTCACCCGACAATTTCCGATTGGTGTCGGGTGAAGCATTTGTTCGACTTGCGGAACTGGCCCCGCGAAGCCCTGGAACAAATCGTCTCCTGATTTCATGGTCCAGCATTGGTAATTTCCGAGCGATTGCCAAAAAACTTGACTGAAAATGGAATTGCCCTAAGCTAACCCTGTTTGTCTTGTCTAACTGGTAGCGAAGGAATAGGTGTATTTGTCATGACAACGACTTTGGACACACTAAAAGAGGGCGATCAGGCTGTAATCTCGAAGGTCGGAGGGGCAGGGGAGTTTCGTCGCCGCCTGCGCGAAATGGGTTTCATGCCCGGTTGCGAGCTTTTAGTTGAGCGTTATGCCCCCCTGCGAGATCCGATTGAAGTGCTGGTTAAAGGAACTCACCTCACTCTGCGTCGGGAAGAAGCCAGCAAAATAGAAGTCGAAGTTAAATAGACAAGATACCTGAAATACCCTTTCTTTCTCCATTTGTTAAAAATAGACACCTCTAAACCATGTATGATAGTATACACGACCAACCTACTCATAGGAGAGTTGTATGAAGCCTCAGGTCGGGGATAGAGAACAGGGTCTTGTCTTGGTTGTAGAAAAATCTGATGAAGCTAGCCGGGAAACCCCTTCGACCGAAGAAGCATTGACTAAATTGGCAGAAAACAATGATGCTGGCGGGCCTTCTTTAATTGGGCGTATTGTCAGGTGGGCAGACAATCCCTTTTTTCTAGCATTGTTGCTTTTTACTATTTACATGTTTCCTCCGTTCGCCGGTCAAGGTTCGGACGCAATGGGAAACGCGCTTGTCTCTTATGCTCTTTATCGTGGCGAGGGGTTGGAGCTTTCTGGCGCGTCAGGACTGAAACCAGGTGCTGCCGTTCCATACTACGTTGTAAGGGTTCCTTTAGAGAAAACAGGCGGTTTTGATCCTGAAGGCGGAGACAAGCTTTATTCAGGTTTCGGTGTCGGACCGGGTATCTTTGCGGCTCCCTTTACTTTTTTGTCTTCGTTGTTTATGGATATTCGATCTTTCGGCGATGTATTCTGGGCCATGAAGTTCGCCAGTATTTTCGGGGTGCTTTTAAGTGCCTTGTTGCTTCGTGCAGCATTCAGAAAATTCACAAGTGCCAACGTAGCACTTTTGGCGATGTTTACCTACGCTTTGGGAACTAATGCCTATTCCCTGGCGGCTCAGGAGTTATGGCAGCATTCGCCTTCTCACCTTTGTCTGACTGCCATGATATTCTTTATTGTTTCAGCAGTTAAGAATCCGCGCTTTTACGCCGCCGCCGGTTGTGCTGCCGGTTGCGCCTTTGTAATGCGCCCCGTCAATGCGCTGGTATTGGTCGTTTTCGGATTTTGGTTGTTGTGGAGCAATCGAAAGCACTTTGCATTGTTCGCTTCTGCCGCTCTTCCTCCGGTTATCTTTCAGTTTGCCTACAATTGGCATGCGCTCGGTTCTCCCTTGCGTTTTGGGCAGTGGGCGGTCGCCCGCCAGTTCGATGCCTGGGGAGGTTCTATTCTCGATGGAGGGCTTGGCCTGCTGATTTCTCCCTCTCGAGGGCTGTTTGTCTTTTCGCCGATTTTCTTACTATTGTTGTTGTGGCTTTGTCCTTCTGTCAGAGCAATTGCCAGAAAGACAAGTGCCGGAAATTTAAGTGGCACTCCGATTTTTGCTTTGTGTTTGGCGGCTGCGCTGGTTTTGTATGCGATTATGGTTAAGCGTTTCGACTGGCATGGCGGCTGGTCTTATGGACCCAGGCAGATTTTGGATGCCGTGCCGTTTTTGGTTGTGTTGCTTGTTCCTGTCTACGAATCGGCGCTTTCCGTTCGTTTTCAAAGACTTATGATTGCACTGCTGCTCGCGGCAAGTATTTTCGTTCATGGTCTGGGGGCTTGGTGCAACTGGTATGGGCGAACGAATAACTGGTATATTGAAAAAGAGTTCAGTAACCATCCTGAAGTCGTATGGTCTCTTGAAGATTCGATAATCGTGTATTATGTCAAGAACTTCCGTTTGAAGTTCTAACCTGCTGAATAATCCGGGCTGAAGGGTAAGAAATCCTTATTGCCTGGTCGCCTATCTCTGCCGATCCCCATGAAAATTAGATTCTCAGGGTTTGCTTGCCGGGTCTTCCGAAGAGAACATATTCAGGCAAGTAAAGCTGATTTCGGGATAGCATCCATAAAACACCCCTAACACGTTGACAACTAGCGCTTAAAAAGCGTGTGGAAACCTTGAGCAAGGAAGAAGTATGTGGAGTTTTCCATACGACATGGTGAGTTTGAAGCTAAATGGTGCTGTAATATATTAAATGTATTATATTTAATGTTGTAAAATCTGTTTTATTTTTCAATTAAATTTGCGCAAATTATTGAGAACACTTGTTTAATTTGATTCCGTCTGGAACCAAAAAAGTCTTTAAAAGTGTAAAAATACAGCGTATTTAAGTTTTGACCGCAAGCAGATTGAATCTATGCTTGACAAATCATCTCAAAACAGGGCAAATATTTAAGATCTTTAAAGGAGGTAGACCGGAAAAATCTTGCGGCCCAATGATAAGTATGCTAATTGAATGGCTCTTCGAAATGTATGTTAGCTTCACTGAAGTTTGTGTGAGGAGATAAATAGCTTTAAAAAAGATCAGGTAGTTCAAAACTGTCTTTCAAATGAGACTCCAAATAAACGAGAAGAAATAGATGAAGGAAGAAAGGGTGGCAATGAAAAGTCAAGTTCTTATTACTACGTTATTGACCTTTGCTATTGCACTGGTATACCCGGTAATAGCTTCGGCACAAGAGGATGACTCCTCCCCCGCCTCAATGGGACCTTCCCCTTTTGAAGATGAAGGGGACATGGGTGTTGATGAGGAGAACGTGGATCAGGAACGCGCGATGAGTCGCGATGAAGTTCTGCCATTGGTTAAAAAGGCCAAGGTTGTGCAGCACAAGCGTTATACCCGTAAATACCGTTGGGAGATCACTCCTTACTTCGGTATCAACCCTGCTGACAGCTTCGTGCTTTCTCTGGTTGAGGGTGCTCGTTTGAACTTCTGTTTTGCCGAGCAGATGGGCGTTCAGGTGGTTGGTGGCTACATGCAGAGCTTCGACCGCAACTCTACCACTTTGTTGACCGATCAGATCGACAAGGGCGGCTTGGAAATCGATAACGATTTCATCAAGAACAGCACGATCAACTGGTTCGTCAATGCCGACTTCGTCTGGTATCCGGCCTACGGTAAGTTCTCGCTGGCTTCTTCCGTTGTCGCTCATTACGACGTAAGCATGTATGTCGGTGCCGGTGTTATGGGCCTCGACAACGGCGACCTCGCTCCCGCTCCCGACATCGGAATCGGTGCCAACTTCTACTTCCTGAAGTGGTTGTCGCTGAGAGCCGACTTCATGTACTATGCAGCTATTGCAACAGACAAGCGTTCGCAGCCCGACAGCAGCGAAGGTGGAAACATCAGTGGCGTAGCCAGCGAAGGCGGAACCGAACGTGGTGGCACCCTGTTGAGGCATAATTACTTTATTACTCTGGGTGTTGGTTTTCACCTGCCGCCCAATTGATGACAGATAGGAACTAGGAAGAGATCCTGATCATGAAATTCAAGCAAGTTTTGCTTCTGATCGCTATCTTAGCTCTCCTTCTGTCCACTGCCTGCGCTGGGAAATCGGCACGTGAACAGATTTTGGAGCGCTACGAGAAGATCGTAGTTCAGAAAAATTTCGCCCAGCTTCCACCGGAAGTTCAGACTTCGATCATGAACTACAATGCCGGTAATTACTATAAGGCCGCAATGGGCTTTCATACCATTCTGAATAATTCGGAATGGGTTGCCCTGCATGAGTCTTCGCAGTATTACTTCTCAGAGTCTCTCTACCGCGTAGGTTTTTATCAGGCCTGCCAGTACGAGTTGACCAAGATCCTGTTCAAAGGTCCGGAAAACAACAATTATTTCACCGCTGCCTTGGTGAAGTTGTTGGCCATTACCTATGAAACCAAGGATGAAACGGTTATCTTCGCGGTTCTTTCAAATATTCCTTTGGAGAAATTCCCGCGTCGTTTCCGTAATGAGTTGATCTATCTGCTTGGCAAGATGTATTTCTACCAGGGACAGGTCGATGCCGCTTATGAGAAGTTCTCTCAGGTTGACGACCGTTCTGCATTCTACGCTAAAGCCAACTACTTCAAAGGTATTGTAGAGGTTCAGCGTAAAGAATACGAGCGCGCCAAAGAAACCTTCGAGTTGATCCAGTCCGCACCGGACGTGGCTGCCGAATACGGTGAAACCAAGAAGGTTAAAGAGATGAGCAAGCTGTCCACGGGACAGTTGTTCTACGCTGCCGCCCATGATGCTCCAGAAGACCTCAAAGAAGAGATCTTCCG
>CAYTHG010000276.1:0-5626 GCA_964437525.1 uncultured Myxococcales bacterium | reverse complement strand
GATCGGGCCGCTTTTTGCCGGCTTTGGAGAATGGCTTTGTGAAAGTGTCGTAAAGGACAAGATCAAGCGTGTTTATTTTCTGGCCCGCGATGGTTTTGTAATGCGCGAGGTGTACGAGTCTTTTAGAGGAACAATTGAAAACTTGCCGCCTTCCGAATATTTATACGCTTCCAGGCAGGCTTTCAATCTGGCGGCATTGCAAAAGCTCGAAGGTCCGCTGCTCGATTTCTTCGTCACGGATTCCGAAGTCCTCAATCTTTCCAGTTATTTCAGGCGTGTCGGTCTCGATCCAGATCAATATAAAAACGAAATAGCAGAAAGCGCCTTTAAAAGCGCCGATGCCGAAGTTGTTCCCGGTAAGGATGGCGACGCTTTAAGAGCGCTTTTGCTTTCGCTCGAAGATGCCATATTGAGCCGGGCCGGATACGGGCGCGATTTGGTGGAGAAATATTTCAAGCAGGTCGGTTTGCTGACAAAAGGTAAATTTGCCTTCGTGGATATCGGTTGGCAGGGCAGTATGCAGCGCGCCGTTATGAATCTGCTCGATATCTGGGGCGCGAAATCCGAAATTAAGGGCTATTACCTGGGGACTTTCGAGCAGGCGCGGCGTATGGTCGGTGATGAAGGCCTGATGAGCGGTTATTTGTGCGACTACGGCTGGCCGCGAGCGAATCGTAAAGCTATTTTAAATTGCGTTCCGCTCCTTGAGTTTTTCCATTCGGCACCGCACGGCAGTGTGCATGGTTTTGAAGAAAAAGGCGGCAGGGTAGAACCGCTTTTCGAGGATAATTTTATTGCAGATCAGCTTGAAAAAGCGTTCTTGTTGCAGGCTGGAGCCTTGGAATTCGTCGGCGATTATGTTTCTATAAAGGGTAAGATGAAGTCTGTTTGTATCTCCCGAGACGAAGCTTTTGCAGCGCTTGCGCAGGTTCTGTCCTGGCCGGATTGTCTGGAAGTGATGAAGCTGGGCGAATTGAAGCACGTGGATTCTTTTGACAGCCTCGATAAAAGCCGCCATATGGCTAAGCCTCCCGGCCTTTCGAGGCTTTACAATCCGAAAGCATTGCGAAGGGCTTACCTGCAAAGCCATTGGAAGGCGGGATTTTTACGCCGGTTGGTTTGCGGCAGGCATTGGATGCCCGAATGGTTATGCAAACGCTTTTTATAAGAAAGTTTAATTTTGTATGTCCAAGAACGTAGGTTTTGACACCGGATCTTCTTCCGATCATGTCGATGGTTGGTTGACGGTCCACGCATTTTCGGGAATATTCCGCATGGCCACTCAACTTGTGGCGATGATGATTCTTGTCCCGATTATCATTCACTATGAAGGTGAAGAGCGTTACGGTGTCTGGACGCTGGCCATGGCTATCGGTGGTCTTCTGGCTTTTCTGGAATTGGGTCTGGTGCAGGCCACCAACCGCTTTTTAGCGGAGGTCGATTACAAGACGCAGCAACAGGAAATCAGGGATCTGGCTTGTACGACATTCTGGTTGACGGTCGCCTCTGGTTTCTTGGTGATATTGGTAGGCTTGCCGTTTTCCGAAGAAATTGCCGGGCTTTTCGATGTGCCCGATAAGATCCGCAACGAAGCCGGGCTTGTTATCGCCGTTATGATATGGCGTCTGGCCCTGTCGATCCCGCTCAGAAATTTCAATGCCGTTTTAATCTCCCAGCGTTTTATGGCTCGCGCCCATATAGCACAGGGTTTTATGAACCTCGTTTATTTCGGCGGCGGATATTTGGCGATTGTAAATGGGCTCGGGCTCGAATGTCTGGCCAGCGTTTATCTTTTCACAATGCTGGCCGAGCATTTTGTATACATTCTGATGTCTATCAAAGTGTTGCCGCTGACAAGCTACAGTCCTTTTCGTTTCAAACCGGGTCTGGTCGGCAAGATTCTTGAGTTTTCCACTTTCGCCTGGTTGGGCCAGATGGTTAACCTTATATACATGCGAGCCGGAGTGCTGTTTGTACAGCTTACCGCCGGATTGGTTGCAACCGGTGCATACGGCATAGCAATGAGATTGACCGCCGTCAGTTCAGAGCTTGCTACTCAGGTGATCTTTGCAGGCGGTCCGCAGATCGCCAAGCTTGCCGCATCATCAAAGCGGGGGAAAAAAGAAGCCGGGCTGCTGGCCCTTGCTTTGGCAAGGCGCTCCATGCTTTTAGCCGGTCCCTTGGCCGCTGTGGCTATCCCTTTGGGAGGGCCGTTTCTGCATGGGTGGGTAGGTGTCGAAATGGCGGCGACAGCCACCATTCCTTTGGCGCTGCTTTCAAGCTCCATTGCTTTTTCTGCTCCTTCCATGACGGCCTCAAATACATTGACATTGATGGGAGAGCATCGCTGGACCAATGTTGTCGCCATGATCCTCGTTCTGATTTACCTGCCGACAACCTATTTCGGAGGCTATTTTCTGGGAGCCGATGGCGTTGCCCTTTCAAGTTTTGTAATCAACGTCTTTATTGCCAGTCCTGTTTTTCTTGCAAGACTGGCTTCCAGCAGCAGTTTTGACCGGATATTGTGGTGGCGGGCAGTCTACAGACCTCATGTCTGGCCTTTTATTTTCTGTCTGATTTTTGGTATCGGAATTGCGCAGCTTATTTACAACTTTGTGCCAGCAGGTCGCATTTGGATGTTATGGGGAGGCTTGGGAGGTTTTCTGGCGGTTTGTTTATACTTCCTGATATATTTCAGATTCACCGCTCCTTTAGAAGAGCGTGAACGTATGACAGGACTTGCAAAGCGTGTTTTGTCGAAAATCAAGAGATAGGTCGAGCGAGCATGTCCGATTTTAAGATAACAATTCTGGAAAGATTCGAAGACTGGGATTCGGTCAAGTACAGACTTACAAAATTTGAAAAAGAATGTCCTCCTGATTGCTATATGAATTGGCACTATCAGTATGCTGTCTGGAAATCCAATTATCCGGGCAGGCGGGCGTGGCTGGTGGAAGTGTTCGGTGATTCCGGTCTTATAGGAGCCGCTTTTCTGGTCGAAGATGCAAGCAAAAAATGTGGCATGAACTTCAAAATATTGCGGACTATGGATTTCGCTCTGATGCATATGCCGCCCATGATGATGAAGCGCGGCTGTGGGCATGAGGCCACGGCGAAATTTCTTGATGCGAGAGCCGCTTTGCAACGTGCCAGTGGAGCGGACTTGGTAGCCCTGTACAAAATGTCTCCTTCTGCCTGCGGTCCTTTGTTGAAGGAACTCAGGAGCAGAAAAATAAATAGCAAGCTGGATGTGTTCAACCGCAGCCATGAAATCGTTTTGCATGAGGGACTTGAGCCGTATTTCAAGAGCAAAAGGCGCAAATCAATTTACAATATCCGCAGGTCTCGAAAGCTTTTAAGTGAAGCTGTCGGTGGAGATCTTGAAATCCTGCGCTTGCGGGGCGAAGATTATGAGAGTGAGAAATTCAAGAAAGCTTTAAAGCGCTTCAGTATGGTGCGTTCGTGCTCGTGGCAACATGATGAAGCTGTAAAAAGGGGCGGCGGGTACGACCTGATGATTTCGCGTTTTTTTGAAGAGGTTATGAAAGACTGGGGCAAAAAGGGTTGGTTGGATCTTGTTTTATTGCAAAGTGACGGAAGGCTTTTAGCCGGACAGGTCAATGTGGTTTTCGATCAAAAACAGTGGATTGCATTGATGTCGTTCGACAAGTCGCTTGCCGCTTTCTCTCCCGGACGTGTTTTATTCTTTATGCAGATACAGGATGCATATGAGCGCGGTGACAGGGAATTGATACTGGGCGGCGAATCTGAGACTGGCAAGGCGTTCTGGGCCAACAGGTTGAGAGAGACTTTGAAGATAGAATTCTTCCTGCCTTCAATTAAAGGTAGATTGTGGTGTCTCAGGCGGAGGCTGGGGGATTTCCTGGATAAATAACGAGGGAAAATGGGGATGTTCCGGGTAAAAAGCAGAAAAGCTCACTTCGAGGTCGATCTTCTCAAAAACGAAGAAGATTGGCTGGCTGCGAGAGCTGTCTTTAAAGAGCTTGAAAAGTGTGCCGACCCCAATCCATGGAGCCTGTGGCAGCATTTTTATAATGTCTACAAAATAGCTTTCCCCGACACCAAGTTCTGGTTTGTAAGGATATTCAAAGACGGTCAACCCATTGCCGCTTCGATTTTCAGAGAGGAATCAAGCAAGCGCTCCGGCGTTTGTTTCAAGGTGCTTCGCAGTCTGGATTGGAATGCCGGGAACGTTCCCGCTCTGGTTGCAAGGCAGGATATGCAGGACGAAGCCTGTGAATTGCTGGTTGAGAATTTATCCAGATTGCATCGTAAGACCGGAGCTCATATTTTATGTGTAAACCTTCTCGATCAGGATTATTGCAGGCGTCTGGAGTCTGATCTCAAAAAACATCGAAGGGTCTACAAAAAGAATCTGCTTTCGCAAAATCAAATAATCATTCTTGAAGACTGGAAAGAGCAAACCAACCTCAAGAAGAAAATGCGCAACATGCGCCGGAATGAGAAGCTGCTCAAGCAGGAATTCGGTCACGAAGGCGAATTTGTGCGTCTGCGCGGCGATGTAATCGGAGAATTGCGGCAAAGCGGTCTCTGGGATCAGTTCGAGCAACTTTGGGCGGCTTCCTGGCAGTCTAGTTTTCAATCTGAAAACGGAAACGGAGGATTCAAGCAGGCTTTGGGTTACACAAATGACTCCATTGATCGCTGGAGCGCTAAAGGCTGGCTTGATTTCTGTGCTTATAAATTGGGAGACAAGCTTGTTTCAGCTTATTTGAATTTGGCGCTGGGTGGTAAAGTCTGGATGTTGCAGACGTATTACGCTCAGGAATATCAACGCTTTGGAGTGGGCAGTATAAATCTTCTGAAGGTCATTCTCGATTCTTGTGAGCGTGGCGATAGCTGGATGGCCTTTGGTGGTGAGGCCATAGAGTGGAAGCGGCGCTGGTCAAACCAGGAAGATCCGATCTATGGTTTGGAAATCGGTCTCGGCGGCCTGAGGGGCACAGCCTGGAAACTGATGCAACGAGTTAAAAGCAATGGAGAAGAGCAGCAGGCCGGGCGCGTTCACCAGGTTCAGAGCAAGAACGATTTTGAGAAACTTAAAGCTTTAGAAAAGCCCAGTCTTAAACTCCCCTTGGCTGAGCGCATACGAATCAGGCCCATAAGAAACGAGTTGGACTGGCTGGATATCAAAAGCGATATGCAGGCCATGGAGAAGGTTTCGGCGAAAACTCCCTGGCATAGCTGGGATCATTATCTGGTTCTGTGGAGGAGCTTTTTTCGTTCGCGTCGTTTGTGGTTTGTGGAGATTGCTGCACCTTCAGGATTTGACCACGGTACCGAACTTGCCGCTTTGTTTATGGAAGAACAGGGAAAAAAGCATGGCCCTCTGAACGTCAAAACCTTGCGCTCACTGGATCAAATGGCCATGGCGGTGCCGCCTTTCTGGGTAGATCGGGGCAGTTCCGAGTGTGCAATTGATGACTTTGTAAAAAGCCTGCCGCTTATAGGAAAAGCCACCGGATGCTACCGCTTGTCCTTGTACCGACAGGAAACGGAGAGCGGGCGAGCTTTGATCGAAGCTTTAAAAAAAGCTGCGATTATCCATAGTAGCAGAGTGTTTACTGATGATCAGATAATCGAG
>CAYTHG010000275.1:0-5638 GCA_964437525.1 uncultured Myxococcales bacterium | reverse complement strand
TGCTTCCAGTCTGTCTTCCATTTTTTCTTCGACTTCAAGATATAGCTTATCCAACATCGTTGCAATCCTTCCTTCAAAAAGGTTTGTCTATTCAAATTGTTTTACACGATCAATTGTTATTCATACTCTCGCGAAAGCGGATTGTGTCAAGTAAGCTTAGCGCTATCCGCTATCTACGGTTAAGCATTGTACCAGCAGAAGCTTTTGAAAGCTAAGTTCTGCCGATTATTTCTCCACGCAGCCTGTAATTCAAGGCAAATTGGTGTCGGCCAGTATGCCGTTGGAGCCATCGCCGCCTTCGTTTGAAGTTCCGCCAGCATTGCCGCCTGAGCCGCCGAGTCCGGCCTTGGACGCATCGGGATCGAAGGTGAAATCGTTGGAGATGGTATAATCCGGTGAACTGCTTCCGTAGTTGTGGATATAAATTCCATAGGAATTTCCGCCACAACCGCCGCCGCCGCCACCGCCGCCGCCTCCGTTGCCGCCCTTGCCGCCGTTTCCGCCCGGTCTGCCGCACCAGTTGGTTTCTCCCTGGATTCCTCCGGCGCCTCGGTCGCCGCCGTCACCACCGGCACCACCGGCACCGCCGGCACCGCCAGCTGTTCCGAAACCGCCTTCGCCTGGAACGACTTCGTTGTCGTTGATCTGCGGCAGGTTCGCTGCCGTTGTGGGTTCGTTGCCAAGTCCGAAGATGACTGCGATTCCGAAGCTACTGCCGCCTGAGCCACCGGCTTCTCCGGCTTCTCCACGACAACCGCCCGCGCCGCCGCCGCCTCCGGTTCCACCGAACACGTCTGGTGAAGCGTTGCAACTGTTGTTGATATCCACTCCGCCGCCGCAACCGCCTCCGCCGCCGCCGGAACCGGAAGTTCCGGGTAGCCCGTTATCCGGTTGGGGTACGGTCCACAAGCTTGTGGTGTCGTCTATCAAGCCGTTGCCTAAGCAGGGATCGCCTGCGCCACCGTCGGTGCCATCGCCGCCCTTAGCTCCTGAATAACCTTCGATATGGCCCGAATCTGCAATATTGCATGTGCCGCAAGTGATTATGGAAATCTGACCTGACAATCCGCCTTCGCCACCGGAACCGCCTGTGGCGCCCTGACCATTGATACCGTTTTCCGTGGCTAGATTCCTTGTTACGGGGCATCCAGCCGAACCGCCTTCACCGCCGCCGGTTCCAGCCGAGCAAATCAAGTTTGTTCCGCCGTTGCCGCCGGGACTAGAACCGTCGCACAGCTGTGTGCTGCCTGATGATTCCTGCGCCTCGGTGCCGTCAGTTCCATCCGGTCCCTCAGTGCCGTTTGTTCCGGGGTCGCCCGGGTCGCCGCCGTTTCCGGCTGCTGCGCCCTCGACCGTGTTGTACTGGAAGGTCAGGTGGTTGTCGCAATCTTTGATGTAAACAGCGTAAGTGCTGCCCGATAGGGTCGAATTGCGTTTGCCTTGGATTTCAAAGCCTGAGAACTCGGTGTCGTTGGTGTTGATTTGTGTGGCATTGACAGCGCCTCTCTCTCCGCCAGAGGGTGTTTGGCCTATCAGCAGAGTTTTATTGTTTTCAACATCGCGCTCGTTGAAGTCAGAATTGTAGCCGCCGAGGATGTTTATGCCGTCAACCAAAGTGACGTTTTCTCGGTAAGCGAAGTCCGATGCCACGAAGATGTAGTCTTTGCTGTCGGCAAGCGCTACGTCCAGACCGCGTTCTATGCTGGCGACCGGGAATCCGTATGTGCCGTCGTTGGAGTCGTTGCCGCCACCGGAGACGTAGACCGCTTCATCGAGGATGGAATCGACGCCGTCGCAGTTCTGGTCGATGCCGTCGCCGGGTGTGTCGTTTTCGCCTATGTACTGACACTCGCAGCCGTCGCTGAAGTTGCTGTTGTAATCGACCCAGCTATCGGCGCAGTCAACTTCGCAGGCAAAGGGATTGCCGGGATCGCTTGTGGCTATGCATATGCCTTTGGTGTTCGGGCCCGCCGCCGGGCAGACTTCGCCGGTAATGCCGCAATAATCGTCATCGTCGTTTGCTTCGCAGCATGTGTTCGCGGGAGTGCATTCGGTCAGTGTTGCGTTCTTGTGGTAATAGGCATCGCATGACCAGTCGCATTCGTCGTTGACGCAAAGTCCGTCGCCGTTTGCCGGGACAGTGCAGCCTGCGCAGCTTGTTCCGCAGAAGCCGGGGTCGGTGTCGAGCTTGCAGTCGTCGTCGCACAGGTGCGAACCGGCGAAGCAGTATTCTTCGCAGGTGCTGTTGTTACAAAGTGCAAAGCCGTCTGTCGGAACTGTGCAACTCTGGCAGTTTGCTCCGCAATGGGCGATGTCCTCGTCGGAATGACAGGCTCCGTCGTAAGGGTCGCAGACGTGCCACTCGGTCGGGCACTGCTTTTCGCATTCGTCGTCCGTGCATGTGGCCGAACCGTTTGCAGGAACTTCGCAGTTTTCGCAATCGGGTCCGCAGTTGGCGATATCTTCGTCGGAGTGACAGGCTCCGTCGTAAGGGGCGCAGACGTGCCAGTCAGTCGGGCATTGCTTTTCGCAAAAGCCGTTGTTACATGTGGCTGATCCGTCTGTCGGCACTTCGCAGCCTTCGCAGTCCGGGCCGCAATGGGCGATGTCTTCGTCCGAGTAGCAGGCACCATCGTATGGCATACACATATGCCAGTCGGTCGGGCATTGCTTCTCGCACTCGCCGTCCACGCATATGGCAGAGCCGTCGGCGGGGGTATCGCATATGGAACAACCTTCGCCGCAATGGTCCGGGTCGCTGTCCAGGTAGCAGGTCCAGCCGTCTGAAGGATCGTTGCACAAATGAGAGTTGATGCCGCAGGACATTTCGCAGGTGTCGTTGTTGCAGACTGCGTTGCCGCCGTTGGGGGACGTGCACTCCTGGCAGGTGTCGCCGCAGTGGGTCGGGTCGCTGTCAAGATAACAGGTCCAGCCTTCTATTGGGTCGTTGCATAAATGAGCGTTAAGCCCGCATTCCATCTGGCATTCGTTGTTGATGCAGGCCGATGTTCCGTTGTTGGGAACAGGGCAGGTTGAGCAGCCTTCGCCGCAGTGAGTGGCGTCGCTGTCTAAGTAGCAGCCCCAGCCGTCGGCGGTGTCTTCGCACAAATGTCTGTCGAGGCTGCAGGACATCTCGCATTCGCCGATGACGCAACGAGCCGTGCCGTTGTTGGGTGTCGGGCAGTCTATGCAGTTGTCGCCGCAATGTTCCGGGTCTTCTATGCCCTGGCATGAACCGTTCGGGCAGATGTGGTCGCCCTCGTAGCACAGCGAATTGCAGCTTCCGTCGCAGAGTGCGTAGCCGTTTTCAGGAATGTTGCAGACTTCGCAGGTCTCGCCGCAATGCACAAGATCGTTGTTGGCGTAGCAGTCGCCGTCCGGGCAGCCGTGGAAGTTTTCGTTGCAGATCGGGTTGCAGGTGCCGTCGCAGTAGGCCGTGCCGTTATCGGGTTCAGGACAGTCGATGCAGGTAAGGCCGCAGTGATCTATGTCGGTGTCGGCATAGCAGGTGCCGTCCGGGCAGATATGCGAACCGCTCGGGCATTCCTGTACGCATACGTTATTGACGCAGGCCGCTTCGCCGCCCGGCGGAGCCTGACAGACTTCGCAATTCGGGCCGCAATGTGTGATGTCGTTGTTGGGCCAGCAGTTGTCGTCGTCGCCTGTGCAAAGGTGGTAATTGGTGTCGCAGAAGTTCTGGCACTGTCCGCCTACACAAAGCGTGTAGCCGTCATCCGGGGCTTCGCAGGTCTGGCAGCTTGTGCCGCAATGTTCTATGTCGGTGTCCGGGTAGTACAGCCCGTCCGGGCAGACATGGTAATTGGCAGAGCAGTCCGTGATGCAGGTGCCGCTCAGGCAATACGCCACGGCATCGGGCGGAGCCTGGCAAATTTCGCAGTCGTTGCCGCAATGCAGGATGTCCGTGTCTGGATAGCAGTCGCCTTCGCCGTAGCACTGGTGGTGGCTGGGGATGCATTCTTCGACGCAGCCGCCGTCTATGCAAGAGGCCGAGCCGTTGTTGGGGATATTGCAGGTGTCGCAATCATCGCCGCAATGGGCGGCATCATCGTCGTCGTAGCATGAACCGTCCGGGCAGATGTGATGACCGCCAATGCAGTCGAGTGTGCAAATATCATCAACACAGGCAGGACTGCCGTTGTCGCCTGCCGGGCAAAGCTGGCAAGAGTCGCCGCAGTGCGTGGCGTCGTTGTCCGTATAGCATAAGCCATCGGCGCAGGCGTGGAAGTCTTGCTCGCAGTTCGGCGCGCACAGACCATCAACACAGGCAGCTGTTCCGTTTTCGGGGACCGGACAGGAGACGCAAGCGTCGCCGCAATGGTCTTCATCGTCGTCGTTAAAGCAGACCAGCGTTCCCTCAACGTCGCAGTAGTGTTGACCCTGCGGGCATGAAGGCACGCATTCGCCGTCGCTGCAGGCAGTCGTTCCGCCGATCGGAGCAACGCATTCAGCGCAGCTCTCGCCGCAATGTGCAACGTCGTCGTCGGTGTAGCATGTCTGGTCGCACAGATGGAAGTCCGATTCGCAGACGATCTGGCATTCGCCGCCCAGACAGTAGCTCTGGCCGTTTGCGCTTTCCGGGCAGTCTAGGCAGGAGTCGCCGCAGTGGTCGGTATCGTCAGCCGGGTAGCAGGAATCGTCGCAGTTGTGATAAGTGCTGGTGCAGCCGACGGTGCAGGTTTCGTCTATGCAGGCCATGACGCCGTTTTGCGGAGCTTGCGGACAGACGATGCACTGGCCTTCGTCAAGACCGCAGCAGTTGATATCACCGACCTCTATGCATTCGCCGTTTATGCGGACGTGGTTTTCGTCGCATTCGAAGTCGCAGTAGTATTCGTCTATGCCGCTCTGGAAAGTACAGGTGGTTGTGGAGTGTGGCGGTTCTGCACAGGGGAAGCAATTGGGGCCGCAATGCTCGGGGGCATCGTCGGCAAGACATTCGTTACCGCACAAATGATCGCCTGCGCTGCACTCCTTTTCGCACTGGCTGTCAAGGCATGTCGCTTCGCCGCCTGAAGGCGCTACGCAGCTTTCACACAATGGGCCGCAGAATGCAGGGTCGGTATCTTCGTGGCAGATTCCGTCACCGCACAGGTGATAGCTCTCGTCGCACAAGACCTGACACTCTCCACCGACACATGCTGCTTGTCCGTTGTCTGTGTCCGGGCAGGTGGTGCAGCTTGTGCCGCAGTTGTCGGTGTCTGAATCAGCATGGCAGATTCCGTCGCCGCAGGTGTGGTAGTCGTTGATGCACAATACCGCGCATTGTTCGTCGATGCAGGCCGCCTCGCCGTTATCGGGCGGGTCGGGACAATCCAGGCAGCCATCGCCGCAGCAGTCGGCGTTGCCCGCCAGTTTGCATTCCTGATTGTATTTCACGTATCCGGGGCGGCACTCGAAATCGCAGTAGTAGCTGCCGCTTGTGTTGTCCAGCAGGCACTGTGCGGTGGAGTTGGGCGGGATGGGACACGAGAAGCAGTTGCCGCCGCAGTGATCTATATTGTCGTTTACAAGGCAGATGTCTCCGCACAGGTGTTTCCCGGCGGGGCAGTATGACTCGCATTGACCGTCGATGCAGGATACTAAGCCGCCGTTGTCGGGCGGGACGCAGTCGTAGCAG
>CAYTHG010000274.1:0-5651 GCA_964437525.1 uncultured Myxococcales bacterium | reverse complement strand
CCTTATGTGCGGCAAGCCTTGAATCCAAGTCACGCTCCATCGACAGCATCCCTCCCACTTAGAAAAACAGCAATCCAATGACAAATCGAGAATCTCAAGTTTCGCTTGAGAGTAGTATTTTTAATATCCTTGTTAACCCTAGAATTTTAACGCTTATAAAGGTTAATAGAAAGAAAATAGTGCCTGTTTTTAAAGAGATCGGTAAATCAGACTGCGACCAGTCATCAACAGCCCAGCGCCCGACTTCCATTCTGTTGCCTGTTTCATCTTGAAAATACCGTATCCTCGACACCTAGCAAGGGCCAAGCAACGCCCTTGCACACTAAAGATTTTACAGAATATCGTATACATTAAATATATCAGATATTTACACAAACCTACAAGCTCATAAATAAGCTTAAAATATTTGACGCAGAGCTAACTTGGCGCTATGATTTGTTTAATCTCTATTATCTCCATTTGAAAAAAAGATCAGGGAATCAGGGGGAAAACAATTGCACTATGTGATCCTACATCGGGATGCGGTGCAATATACACAACCCCTAAAATGTGTTTTATTTTTTTACATATTTTCTTGACAGCAATGAAAACACTGTATACAAATGTAGACAGTGGAAGTTACAGAAGCTATAGAAGTATTTGGCTTTATGTGAAATGCATAGATTAGAAAATACAAGCAGCATTTTGCGAAAGGACAATTCGTCATGACTATAAAAAGAACACTAATCCTCTTGAGCCTGCTGATGCTTATAGCATTACCGGCTAACGCCAATGTCTTGAAGGAAACGGGGACGGTGTGTTTTGCCGATGGCAACAGCGACGGATTCTCGGAAGAAATCAACTTCCCCAATCCGACAAGCAATCTTTTAGACATCTTCCCCGACGATCCGCTGGGGCAGTATGTCGGCTTCGATGCGACCTGCGGCATGGAAAAAAGCTATTCCGTATTTCCTAACCTGTCGTTGACCAGCGAAATCAGCTATTACCCGACATGCGAAGACGGCGGAGACGTGGACTGCGACGAATGCTTCAACAGCGAAATGCCGCTGACCGAAGGCGTTTATCCTGAAGCCTACAAGCTTTACGTTCTCGACAGCACCACCTGCAGTTATGTCGAAGTTCTGCGCATGGACATCATCATAAAGAACGCGCCGCTTTCCAACTGGTGCCCGAAAACCGGATTCGCCTTCGAGTTCAATCACTCGGTAATCAACAATTTCATCGACTCGCCTCTTCTGGACTACTACGCTTCTCAGCCTGAGTGTCCTTATAGCTGGGGTTATGTCGAAATCACTTCCGATGATGTTTTCGATTTCGGAGCCAAGATCAAAGACGGCGAAGACTTCTGCGCCGATGCAAAATTCTTTCAGTTCCCCGGCGTAGCCTGTAGCGGATGCGACGACTGCGGCGTGGAATCCAATGGCCGCATGGCAACCGCCATGTCCAAACGCCATTACCTGCGCGGTCAGTCGGCTGTCTGCTCGGATCCCAGCGGCGAAGGCGTATCCTGCGAAAAACTGATGCGCGATCCGCAAAGATCCAAAAACAGCGCCACAGCCGTCAACCTCGAAATGCTGTTCCCGGATTTCGAATCCCTGAACCTGCAGGCTTTCCCGTCCACTCCCGAACATCTGGCCGATATCACCAACGCCCGCGACCTGATCGCCATGGACCATTTCAAAGATGGCACCACCAACGGAGCCATTCTGCTTCTGGAGACCACCGAGCAGGCTTATGAGCATTCCAAGACCATCTGCGACCGCGTGTCCGGCGAATTCCTGGAATACGTCACCTCGGTACGCGAACGCGGCATGACCTTCCCGGTGGCCGTCATTCACAAGGGCAACGACCAGAAACGCTCATTCGCAGTCACCATCGTAGTTGCAGACGGCAAAGTCTACTCGCACCTGCGCCTGGACGAATATCCCAAGTTCGAGGGTAAAGAAGTCTACAATATTCAGTTGTGGGCCTGCTCACCTATCGAAATGCAGCGCATCTTGAAAGCCGAACTTGAGAAACTGGAAGAAGTCTTCGGCACCTTGACTTACGACACCAGAGCCAAAAACATCCCCGATGCTTACATCATGTCGGCCAAAAAAACCAGCCGCAACATCGACCTGCGCATGTCCGGTGTGAATGAAGACAAGCAGTTGAGACTGGTCGGTCGCTACTGGCCGGAAGAGAACTCCGGTTCTTCGCAGGCACTCGACATCGCCGTCCCGACAGGCACTTCCATGAGCGAAGAGTTGCCCAACTTCATCGACATGGACGCCAAACTGGTAGACGCCGACGGCAATGTCTACGACCAGATTTACCTGTCCGACGGCGAATTCAGCGCCTTTGACGACAGCGAGTTCGGCGACGGCAATTCCAGCAGCAAACACGACATCAACAACTACTGCAAACGCAGCATGGCAGGCGACGAAGACGACCTTATAATCACCGGTTGCGGTACACTGGTCGGCAGCATCGACGGCTACGGCGCCATCATCCGTCCCATGCTGGGCGGCAACTCCCCGTGGAACCTCAACACCTACGAGTCGGTAGCCTTCAATTACAAATCCAACGTCGATCTGGTAATGTGCATCGAATCCAAATCGCGCTACGGCCTCTCCCAGAACTGCGTCAGCGTTGCTGCCAATAAAGACTGGGAAGATATCGAGATCAACCTGGCCGACTTCGAGCTTTACCAGGAAGGCAAACCCGCAATATTGGACGACATCGTAGCGATTTCGTGGAATGCCTGGAACCCGGACAAAGCCAGCGGACAATTCGATGTCAACTACGGCATACAGTCGGTGCTCTTCAAAAAGACCGCCGATGTAGCAGCCACCGAAGCAAGCGGCTGCAACCAGACAAACGCTCCGGCAACATCCGCCATCCTGCTGATATCGCTTCTGACACTCGTCGCACTGCGACGCAAAAACTCTCTGAACCTGTAAAGGTTACTCCATATCCAAGTCATGCGAAGGGTCGGCAAAATGCCGGCCCTTCGCATTTTATGAGACAAAGTTCGGCATTGATTTGCCTGAATGACGCCTGAAGGCTATGCTTTGTGAGCAAACCAATTTCGGAGAGGAACAAACATGAAAGCAGTAACGGTAATCGGCACCCGGCCCGAGATCATCAAAATGGCCCCACTGATTCCTCTGCTCGATAAGCATTTCGAGCATCATTTCGTGTTTACAAGCCAGCATTACTCGGAAAATATGGTCGAGATATTCCTGAACGAAATGGATGTCAGACGACCGGATTCGTTTTTGCATGTGGATTCATCCGAGCTTGACCTGCTGGAGCAAGCCATCGGCGCAGAGCTTGCCAAGTTGCAGCCGGATCTTTTGCTGATCTACGGCGATACCAATTCTACCCTTGCGGCAGCCAGAAGCATTCCCGAAAAAACGAAAGTCGTTCACATCGAGGCGGGCATTCGCAGCTTCGACAAACGTATGCCCGAAGAACTCAACCGCATCGAAACCGACAGAATTTCCCATTTCAAGCTGGCCCCGACCGGCCTTGCCAAGTACTTTTTGACAGACCTCGAAGGCTATAAAGAAGACGGAATCGCGGTGGTCGGCAACCTCGTCGTGGACGCCTATCGTATTCACGAAGAGAAAATAGCGGCAACAGCCCTGCCCTTCGATCTTAAAGAAAACGGCTATTACCTCCTGACCATGCACCGCAAAGAAAACGTAGACTTAGCCGATAGACTTAAAGGAATACTCGAAAGTCTTGCAAAGCTTTCAAAGCCTGTAATCTTCCCGGTTCATCCGCGCACGCGCAAACGCATGGTGGAATTCGGGATGGAATTTCCCGACAATCTGCGCTGCATCGATCCCATAGGATACTTCCAGTTCATGCGCCTGATGCGCTCCTGCGACGTGGTGATTACCGACTCCGGCGGCATACAAGAAGAAGCCATCACGCTGGGCATCCCCTGTGTCACGCTGCGCGACAACAGCGAACGCATGGAAACCGTATTCCTAAAAGCCAACATCCTCTACGACGCCGACCACAGACGCGACCTCGAAAAAGTCGTCGAGGAAATGTCCAAGAATCGCCCAGAAATCCAGAAGCTCACAAATCCCTACGGCGACGGCCACTCGGCAGAGAAGATCGTGGATTATCTTTTGCGGGAGCTGGGGTAAAGGGGAGTAACTGGCGGGAAATGGTGAATTGGATGGAGAATGTAGGTCGGGAAACTTGTTACCCGACAATTTCCGATTTGTGTCGGATAAAGAATTTATCCGACCTACCCGGCTGAAACAAGAACGAATGGGTGGCACCCGGCACAGGAGGCTGATATTTTGATTAAAGAAAACCTACGATCACTTTATATGAAATCCGTGCCGCGGTTATTTGACGAAATTCGGAATCATCCGGACATTGTTTCTGCTGAATATGACAGTTACGGCGGGCCATTCTTAATGAGTTGCCCATGGGAGGAGCAGTACAAAACATCGAAGTTAAAACTACTCGTCGTTGGAAAGGAAACGAATCGTTGGATACCGATGGATCGTGCAATTGAAAGCCCAACGGCTGTCGATGATCTAATGCGGAACTACGAAGAGTTTAAGTTGGGATTGAAATACATAGACCGAGCATTCTGGATGTTTTGTCATTTTTTGCAATCACAAATTAACGGCACTGAAGCTTCTCTTAGTTTTCTGTGGACGAATGTTTGGAAGTTCGACAGAGTACATAACTGCCATACCGACAAGAAAAAATGGGTTGGTCCCCCTGAGCAGACAATGAGAAATATTATCTTAGAGAATTTCAACGTTCTTCCAATCGAAATAGAAATATGCAAGCCTGATGTTGTTGTCTTTTTCACGGGACCTAATTACGATGCCAATATTAAGCTAATGTTTCCAGATATAGAAAAGCATCAAGTTGACAATCAAACCCCAAATAAGATAGTACGGTTCTCTTCGAGCAATCTCCCGAAGAAAACTTATCGGACATATCACCCAAATTATTCGGTAAGGCAAAGATATATCAAAAATGAAAGTAAGAATGTTCTTCAATCACTTTTTGATGAAATAAGACAAGCTTAATGGGTTGTGTAGCAATGTAGGTCGGGCGGCGGGTGGCCGTGACAAGTGATGATTTTTGGAACACAAATGAATGGGTGGCATGGGCTAAGCGCAGCTTGCCCATGTGCATAGTCTGAAACACGGGCAAGCTAAAACTTAGCCCGTGGCACCCTTGTATCCACACGTTTTGCCTTGAACATCAGGTAGTTCGAGCAGAAACATTTAGGAGCAGGCTGGGAAGCCATGCTCCAACGCTAAATATTCGTCTGAAATCAATAATACAAGGTCGGGGTAATTCCTACTCCGACAATTCCGGATCGTGTCGGGCAAGAAATTTGCCCGACCTACGTAGGAAGCCATGCTCCAACACTGAAAAACTTACCCACCACCCCAAAAAAAGACAAAAAAAAAGCAGGGCGAACCCTGCTTTTCTTATTTTAGGCTTTATCTGGTGTTACCAGCGTCTGCCGCCGCCGCCGCCGCCGCCGCCGCTGCCGCCGCCGCCGTTTCTGCTGTCACGACGAGGTTTATCCTGAGCGATGTTGACTTTGATTTCACGGCCGTCCAACTGGGTACCGTTCAAAGAGAGAGCCTCATTGGCGTCTTCTTCTGTATCGA
>CAYTHG010000273.1:0-5664 GCA_964437525.1 uncultured Myxococcales bacterium | reverse complement strand
TGACAAGAAGGCCAATTGTCTTGCCATCAGCATCCTTCAAAGTATTGTCATACCAAAACCGTCAAGCTTATGGAAGAAACACTGACAATCGAAAGCGACGACCCCGACCAGACGGAAAAGAGTCTGGATGTGGAGCTTTCAGGCGAGGGAGTAGTTCCAAGTCTGGAGATAGCACCTCCGACAGTTGAGTTCGGCGACACAAAATTGAACACCACCAAAAATCTGCCCGTGCGGCTCAAAAGCGTAGGCGGCTGGCCCCTTAATATATCTTCCATCTATCTCAAATCCGACACCAGTTCCGATTTCATTCTGGACCTTCTGGACAATGTGCCGGACGGCGGCGTTGAGATTCAACCGGGAAGCGATATAGAAATCATGCTCAGCTACAAACCCAAGACAGTCGGCAACGATGCCGGTTATCTTGTGCTTGTCTCAGATGACGAGTACCTGGGCCTGATGGAAGCTGCAATAAATGGTATGGGCGTGTTTTCCACGCTTGCCGCCGAACCGTCAACTATCCTTTTCGATGACACAAGGGTTTTGGAAAACAGTTCCAAAACGGTTGTTATCAGCAATGACGGCACAGCCGAAGTTACGGTCGAAGGACTGAACTTCAGCCAGAGCATAGAAGATGTTGCCTCCATTGCAGACCTTGGAACACTGCTGCCAGTAACCCTTTGCGCTGCCGATGGCAAACGTGACGGCTGCGTCGAGTCTCTCAACCTCGAAGTGACATTCACTCCGCAGGACGAAGTTCTGTATAATGGAAGAATAGATATCCTGACAGACGATTCCGATGCCGACATTGAAATCATTGCCACAGGTTCAGGCGTGCTACCTCATATACTATTAGACCCGGTCATAAGCGAGGTGGACTTCGGACAGATTCGCGTCGATGACAGTCAGGAATATATACTGACGGTCAAGAATACCGGCGGCTGGGACCTGGAGTTAAGCGATCTTGAAATCGTCACACCTGAGCGCGAGAGCATTTTCAGTATCAACCTGATGGGAACTCAGACAATAGAGCCGGAAGGACAACTGGAAATAACGATCACCTGCGATCCTGCAGACGGAACGATTCCCGAGTTGCACGAAGCCTCTTTCGAATTCACGTCCAATGATGACGACTACGCCAGCATGAGCATCGCTCTTTCCGCCGACATCATCGACCCGACTATCATCGTCACGCCCGACGATTCTCCGCACGATTTCGGTCAGGTCTTGGTTGGACTCTCCGGCGAAGCAGCTTCGTATACCATCAGAAACAACGGTGTCGGAGTTCTGGAAATCAGCAATATCGAGCTGGCATCGGGCAGCTCCAACTCCTTCAGCGTGCAGGGCTTGCCGTCCAAGAGTAAGCGCCTTTCCATTGAGCTTGAAAACTTTGCAGATACCGGCGACGAGTTCAGCTTCAGCGTCGAGTATCAACCTTTGACCTACGAAGCCCATCTCGGCAAGCTTGTCATCGAATCCAACGATTTTACAAACGACAATCTGGAAATCGACTTGGCAGGCGAAGGTATTGCTTGCGCAGAGGAAACGCACCTTTGCGAAAGCGAATGCGTAAACGATCAGGACGTGGCTCATTGCGGAGCGAATTGCAGCCCGTGCTTCGAGCCTGCAAACGGATACGCCACCTGCGAACTGGAAGAAATCCAAACCCGCGAAGGAACGCTTACACAGTATATGTGCGGCTTTGAGTGCGATCCGAATTACGCCCCCGAAGACGACGCCTGCGCCCCGCTGACCGAGTGCTGCGGCGATCAGTGCATGGACTGCACGGCCATCAACCCCATACACAGTACTCCGACATGCGAAGAAGGCTTGTGCGGCTTTGAATGTGATTTCAATTACCACGAGGACCAAGGTCTGTGCGTCGTCAACCAGAGTCCCGACTGCTGCGGCGAATCATGCGTCAACTGCACATTGCAGGCGCAATCAAATGAGGATGCATTCTGCATCGAAGATCAATGTGAATTCCACTGCATGACAGGCTATGCCGATTGCAACGCCGCACCGGGATGCGAGACGGATATTTCATCCGAGGACGACAACTGCGGAGAATGCGATTATGTTTGCGCAAGCAACCAACCCTTCCACATGACCTCACTCGGCTGCGAAGATTACGAGTGCGAGTATGAATGCGATACAGGCTATCTGGATTGCACTGCTGTCGATGGCTGCGAAACTAACTCCGTTACCAACATCAACAACTGCGGTCAATGCAGTTTTGTCTGCGACGATCACGCGCCGTCCAATGCACACGCCACAGCCTGCGTCAGCTCCGAATGCCAGTACATCTGTGACAACGGCTACATGGACTGCATTGCAAGCGATGGCAACTGCGAAACCCACACTGAGATCGATGAGTATAACTGCGGCATCTGCGACTATGCCTGCGTCTCGCACAATCCGCCTAATATGGAAACCAAAGCCTGCGAAGACGGCCAGTGCGTATATGAGTGTGAAGGCACCTACGGCGACTGCACCGCATCTCCGGGTTGCGAATCAAACCTGATGACAGACCTGGAACACTGCGACGACTGCAATTACAACTGCAACGACCACACACCCGCGCATTCGCAAGCTACCATCTGCAACGGCGGCACCTGCATATTCCAGTGCAGTTCCCCCTGGGAAAACTGTACTGGTGATGCTGCCTGCGAAACCGACCTGAGCAGCGATCCTGCAAACTGCGGCTCTTGCTTCAAAAACTGCGACAACTATGCTCCCTCAAACAGTCACGCCTCGGGTTGCAACTCGGGAGAGTGCCAGTATGATTGCGATGACGGCTGGGGCGACTGCACGACGCTGGCCGGTTGCGAAACAAGCACTTCAAGCAACTCAAACCATTGCGGCGCCTGCAATTACGTCTGCGCTCAGCACGCCCCGGCAAACTCGCACACCACCGGATGCACACAGGGAGAATGTCAGTTCACCTGCGACACCAACTATCTCGACTGCACCGCCGATGCCGGTTGTGAAACTTACAAGCTGACCGATATAAGCCACTGCGGTGCCTGCAACAACAATTGCAGCGACAGCGCTCCGGCACACATGCACGCTACCGGCTGTGCCAGCGGTCAGTGTCAATATGCCTGCGACAGCGGCTGGGAAGACTGCGACACATCGGCAGGTGCTCCGGGTTGCGAAACCAATATCTCCAGCGATGTCAACAATTGCGGCGGCTGCAACACTTTGTGCTCTACGCTTGAACCGCCCGCCTCTCACGTCAAGAGTTGCACAGGCGGTCAATGCATTTTCGAGTGTGACGATGGTTATGGAGATTGCGGTTCCGGCGCCGGTTGCGAGACCAATACCAACGTCGACATGTCCAACTGCGGCTCATGTGGAACTTCCTGCCCCGACACCGAACCTCCGCACATGGACGCGGTCGGCTGCACAGACGGCATATGCAGCTTTATCTGCGTCTCCGGCTGGGACGACTGCACAGAAGAGTTGGGTTGTGAAACGGATACAAGCTCGACAATAGATCATTGCGGCGACTGCAACTACGATTGCGATACCTACGCGGATGCACACACCCACGCCACCGATTGCGACAACGGCAACTGCGAATATGCCTGCGATACAGGCTACGACGACTGTACGCCTGACAGCGGTTGCGAAACCTATATTTACAACAACGCAGACAACTGCGGAGCTTGCAACTACGATTGCAGCGCCTCGGCAAACACACCGTTCGAGATGCATACCACCGGCTGCGACAACTATGAATGCAGTTATGTCTGCAACTCAGACTGGGGCGATTGCTCCATCTATTCCGGCGGCTGCGAAACCGACTTGGACGTCATTTCAAACACCTGCGGAACAGCCTCCAGGATGTACAGAAACGATGGCAACAGCAGCATAAACGGCGACGACGGCAACGATTACACCTACGATTATTCGGGTCACTCCGGCAAATGGTACAAGGTCGAAGTTATCGACACCAACAGCGGCTTGAGTATGGACCAGATTTCCGTTCGCTTCGAGTTGGAAGTTCCTCCCGGAGTCGATTACGACTTTGAAGTCTGGGAAGGTTGTGATGAAAAAACCGGGACCGTCAATTCAGGCGGACAGGGCGTGGACGAATCTGTCGATGTAACCTGGAGCGATATTATTGCCTTCAATAACGACAAAACGATTTACGTAAAAATCTACTTCTACAGCGGCAACAACTGCGGAAGCTGGAGCCTGCACGCCGAAGGAAACGTACATACACGCATGGAGGCGATGGACAGTTTCTAGCGCTATAAAACCTACTAAAAAGTCCACCCTTTCGAGCGCGGCCTTTTTTAGACTACTGACAAACCCCGTCGAATCCGGCGGGGTTTTCATTTGTATGTTGGAAGAATCGTGGGGCGAGAAGATTTGTCCGATAATTCGGGGAAATCGGGGAAAAGGGTCATTATGTGGGGTGGGGTTGAAACAAGCAATCACAAGGTCTGCATGAACTCTGCAAGACCGCAAGATCGTGCTGGTTGATCTTGACTTTGAAGTGTTTTTGGATGACCCTTTCCACCGATTTCAGAGATGTTTCGCCCCCGGTAGATATCAATGCACGATCCAACAAGCCCTTCTTGTTCCGAACCGAGCAAATTTCACCTTCCAACCCGACCTGACGCCTGTTCTTTGTCACCGACCGATTAAAGATTGAACGAGTCACACTCTTATCAAAATATCGTGCTCGTCCACCAACCGGACTGACCAGACATAACGCATCCCCCACAAAAGATTGCAACGGGGGAGCCCCTTGGAACCAGGTGAGACTATCTACCGGGCGAAATCCATAAGACAAGTTCAATAAGTAGTTTGAATTCAATAGTTCAGAATCATCAAGCATTTGTGTATCAGCAACAAAGATATCAAAACTGCCGGGATGAAAACTAAAAGTGAATCCCCCTCTAATCATCACTTTTCTAATTACCCCCTGTGGCCGCAGTCTCCACCTTGGCAGTTGTTTGCAATTTCCATAACCAAGTTTTTCCGGCGTCCTTGCCAATTCGGCCTCCTTTCAATTACAGATTAGCATTCGACCATCATCATGTCAATTTATTATACATGTATATTATCCTTATCGAGCAAAAATGATGACTTGCTCATTAGAAAACAACCCTTATATTTATTTCAGTTGAAGAAAATGCCGATTTTTGTTTAAATTACTAAACTTGTGAGGAGGACGACATGGGTGTTTTATCTTGGCTAGGACTGGAAAGTGAACCCGAGAAAGATCCTATCGAAATAGACGATACAAGCTTTGTAAAAACTTTAAAAAATTCCAAAGTGCCAGTGGTGATAGATGTCTGGTCGGACAACTGCCCGCACTGCCACAAACTTGTACCGACCATCAAAAAGCTGACCGCAAAATATGAAGACAGAGCTTTGATTACACACATGAACATCTCGACCAACCCCAAAAGCGCCGGAAAACTGCGCGTCAAGGGAACCCCGACAGTGGTAATATACGATGGACAGGGCCGCGAGTATGAAAGAGTGGTCGGCGTCAGAGGCCAGCATTTTTATGAGGAAATACTGAACGAAATGCTTCCTGCCGCCGAAGATACGGAAAAAGTTCAGGATAATTCCTGACAGACATGGTAGAGTGAAGAGTTGATGACCTTAGTGGTCATGCTTTTATTATGAGCATATCAAGGAGTA
>CAYTHG010000272.1:0-5681 GCA_964437525.1 uncultured Myxococcales bacterium | reverse complement strand
TACATTGCCATCAGCCGGTAGGGAATTTCGGCTGGGTAATCGAGGAAGCATACGAAAAATGCTATCGCCCCTTCCTCGACGTATTGCACCAGTATCCCGAAATCAAGTTCGCCGCCCATTATTCGGGTCCGCTTCTGGAATGGATAGAACAGAACCATCCGGAGTTCTTCCCCCTGGTGCGCGAGATGGTCGAACGCGGCCAGCTTGAGATTCTGGGAGGAGGTTTCTACGAACCCATCCTGATGACCATCCCGGAGGCCGACCGCCAGCAACAGATCAAGACCATGAACGAGTACGCAGAGCAAAAGCTCGGGATGCATCCCAACGGAATCTGGCTGACCGAGCGCATCTGGGAGCCGAGTCTGCCAAAGACGCTTTCCAAAGCGGGCGTCAAGTACACCGTGGTCGACGACTCTCATTTCGTACAGGCCGGAATCGACCGCTCCGACGTACACGGATATTACCTGACCGAAGACGAAGGTTACTCGGTGGCGGTACTGCCCATAGACCAGTACCTGCGCTATGCCATTCCGTTTCTGCTGCCGCCCAAGATCATTCAATACCTGCGCGGAAAATACGACAGCGGCGACCGCACCTGTTGCAGCCTTTTGGACGACGGCGAGAAGTTCGGCGTCTGGCCCGGAACCTACGAGTTGCTCTATACGGAAGAGTTCTGGCTCAAGCGCTTTTTCGATGCACTGATGGAAAACCGCGACTGGTTGGAATTGACCACACCGAGCGAGTATATCGACCGCTTCCCTGCTGAGAAGCTAGCCTACATGCCGACCGCTTCTTATTTTGAGATGGGTCAATGGACGCTGGGAGCCCGCGACAACATGACACTTGAGGGCTTGAAAGAAGACCTCAAAACCAAGCTGGACGAAAAGCTCGAAGTCTTCGTGCGCGGCGGATATTTCAGAAACTTTTTTTCGCGCTACCCCGAATCCAACTTGATGCACAAACGCATGTTACAGGTCAGCCGCAAGGTTCACGCCGCCAACTTAGAAGGCGAAGAATACAAGCAAGCCATCGCCGCGCTGGGAAGTTCGCAGTGCAACTGCGCTTACTGGCACGGCGTCTTCGGCGGGCTTTACCTGCCGCATCTGCGCGAGGCCATCTACGACAACATCATCAAAGCCGAAAAGATCGCCGACAAACGCGAGCTGGCGTTCGACTCCGAAGACATCGACAAAGACGGCAAAGATGAAATCGCAATCAGAAACAAACAACTGGCGTTTTTCGTCAGCCCCACTGATGGCGGCACGATTTTCGAGATTGACCACCTGCCAACCGACACCAATTTGGGCAACACGCTTGCAAGACGTGAAGAAGCCTACCACCATTTCGAAGAAAAAGACGAAAAAGATGTGGAAGTCGAAGGCGCCAGCATTCACGAATTGAAACGCGAGATAAAAGAAGAAGACCGCAAGATATTGCATTACGACGCATATCCTCGCAACTGCTTCCGCGATCATATGTTTGCGCCCGGACAGGAGATAAGTCCTGAAAACCTGATAGTCAACGGCATGACGGAAATCTGCGATATGGCCCAGACGCCGTTTATGCCACAGGTATCCGAAAGCTCGGATTCCATCAAACTAGCTTTACGCGGTCAGACGCCCTTTGACGGAGGTTCTCTCAAAATCAAGAAAACCTTTACGCTTGCAAAAGACAGCAACAAGATCTCCGCCGATTACGCCTTGTCGCTCAAGGGCATTCCGGAGTACGACGGCATTCTGGCCATAGAGTTCAACCTGCTTATGGCGGCTGCCCTCGGCATACCCAACCCGTATACATTGAACGGTGAAAAGAACGACGAATGGAGATTGATAGGCTGGCACTCCGCCGATAAGGTCAGCGAAGTGACGCTGTTTGACCCCCATCGTAAAATAGAAGTAAAAATTTCAAGCGACAGACAGGCCGACCTGACAGCCTTCCCGGTCGAGACCATCTCGCAATCCGAAGCCGGTTTCGACAGGAATTATCAGGGTTCGTCCTTGTGGCTGCACTGGCCGGTTAAGCTTATGGCGGAAAATGCGTTAGAATTGCATATTGAACTTGAAATAGACATTAAATGAGTTTTTGAATAAACTCTTAATGGTTTTTGCGTACAGCTCGGATATTAGAAAAGGAGAAACTTCGATGATGAATACTAATCTGGACGAAAACCGTTGTTTTCTGTTCCCGATTGACCCGCACATGATTTTCGCCTACTGGGATTTCTCGGCGGTAACGATCGAAGATATCGAAAACAAAAGCAAGCAACTGCAACTGGTGTTGTACAAGGACGCACAGGAATATCGGCGCCTTGACTTGCCTAGCCATGCCCGCAACTACTACATGAGAGAAGTGGAATCCGACAGCGCTTACACGATTTCTCTGGTGTCCAGTAAAAAAGGCGAGCAGGAGATTATCGGCAGCAGCAACCCCTGCAAGACTCCTCCCGACAGACAGTCTTTGAGTGGCGAAGTCAAGATGGTGGATGTCAACGAGTTGCGAGCCGCAGCTCAAAATACAATTGCCAAAGAGAAGAAGCAGAGAGAAGAAGGCGCTGCCGCCGCTGCCTACTCTTACGAATCTCCGGCGCACATGGAGGACATCGTCCCCGAGAAGAAAACACCCGTTTACCTGGACCCGCAGCAGGACGAAGCTTTCAATGCCATTTCCTACCCCAAGCGCCCCGATTACAGCAAAAAGCAGTAAAGGCGGAAAGGAACGAACATGACTAAAGGATATTTATCACTGGTTCTACACGCCCATCTGCCGTTTGTAAGGCACCCCGAGCACGAAGACCACCTCGAAGAACGCTGGCTGTTCGAGGCCATAACCGAGACCTATATTCCTATTCTGAGGGTGTACCAGGGTTTGATGAGGGACGGCATTCCCTTCAAGGTCACCATGTCCATCACGCCCTCGCTGGCCAACATGCTGTCGGACAAGCTTTTACAGGAGCGCTACCGTCACCATCTGGAACTGCTGGTTGAGTTGTCCGAAAAGGAAATGGACTATACTTCCAGAACGGAGAAAGAAAAGGATTTCTTCCCGCTGGCGCAAAAGTACAACAAGCTCTTCATCGAAACCCGCGACTTCTTCGATTCATACAACGGCAATATATTGCGCGCCTTCAAAGAAGTGGCCGACACCGGACAACTTGAGATAATAACCTGCGGAGCCACACACGGCTTCCTGCCCCTGTACCAACAACATCCCGAAAGCATCCGCGCCCAGATAATGACGGGCGTCGAGGATTACCAGAGACTGTTCGGCAAAGCACCGCGCGGCATCTGGCTGCCCGAATGCGGATACTTCCCCGGACTCGACAAGTTTTTGGCCGAAGCCGATATACGCTTCTTCCTGGTGGACACACACGGCATCAACAACGCCGATCCCAAACCGCAGCATTCGGTCTATGCGCCACTGATAACGCCTTGGGGCGTGGCGGCTTTCGGTCGCGACCACGAATCCTCAAAGCAGGTCTGGAGTTCTGAAGAAGGCTACCCGGGCGATTCGGTTTACCGCGAGTTCTACCGCGATATCGGATTCGACAGGCCGATAGAATACATAAAAAAATACATACACCCCGACGGCATCCGCCTCAACACCGGCATCAAGTATCACAAAATTTCCGGCAAAGGCGACCTGCGTTACCGCGATCCCTACAACTACGAAGACGCGATGGAAGCAGCAGCCAACCACGCCTCAAACTTTATGTTCAACCGTGAAAAGCAAATAGAATGGCTGCAAGGCGAGATCGGGCAACCGCCCATCATCGTAGCGCCTTACGACGCGGAACTCTTCGGTCACTGGTGGTTCGAAGGGCCGCAGTGGATAAACTTCCTTTTCAGAAAAATAGCCTACGATCAGAATGTCTTCGAGTTGACAACTCCCATGGACTACCTGGAAAAACACCCCAAACAACAGGTGGCTTTCCCGGCGGCGTCTTCATGGGGCGACAAGGGTTACTACGAAGTCTGGTTGAACGGCAGCAACGACTGGATCTACCCGCTTTTGCACAATGCTTCGGAGCGCATGACACAGCTTGCGCAGTTCCACGATAATTGCGACGAAATGAAAAAACGCGCTATCCGCCAAGCCATGCGCGAACTGCTGCTGGCAGAAAGCTCGGACTGGGCCTTCATCATCACCACCGACACGGCGGTAGAGTACGCAAAAAAACGCACACTGGATCATATCGAGCGCTTCAACCGCTTGTACGAAATGGTGATGTCGGGTAATATGGATCAGAGTTACCTGGGCGACCTGGAATACAGAGACAACATTTTCCCGGAAATCAACGTCGCCAATTTCAGACGTTATTAAAAGAGCCGATTAGTAGAAAGGACTATTCATGGCTGATGCCAGAACCCGGATTTTAATGGTCACTCCAGAGGTCGAGCCTTTTTCAAAGGTCGGCGGGTTGGGTGTGGTTATGGGTTCACTGCCTAAAGCCCTTCACGATAACGGCTGGGATGTAAGGTTGATAACACCGCTATATGGCGACATCGACCGCAAAGCCTACAATATCAGGCCCATTGCCGGACTCGGCAAATATACATTCCACGTCGGCGGGCAGTCTTACGATGTACGCTTCATGCGCTCAAACATTCCGGGCCGCAAGGTGCAGGTCTTTTTTGTGGAATCCGAACGGGCTTTCGGAAGAAAAGGCATTTACACCCTGCCGGAAACCGGCGAATCCTACCCGGACAATCGCCAGCGCTTTATACTCTTTTCCAAGGCCGTGCTTGAATTTTTGAAGCTGGGCGTGTTCGCTCCCGACATCATCCATATAAACGACCACACAACGACATACCTGGCCGCCTACCTGCGAACCCAGGAAAGCGACTCGCGCCTGAAAAACATTCCCATCGCCTATACCATCCACAACCTGGCCTATCAGGGATATTCCGATATCGACACGATAGACCTGGCTGGGCTGGATTGGAATCTGGCTTACATGGGCGGGCCGTTTGAGTTTTACGGCAAGTACAACCCCATGAAAGTCGGCATAATCTATTCCGATTTCGTCACCACGGTTTCGCCCACTTACGCCAAAGAAACCCTTGAGTCCGACTTGGGTTACGGCTTACAGGGCTTGCTGGCCGAAAAAGGCAAAAACTACGTCGGCATCAGCAACGGCATAGACTACGAAATCTGGGATTCGGAGAAAGACGATCTTCTGCCCCATAATTTTTCAGCCGAAAACCTGGAAGGCAAGCTGCTCTGTAAACGTGCTCTCCTAGAGCGCAGCGGCATGGACATAGGCAAGATCGAACAGCCTTTAGTGGGAATGCTGGGTAGACTGGTGGAGCAGAAGGGGCTCGATATACTCGAAAAAGCCCTGGATCGTATGCTCTCGCACGACATGTACTTCATCTGTTTCGGCAACGGGCACAAGTATTACCGCGACATGCTCTTAAAAGCTCAGGAGCGCTACCCCAACCAAGTGCGCATTTACAACCAGCAGGACGAAAGCCTGATTCATCTGATTCAGGCCGCCAGCGATATTTTCCTGATGCCTTCGCGTTTCGAGCCTGCCGGAGTCGGGCAGCTTCATGCCATACGCTACGGAGCAGTTCCGGTCGTAAGAAACACCGGCGGTCTTGCCGACACCATCAAAAACTACGAACCGGGCAACTCCGACGGCTGGGGTTTTACCTTCGACGACTACACCCCGGAAGCGA
>CAYTHG010000271.1:0-5688 GCA_964437525.1 uncultured Myxococcales bacterium | reverse complement strand
CTTGTTGAAATTTTTCTTTCCCCCATCTCCAACATGAATCTTCTCCTGCACTGTTTTTAGGGAAGGTTTCAACGCAAAAAGAAGCTTCTTTGTTTAAAGAAATTTTAGCGTACCCATCCTTGTCAACGTTTTCGGCAGCGACATAGATTGGATAATAAAGATTGGGCCGATTATGACGACCAAATTTGGGATTTCTATTTCTAAGCTCCCAAAGTTCGTATGGACCTATTGAATCTCTTAAAGAATTATCCGGAACATCCTTGGGAAGTTCAAATATTTCTGCATTTGAACCTACGTTGTAGACTAAGAGATATTCATGAGTCTTGGCAATTTCTTGATAGGTCTGACCACGTTTGTTGGATTGAATAATGATTTGCGTTTCAAAAGAAGGTGCTCCAAAGATGTTATCCAGACAGAATCTAAAATTAACCAATTCATTATCGTCTATGCTGGCGAAGAAAACAGCATCGTTTGACAACGATGGTAGTAATCCAGCTACATTACCACTAATCATGCTTGCCCAGCTGGAATGTTGATAGTTGTCTGCATAAGCAAACCCATCCCCGCCCGTGTTATACGGCGGATCAATATACACACACTTCACCTGCTTCCGATACCGCTCATGCAAGAGATTGAGTGCCTGAAAGTTCTCCGAATGAATTAACAAACCATCGCATTGCTCATCAAGATTGTCGAAACTCGCCAGCAGCCGTGTCTTGAAATCGGCATCAAAAAATACTGTGTCCAATACCAGATGCGGCTGGGATTTGAGGAATTCTTCTGTTAGTGGCTTTGCGTATACTACAGTGCCGGCCAGATCGCCTTTGATCTCGTCAATGGCAAACAATCCCACCCATTCCTCACGCTGTACTTCATTAGCGGCAATTTCGGGATACAACTCCTCCGGCACACGGTCAAGCGTGACGCAGTAGTTGGCTTCCACTACAAACTTTTTCTTAAGCCACAGCTTTTTTTGAAAATTCTCAAGCTGTTCCAGAAAGCGGATAATCTTATGCGCAATAGAACGCAATGCCTTTATTTTGTTCAGATAGGTTTCCACTTTGGGAACACTTACCGATTCGATATCGTCCAGGTGCATGATCTCGTTCTTAATGTAGAAATCCAACTCCCGGCGCAGAAAGCCTCCCAGATTTTTGTGAATGAAATAATCGAAGGTGTTGCGTGCTGTGTACTGTAGCAGATGCAGGTCTAAAAATGTGCGGTCTTTATTTTTTTCAGTAGGTCGCTTTTCGCTTAGACCACGATACCAGTCCATCCGCTCGGCGGTCATCCATTCTTTCTTCGAAAAAATCTCCATAATCCGTGCGGAAGCCTCGGTGTTAAGATCGGCCTGCTTGCGCTTGTTGGCATCCGCATGATAGACAAAACGTAAATACAACTCGTCCTTCTCAAGGACAACCGGATCATCTTCCGCCAGAATAAACCGTCGCTCATTGCCGTTTACCGCCTTGCGATTGTCCTTCTCCGTATCGGCATCCACCAGTTTGAAATGCACACGCCTGTCGCCTACAATCTTAAAAGTGTAGTCCCGGAAGTACTCGCCCGTCTTAATGTAATACTGGTCGTGGTTGGCCCAATACAGCTTGACCTCTTCGCCCTCGTAGGGAATGGCGTATACATCCTTTTTGTATCGCCTAAGTGAAATGAAATCACCATTTTTATAGTAGCGTTTGAAGAAGCTAGTCAGATCGGAAAAGACTTCATTTTCCAATGCATCTACGTCCACAGCATCCGCCAGCTTGGTGCGAAGTTCCTTTACCTTGTCGCTGCTTTCAGGATCGGCCACACCCAGAGTTTTCAATTGCTCAATGGTCTTGGCCAGTTCCTCATGCGCCCCGGCGGCATCGCCACTTTGATACTCTGCAAAGGCCGCTTTGACCTGTGGCAAAAGATCGTCTTCCAGAAAGGCCAGCACCTCGTCGCGCTTGGCGTTCAGAATACGGTAAATGCCAAAATCCAACTCCGGCTGGTCCAGTTGGAATAGCTCGGAAAGGACTGCCACCAGCTTCTTATAATTTGCGTTCTTGCTCATCTTCACTCCTATACAACGTTCCACCGAATGGTGAACAGGGTTTCTTGTGTCGTTTTCTGCGTCATGCGCTTTTCCAGAGCATCAATCAGGCCGTCGCGCTCTTCGGAAATCTGATCCTGAATATCAAAAATCTGCTGTCGCTGCTTACGCAGGCTGCGTTCCAGTTGCTTGATTTTCTGCTGCAATTCCTTCTGTTCTTCAAGCGTCTCGGTTTGACGAGCCAGTCGCTTGGCTACTTTTAACTGCTCTTTCGTACTCAGCAATTCCTTATCAGCGGCTTTTTCCTTATCATCCGCCCAGGCATCCAGACGCTCCGCCGCTTCATGAAAATGCTTGTTATTCTCCTCCAGCGAACGACTGATTGTAGCCTTGATATGCCGTTTCGCTTCCTTTTCCAGTCGAGTCTGCAAGTCTGCATCAGGAGGATGACAGAATATGTCATGTCCATTGCAGGTGAAAAGTTTTTCGCAAGTTTCCTGGTCGAGATTATCTCTACTATCTGTAAAGGCCGAAAAAAGCAGGTGTTCTTCAATATCGAAGGATTTAACAACCAGTCGCTTCAAAATAAGCCAACCGCTTTTCCCCTTCAGCTTTTCAACCACAATAATCCGCGACGGATGCTTGCTGACGTCAAAACTCACCTCGGCCACCTGCGTATCAAGTGCTTTTCCTGAATCAAGAACATGCTCTCCCAAAGGGTGTGACAGGCGGTAAAGGAAATCGCCGGTAATGTTATTCCTATCTTTGGTAATAAGTCTGTAAGAACCTTTGGGGGCTTTCTCAATTGGCTTTGAAAGTAAATCAAAGGCCAGCTCTTTATCATCGAAGCGAGCATGTTCAACCAGTATGAATTTGCTCAGCCGCCAGAACATCCGACCTATCTTATCCAGTAGAATCCGTGTACCTTCCAGATTGACCTTCAGGCGTGTGGTGACATCTTCGTCGAAATGCTCCAGCAGTTTTTGTCTTGTATCCTGCATGCGCAACTTGATTTTCTGATCCATTTCTTTCTGCAATTCGCCGAAAGCCGATTCTATGTCCTCTTGCGTCCGGCATTTCTGATAGATATCGAAGATGCGTCGCTCAAAGTCCATGCCGGACTCCAACGTCCCCAAGACCTCATCCGAAGAGCCGAAAACGCCGTCAAACAGCTTGAATTTGTGTTGCAGCAAATCATAAACCCGCCGGTCGGCGGCATTGCGTTTGTTCAGAAAATTGATCACCACCACGTCATGCTTTTGACCGTAGCGATGACAACGACCAATTCGCTGTTCAATGCGCTGGGGATTCCAGGGCAGATCGTAGTTTACAACCAGTGAGCAGAATTGCAGATTTATACCCTCAGCCGCCGCTTCGGTGGCCACCATAATATTGGCTTCGTCTCGGAACTGCTCAATCAAAGCGGTGCGCACATCAATAGGTCTTGAGCCTGTTGTGCGACCGCTTTCTTTATTCTTCTCCATCCAGCGTTGATAAATAGCTGTCGAATCGGGATCATTATTGACGCCGTTAAAGGTGACAACTTTTCCAAGATAACCGTTTGTTTCAAGGAATTCCTTAAGATAGGTTTGAGTTCTTCTCGATTCTGTGAAAACCACAGCCCGGCGGGTAGCACCAATTTCAACCATCTTGGCAAAACCGATTTCAAGAGACTTGAGCAGATTTTTGGCCTTGGTATCTACGCCAATACTGCTCGCCCATGACTTATAGCGGTCAAGTTCATCAATCTCCTGCTGAAGTTTTTCCCTGTCTATTTCAGTTTCAGTCTCGTTATTTTCATCATCTGCTTCATCTTCACGCTCGTTTTCCTGCCCAAGAATCTCGTCCAACAATTCATATTCAAGTTCTTCTTCTTCAACCAGACGCCCAGCCATATCTTCTTCAACAGGAAGATTGTCCCGCATGGCAATCAATCGATTACGCATAACTTCCAGTGTTCCGGCCACTGCTCTTGGCGAACTGGCCAGTAGTTTTCGCATGATGAGTACGGTCAGGTGACGTTGTTGTGCAGGAAGAGCGTAAGTATCTTCACGTTGCAGAAAAGCTGAAACAGCTTCATAGAGTTTGAACTCGTTCTCGGTCGGCGTGAATTTTTGTAAAATAGGGAGACGTTCTGTGTACTTGATATACTCCAGAACCTGTCGCCGCAGCGTTCTTAAGCAAAACGACTGCAAGCGGTTACGGAGACCTATAAGATCTCCGCCCTGATTCATGTATTGAGTCCTGAAAGACGGAAGATCGCCAAATAATCTGTCATCGATAAGGGTTGACAAGCCGTAGAGTTCCAGCAACGAATTCTGCAATGGGGTAGCCGTTAAAAGCATTTTTCGACAATCTTCAAGAGCCCAACGGATATTCTGTCCCATCCGGTTGCTGGATCGGTAGGCATTGCGAAGCTTGTGAGCTTCATCAATCACCACCATATCCCAGCCAATTTGCTTGATTTTATCCGCCTTACGACTTGCATAATGAATGGAAGTGATGACAATCCGATTGGAATCGAACGGAGATGCAAGATTCTTCGCCTTCTCCTGCTTGTGCGTTTTTGCGTCCAGAATAAGTGTTGGAAGGTTGAATTTTTCTTCAAGTTCCAAAGCCCATTGTTTTCTAAGAGAGGCCGGACAGATAATCAGCAGTTTGCGTCGTCTCTCCGCCCAGTATTGACAAAGCACGAGAGCGGCTTCGATGGTTTTACCAAGACCAACTTCATCAGCCAACAGAACACCTTTTACCAGCGGAGATCGAAGCACAAACTGTGCTGCATCAATCTGATGCGGGTTCAGATCGACCGATGCGTCAAAAAGAGAGCGCGACAGGCGATCAACACCATCGCCACCCTGTCGAGTTAGCTCGTGGGCAAAGTATTTGGCATGGTAAGACGTGGACATCAGGGCGTACCCTTCTTGGAAGATTCAGCCGAACCTCCGGATTCAATCCACTTGTCCACCTCGGAAAGTTTGAAGCGCAAAAGTCTACCTACTTTATGAGAAGGAAGACCTTTCCTGTCAACCCATCGATAAACAGAGTCCTTTGTTACCTGCAAATGGACGGCAACGTCTTCAACACTCACCCAGCGTTCTTCATTAGCCATTTTTCTCCCGCTTCCCATATCTCGCCAACCTGCCCCTATCCAAAATGCAGACAGGAGAGTCAAGCCAGTCAGTCTATAGAGGACTAGAGTCTATGAAAAGCGACTATAAATGTCAACAAAAATACTGAACGAGCAACGCTAAATACCAGAAAATACATGGGGATGATGTTCTTCTTCCCCCTTTTTGGCATGGCCAGAACCGCTTTACACCATCTGCGCTTCTATCCGCCCGACGTGCCATCGGTGTTGATGTAGAGTTTCTCGTAAGTAGTGTCGCTATATATTGAGCTTCTTTCGAAAGCTTGGGATGGAGCGCCGGTTCTGTACGCCAACCTAATCGTTCGGGTTTTCATAAATAAGGAACAACCACACACATGAATCGCCAAGGGCAGGTGTCAATGTGGTGAAACTTATTGTAATCACACAGAATAAACTATCTTAAACCGCCATCTGAGTCCGCTTATAGGCCACTTTCACCCCCGGAAACACCAGAGCATGACTGGCAGCTTCTGTCATAATGACAGTTGCAAACATCATCTTGGTG
>CAYTHG010000270.1:0-5690 GCA_964437525.1 uncultured Myxococcales bacterium | reverse complement strand
TTTCGCGAGTAAGAGGCTTTTTGTCTTTTTTCGCCTCATCTCCACTGGTAGAAGCAGCTTCAGACTCCGACACTGACAAAGGCTGCAAAGCTACATCTTCGCAATCCTTAGCGGACTGATCCGGTAATTCATTCTCAGTATCAACAACAGATTCGTTTGCATACGCTTTTGCAGAAAGCACAGAACACAGAATAAACACCGCAATTACAAAGGCTTTTCCACTTAATACTCGAAACATCATTTGACTCCGATTGGTGAAGACAGCACATGAATGATAGCTATTTGAGAGATATTGTAAATACTAGATGTGTGAGAATACCATTAAATATTGTCAGGAAGAATATAGACGATAAAACACAGTATCCAAAAATATTTTTACTTATTCAGGCAAAAGCTGAAATAATGCCTCTGCATAATGTTTTGAGCGAATATTTGTAGACTGCAACAGTAAAAAACAAAGAGTAGACATGAAAAAAGCGCAATACAAACCTGAGTTATTCGATTTCATGATTCGCCAGTTGAGAGACATAGGCCGATTGCCTGTAAAACCTGTCATCGACTTTGGAATAAACTCTGGAAAAGTTCTCGATCTCGGCTGCGGCTCTGGTGTCATCTCGCTTGAATGGTTGCTGGCAACCAAAGACAGCCACCTGACCGCCATAGATAACGATCCTCGTATGCTGAGACTTGCCGAGAAAAACGCCTCGGAATATGTCAAGCAGCACGGCCTGGATGCTGCGAGAATAAATTTCATGGAAGCTGACGCAACGAACTTGCCCTTCGACAGCGACTCTTTCGATGGACTATTCTCATACAACACCTTGCATGAAGTCCCCAACCCATCAAAAATGCTCAAAGAAGCATGGCGGGCACTCAAGCCCGGTGGCTTGTACTGCATCAGGGATCTGCACGCCGGTGGCGACTGGACCGAGCTTGAATTCGCTCAAAAGATGGACAGGCTGCAAGATATAAAAGAAACCGTCGCCGCATGTCTTGCCACGGCTTTCACCGAAGATGAATTCAAAACGATCATCTCGGAATCGCCTATGTCTTCAGGCAATCTGTTGATAAAACCCATGCTGCTTTCCATATCCGGAAAAACTGCTTAATCTTCGATTACGGGTTTCAGCGCGAAACAGACCTTGTTGCGCCCTTTGTCTTTTGCCTCATAAAGTGCGTCGTCCGTACGTTTTGCAAGGGTTTCCAAGGTCTCTCCGGGAACGTATTCGGCCACTCCGACCGAGATGCTTACTTGAACCTCACTGCCCGCAATCGCTAGATGTGTTTTCTCAAGCTTGCTGCGCATACGTTCCGCCGCCGACATAGAACCCTTCAGCGGTGCCTGCGCCATAATGACGGCAAACTCGTCACCACCGATACGAGCTATGAAATCCATTTTCCTGAAAAACTCTTTCACAAGAAGATTCGAGAATTTAATTAAAAGCTCGTCACCGGCTTGATGCCCAAGCGTATCGTTAACCTCTTTGAACCTGTCAATATCAAGCATAATGAGGCTCAAAGGGCGCTTTAGCCTGCGGGCTAAGTTCATCTCTATAGCCATACGTTCGTCAAATGCCCGGCGGTTGTACAGCTTTGAAAGCTCATCTATTCTCGATTCGGATTGAGCCTCTTCCAACTGGCTGTAAAGCATATCGACTTGATGCTGCAATTCATTGATGCGGCGCTTATCGGAAATGCGTTTCTCATCTATTTTCTCGTTAAAAGAGATTATTGACGACGCTATTGCCTGTTTGATCCTCTTTATATCGTCCAATTCTATACTGCCGTGCAGATCTTTGACACCATTCTCCAGTTTGGAATTGAAAGATTCATTCTCAGACGTGCTGGCATTGATTTCCGAGGTGATAAAGCCGATTATATTTTTCAACTCTTCGTCTTTAGCCTCAAAATATTCGACCTGCATTTCCTCCTGCTCGCTTATCAGATCAACGGCTTTTTCACTCAATTCGCATTCCATATCCGGCGATAATTCCTGTTGATAGCTATTTATTGTCTCAAGTATAGCCTGCCGGAAGTCTTCGGGATGCAAAGAAGGGCTCTCATGCGTATAGTGCTGTCGCAAGTACAGCAGACGCATGACGGTCTGCGCCATACCCTTCATAAGCTCTCCTGCGGAGTCGATTTCATCCGCTTTGATTTTCCCAAGCGAAGGTTTTAAAGGCGGTAACTTTTTGCCTGTAAGTTTCGATAAAAATCCAGCCATAGTTTTTCCTGATAGGAGTTACATATCTTGGTCTCTACATACTAATTTGAAGGAAGCCGATTTCACAAAAAAAAAGGCGGGTATTTTCTCCCGCCTTGGATTTGTGGGTTCGTACCGTTTTACGGGCATGTAGATTGATAGAAAGTGTAGTTTTCATCAGTGTTGGCAGCGCACGTAACGGTTGTGCCCGAAACAGAACCTCCATCCAACACATTACTAAACAATCTGACTTGCGTCCCATTGTGAGCATAAACGGTATTTGTGCTTCCTATTAAACGAGAATTGTTGACATAAAGGTTCCCCGCCGAGCTATCGATGGCACGAGAATTGCTGGTACCATTTTTGGCTTCCAAATGGCAATTGTCAAATTCTGTTTTATTCGTTTGATTGTGGTATACAGCTCTTACCGAAGAACCGCCATCGGCAACGATACTTGTATTGCGTAAATTGACTACAGAAGCTAAGGAGGCAACCAAACCTATACAATTGTTGGCAGTTTTCGCCAGCACATTCGAGTTTTCGATTAACACATTTGCAGCCTGATCCACCCAGATTCCATAGCTTGAACCGGCACCGTTATATACTTCTGAACGACAGCTATAGAGACTCGCATTGACATTGGAGGCTAGCCTGTAACCGACAACGGTATTGCCGCCATTAGCCACAGCTTTAACATTACTGGCAACTAAATGGGCTCCGCTTTCTGCCGACAGGCAATAACTGGCACCGGAAGACAAGGCATTGTTGTTGAGACTTACATCATTCAGCTCTGCGTAGATGCTGTTGCCATTGAGCCTGATGCCTATAGTAATGGCGGCTGATTTCGAAGTCACTTCCAGTCCATCGACAGTCAATTCAGATCCTGCAAATTCAACCCCGTAGGCAATATTGCTAGCATCAGCCACGATTTCGACATCTTTCAGTTCGAGATATCCCCCCAATACTGTATAAATTCCTCTGGCGAACTTGCAATAGCAATCGATTTTTACATCTTTCAGCTTCGCCCACACGCCGGAACTGACGGAAACACCCGTGCAGTAGTAATTGTCGCTTTGGTTGGAGTGCTTGTTTTCAATTGTCAGATCGCGGATTACAGAATTGCTTGAGGTTATGATTGCACCGCTGCCGGTGCCGGAACGGTCGGTCTTGATAAAGGTGACGCTGCTTCCGTAACCGGCCAGATCCACATAAGCGGGAACCTGAATCCCGTTTGCACCCAAGTCGTAAATTCCAGGTTCTACAAGAACCAGCCAACGATTGGCAGCCGACGCGCTGACACCCTGCACAGTATTGCGCAGAATCGTTCCATCGGCTATGGGGACTCCCGAAGGACTGACATGCATGATCTTCGCATACTGAACCATCCCGGAATGCGTGTGATCGCTGTGAGCAGCCTGATAGCTTGTACCGTCACCGGCAAAACTTACGTTCAGAGTCACCGAACCGACATTGCCGCCGCCAGTCAAGCCGATACCGGCACCGACTTCGGTAATGTCGCCGTTAGATGGCGTAACGCAAGACCAGTCGCTGCCACTCCAAGCCAATACTTGGCCGGTCGCGCATGTTTTGATGTTGAAGGTAGTTCCGCTAAGCTCCAGCCCTCTTCCGGCAGTATAAGTAGTATCGGTGTCCTCGTCGTTTGCACAAACCCAGCTTGAGCCGTTGTACTTGGGAACTTGCCCGACCGGACAGGACATGGCCCTTAAAGTATCGTCGTCGGCTTCGCAAATAATGCTGCCATCCGAGCCGATTTGCCTTATGGATGAGCCTTCAGGACAAGAGTTTGAGATTCTCCTTTGCAGGTAAGACGTATCGGCGCTCAAGCTCACATTTCCGGTATCGCCGCCGCCGCTTAAACCCGTTCCAGCGCTTACAGCAGTTACGTCTCCAGAAAAATGCGTAGCGCAAATCCACTGCGAGCCGTTCCATTTCAAGACTTGATTGGAAGTGCAACCGGAGAACAACTTGAAAGCGTTGCCATCAAGTTCAATGCCCATATTTGCCGCCGCCGAATAAAGCGTGTCGTTGTCGAAATCTTCTTCACAAATCCATGCCGCCGTGCTGTCGTCATATTTCAAGACCTGTCCATCAAGACAAGCGCTTTCCGGCAACCCATCAATGTCAGTCCAGTTGTGGGCATGATCTTCAAAAGCGTAGAGGCCATCGTGATTGTGATCCGATGCAGCGTAGGCTTCAAGCAAGTTGTCGATTGCTTGAGAATCGTAATAATTTCCTTCCAGGAAAAGGACGGTCACATAGTCAGTCAAATCATCGGCAGTCAAAAAGCCTGCGCCATCCACGGTTGCGACAATCTCGGCCCCGGAAGGCACATTGTCGGCGCTAGCTGCACTCTCAGCCTTGTTTGCTCTGATTGCATAGGGAACAGAAGAAATCTTCTGGCGCGGCGTCATCTCGATATCATCGCCGACCTTGATGCCAAGCCATAAATCGCTGCCATCGAACAAGTTCTCATCCAAGCCTCCACTGGATTCCCCCAAAACTACATCCACAAGACCATTGTTCACTGTGGCGTTAATGGCCTCGCTCCACACAAGACCAGAACCTTCTGCGCTGTCGTAAAGGGAAAAGGTGATGACATATTCGCCTTCAAGCATATCTCCGGCGCTATCAGTCAAAACGCCTTGAAAGCGCATGTCATCGGGGACAGAGGCCCAGGCATTAAGAACTGCGCACGAAAGAAATATAAACACTAGAATTGCAATGGATTTCTTCATCTCTTTTCCCCTATACCTTAAAGCCTTTTATTGGCTTATATACACTATCATTCCGTTATCAAGCGAATAATTGGGACTCATCGCACTTCCCGAATCCAGCCCGCTTCCAAGCCTGTAGATCATTCTAAAGTTCTCGGACTCTCCTTGTCCGCCAAGCGGCGTCAAACCTCCCCAGTAGAGTTCTACCGGACCGTCAGCATCTTCGTCTTCATCGCCATCAGTATCATCGCCATCGGGGTCATCGCCATCGACATCATCACCATCGACATCGTCACCATCGACATCGACATCATCGCCATCGACATCGTCAGCATCTTCGTCCCCATCGCCATCGGGGTCATCGCCATCCGTATCGTCGCCGTCAGACTTGTCCCCATCTATCAGATCTTGTTCCAGATCCAAATCACCATTCTCCGTGTCACGATCAGCATCAGCCACTGTCTCGGAATCATCAATGTCTTTATCACCATCGCTGTAAGGATCGGAAGCGGTTCCGCCCCCTCCACATGAAGTAATGAACAACAAGCTGATAAGCAGTAAAATGCAGCAAAAAGCAGAATACCCGTTCAATGTTTTTCCCATTGAAGGTTTCCCTCCCAAATTTCAGATAAGCAGACACTAAAACCCCAAGATTGCAGCACACCTTGTAAATCAAGCGCACTACGCACTTTCAATATATTTAATCGGCACAATATTGGCAATTGTTAATGTTTATTTAAGGGGAAAGGATT
>CAYTHG010000269.1:0-5699 GCA_964437525.1 uncultured Myxococcales bacterium | reverse complement strand
TTCCATCCACATTGTCACGAGCTATCCACAAAACCTTGGAAGGCACATTAAGCACATGCATATTGCCTTCGGAAGCCCAAAGCGCATTTGTCAGAAAAATGGAACAGCAGAAAATAACCAGAGCTAGCGCACTTAGGGCACGCGACATTATCTATTCCTCCAGAGTGGAATGAAATTCGGTTTTATATGGCTTCGTCTTCGTTGATAATCTCAGCATCAGGGTAGAGCTTCAATATATGCTGCTCCTGCTCCTTGTCGGCATTCTCAAGACTCAGCAAATACAGCTTACCTTTATAATGATGACAGGCCAAGCCGATACGACGTATATCGAAGGTTCCTTTACTCAGACGGAAATAAGTGACATCGGTCATGCGCTCTATATCACGTACCATTTGCTTGGCGGCATGAGGAACGCCTATCTTTTTCAAGGCTGCGGCTGCACCTTTTTTTACCTTGATATTGGAATCCGCCAGCATACGCATCAAAGGTTCCTGCGCATATTCTCCGTATTTTATAGCTTCGGTAAAGCGTCCGGCTGCTACCCAAAAATCGACAGCTTCTTCCCGAGTGGTAGGCTTCCACCCGACTTTTCGCAAACAAACGGCTACACGACGCCGGATACTGAAATTATTGTGGGACAATTCAGATTTCAAAGCGGGCGTGGCGACTTCACCCAAGGCACAGGCATCTTCGATGTTATCCATAGAAACATGATAATAAGCCAGAGCTAAGGGCTTGGAGGGCCTTATCCCCAGTTTCTGAATTGACAAAGCGGCGTTTTTACGCACAGCGGGTGAAGTATCAGACAAAGCTTCCTCTAAAGCCAGGTGAGCTTGAGGACCGCCATAATCGCCAAGCAATCTTGCGCATTGAGTGCGCAATCCGGTATTACCTGATTGCAGACCCTTTATCAATTCAGGAACAGCCTCTCGTCCAATGCTTTTTAAAGCATCCAGAGACATTTCGCGCACACACTCGTTTCTATAGTCTTTCAGGCTTTCTATAAGCGGCTTCAAGGCTACAAAGCCCAATGATTTGACAGCTTCAAAGGCGGCTTTTGACACTGCAGGAACATCGTCCCCCAAGGCAGTTATCAAGGCCTCAGCGCTTGTAGCTACACACATACCGCCGAGAGCTTCCGCAGCCGCACGTCGGATTTCCGAACTGAGTGGATGACGCAGATCTGTTAATAATCGCGTAGAAGCTTCACTGAGCTTCAGATGATGTATAGCCTTTATTGCGGCAATATGAACTTCAACATCATAGGCATCCAAAGCATCAATAAGCTTTCGCGAATCCCTGCTCTGCTTCCACTTTTCAACTTTTCTTACGGTAGGTGAAAAAAGTACCACCATCCACCTCCAGAGTCACACATAATGTCCACAACCATACCCACTTGCCTGAAAAATCTTCAAAGTACTTTAACATAGCGTCTAATCCCTTGCAAATGAAGATTGAAGTTCCCAATACTCCAGCAACTAACCTAAACATAACGCTACACATCTCTAAACAACTGATATTACTATACTTACACACAGATATGCGACGATTTTTAACGATGCTGAAAATATTGACATCTAAACCTTGAACGGCTAGAGCATGAAACATTGACAGGCGGCGGTGACATAAGCGATTATCTTGTAAATGCTTCATGGAGGAGTTTATGCCGCAAACTTTCAGACTGCTTTTGGTATCGCCTTATATCCCGCACCTGGGACGCCACGCCGGGGGTGCACGAGTCTTTTACATGCTTGAACAATTCGCAAAACTCGGCTGTGAAATCAACCTGATAGCGCTTATAAACGATCCTGTCGAGCGCGAACATATAGATGCATTGAAACCGCATGTAAACAGACTGCATGTTTTCGAAGGCGGTTCCCGTCGGGCGGGACGAGACCCTTTGCATCTTTGGCCTGTGGATTACCGTTTCCCGGAAGTAGTGAAGTGCCTGAGAGACGAATTGAGGCGAAACGATGCCGTGCAATACGATTTCGTGGAGATGATACACCTGCATCCCAAAGATTCTCCTATTCCATCCTGTATCGTCAATCATGAAGTCCAACATGAAACCTGGCTTGAATACACGACTCAAAGCAAGCGGTTTTCCAAAGAAATGGCGCTCAATATATACCGAACGGCACGTGCTCTTGGAGTGGAGTATCTTTCCTTGAAGCGAGCTTCCTGCAATATTACCGTAACCGAGCGAGACAAAGAAAAGCTGCAAAGACTCAATCCCGAAGCCAGAGTGGAAGTGGTTGAGCATGGAATAGATGCGAAAGACTTCGCAAATGTCAAAGAAGAACGCAAGCCCTTCAATTTGCTGTATCTGGGTTATTATCGCCACAAACCTAACGAGGAAGCCGCCATCATGCTGGCGCGTGATATTTTCCCGCGCATCAAACGAGAATTCCCGGAAGCGACGCTGGAGTTTGCCGGAGCGGAGACGACCGAAGCGGTAAGAGCCCTTTCTGGTTACGGTATAAGCGTCAGCGGAAGAGTTGAAGACCTGCCGAAAGCCTATGCTTCCTGCTCGATTTTCGTTGCGCCCATACATCACGGCTGGGGCATTCGCTCGAAAATAATGGAAGCAATGGCCGCCGGAACCGCAGTTGTAACAACAAAGCGCGGTGCAACAGGCATCGGAGCGCAAGACAGGCAAGACATCCTTCTGGCCGAAAGCCCGCAGGAATTTGCAGATGCCGTTATCGAATTGTGGCAAAATGAAGAACTTCATCGAAACATCTCCGCCAAGGGCCGTGAGCTTGTATTGAACAAATTCGACTGGTCGATTATGGCTGAGAAAAACCTGCAAATTCTGAAATCGCTTGTATAGGGTGCTGTACTAAGCTCCCTCATTTTTGTAGAAACTTCATTTTATATGCACATCTGTTGGAGCAGCGCTTCCCAGCCTGCTCCACATGTTTTCGGGCTTTCTGTATCAATGAAATTTCAGCAAAAAAAGAAATATTCAGGAGCAGGCAAGGATGCCTGCTCCAACGCCGGAGAAACGATATCGCGTAGGGGGGCAATTTATTGCACCAGATAATAGTCCGGGCAAGGGCGCGATGAATCGCGCCCCTACGCTGCCGGGTGCCACGGTCTTCGATCCGAAGGAGCAATGGCCGTATACCCCCCGTAACTCGGCCAATTTATTAGCCGACGAGTCAAGAAACCCGCACCCTAATCAAGCGATATTCTTGACTTTCGCCCCTCCCTGAGCTTATTCTATTTTTAAAACGTTAAGTTATTTTAAAGTTATGGAGGCGAAAATGCGAACCTTCTTCTTTCCGAAGTCGGTTGTCGTCATAGGTGTTTCTTCTTCTAGAACCAATCTGGCCCGCAGAATCTTGCACAACCTCAAGCGTTTCGGCTACACAGGCAAAGTCCATGCCGTGGGTCCGCGTGTGGAGGAAGTCGAAGGTCATCAGGTGCATGGGTCGGTTCTGGATATCAAAGAAAATATTGACCTTGCAATCGTTCTCACTCCGGCAAAAGCCGTGCCGGAAATTGCAGATCAGTGCGGCAAAAAGGGCATCAAACGACTCCTGATAGAATCCGGCGGTTTCGGAGAATACGAAGGAACCCAAAGCCCAACCGAACAGAAGCTGGTGGAGATTTGCAAGAAACACGACATACGCTTCATCGGTCCCAACTGCATAGGCATAATCAACCGTCAAAACGGCCTGTGTACTCCGTTTGCCCGTGTTATGGATCGCTTTTACGAAGGCGGCGTTTCCATTCTGGCGCAGTCCGGCGGCGTGGGCGCGTCTTTTGCTATGGACATGACATTCGAGTTTGTGGGTGTCTCCAAGTTCGTCAGCTTCGGAAACGGCGTGGACGTTGATGAAGCCGAGTTGATACGCTTCTTTGATGAAGACGAAGAAACCGCCATCATTGCGCCATATATAGAAGGTATACAAGACGGTCGAAAATTCCTGGAGTTGACATCGCAGGTCAAGAAACCGATTGTAATGCTGAAAAGCAACATCGGCGGAGCCTCAAGCAAAATCGCCTGTTCGCATTCGGCGGCACTTGCCGGAGACAACGATGTCATCAGCGCCGCCTGCCAGCAGGCGGGCATAGTGCGAGTACCCAACTACTTGAGCTGGACCAACGCCACCAAACAACTGTTGCTGCCTCCCTTCAAAGGAAAGAGATTGGGCGTTTTATCTCGCTCGGGCGGACACGCAGTACTGGCCGCCGATGCCATCGGGGAATTCGGCTTTGAGTTACCGCCATTCCCGACGCAATTTTTCGAGGAGGTCAAAGAATATTTCCAAGGCGGAATAATCAACCTGCAAAACCCCCTGGACCTGGGGCAGATATTCTACTACCCGGTGCTGGCACATATAATCGAAGCGGCCCTGAAGGTGGACGAGCTTGACGGAGTGCTGTTCATTCACACCTACGACGCCGAGCACGAAGGCGACATGGCCCACACGCTTATCAGCCAGATTCCCGAGCTGATGGAGCGCTACAACAAGCCGGTTACCATAGTGCTGCACACACAACACGAAGAGCGCGGCTACGTGCGCGAGAACTTCAAGATTCCGGTTTTCCGCACGCCTTATAACGCAGTCGAAGCCCTGCACTACTCGCACTTGAACTACTGTTACTTGAAAGATAAAAAGCCCTGGCCAAAGTTCACACAAACCTCAATGCTCGAACACACCAAGCCGCTGCTGGACAAGATCGTCGCCGAAAAACGCGAGCCATTGCTGGAAGAAGCTTTAGAGATCTGCCGGGCTCAAGGATTGCCGCTTTTGCCATATGAGATTGCAAACAGCAAAGAAGATGCCATCAAAGCAGCCGAGCGTCTGGGCTACCCGGTAGTTTTGAAGCTCTCGCATCCTGAAGCTTCGCACAAAAGCGATGTGGGCGGCGTAGCGCTTGATATACGCAATGACGACGAACTTATACAGGCTTTTGAAAGATTGCAGCAGGCGGCATTGAACCTTCCGGAAGCGCCTTACTCCATCAGCGTTCAGCAACTGGCTGCACCGGGAGCCGAAATCATAGTCGGAGGGAAAACAGACCCGATTTTCGGACCGGTAGTATTGACGGGCTCCGGCGGCATAATGACTGAAATCTGCCAGGACTCCACAGTCAGAGTGGCACCGATAGATGAAAAAGAAGCCGAGAAAATGCTGACGCAGATCAAGGCTTTTAAACAACTGAAAGGTTTCCGTGGGCAACCGGAACTTGACATAAAAGCGCTAACGGAAGTTATCTCCAAGATTTCTCACATGCTGGTCGAGTTGGAAGACATAGGCGAGATAGACTTGAATCCCGTCATCGTCCACGAAGCAGGCAAGGGAATCTCAATTGTGGATGCCCGCATAATTCTCAAACGAGAAACCCCGGCGGATTGCGGCTGCTGATATAAACGTAGCTATTATCATAAGCCCAGAAACAAGCAATCAGCCAATTCTACCGCCTCAATCCCGACCGTTGCGTGCATCCCAGTAGGCGGCTTTTTGCTCGTTATTGAGCCTTTCACGGTAAATCTCGGCTATCCTTGCAGCATAAGATTTACTGCCCTTCTCCCGTATGGATTGAGCTTTCTCATAAACTTCGACAGCTTTTTCAGGCTTGCCTGCGGCAGCCAAGAATTCAGCATAATGGGAAAGGTCATCGGCTTTGACCATACGGCCTTCAATCGAGTCGGCATATACTTTCAAAGCTTGATCGCGCTGACC
>CAYTHG010000268.1:0-5739 GCA_964437525.1 uncultured Myxococcales bacterium | reverse complement strand
TCAGGAATCTATACAGCGTGGCACGTCCGACACCTAAAAGCTTTGCAGCCTGAAGCCTGTTGCCTTTGGTTGCGCTCAAAGCTTCGCGTACCTTGTCGGCATCAAGTTTCTTGCGACCGGACACTGACGAACCGTTGGAGTTACTTTCATCCTGTTGATCAAAAGCAATTGGGGCATTCTGCCTGGCAGACATCAGTATTTCGGGTGGAAGGTGCTTGACCAGTATATCTTTACCCGGACACCTGACGGACGCAAATTGCAGAGTGTTTATCAACTGCCTGACATTCCCCGGCCAATTGTATCCAATCAACAGATCCAAAGAGTCTTCCGAGATATTCAAACCCGGCTTTTTCATCTCTTCACTGATGTTTTTCAGAAATTGTTCAGCCAGATGCGGGATGTCTTCAAGACGCATCCGCAAAGGCGGCAACTCCAAAGGCACCACACACAGGCGGTAATAAAGATCCTGCCTGAACTTCCCATCCGCCACCATTTTCAACAGGTCGCGGTTTGTAGCACTGACGACTCTGACATCCACCGAGACAGATTTCTCGCCGCCGACCTTCTCGAAGCTCCCTTCTTGCAAGACCCTCAACAACTTGACCTGAAATGCCGGGGTAAGCTCTCCCACTTCATCCAAAAAGAGCGTACCGCCATCAGCCAATTCGAAACGGCCTTTTTTGTCTTTTATGGCACCGGTAAAAGCTCCTCTTACATGACCGAACAACTCGCTCTCAAGTATGTTCTCGGGCAATGCTCCGCAATTTACAGGCACAAAGGGACCGGCCTCGCGGCGGCTTTCGTTGTGGATGGCCCGCGCGGCAAGCTCTTTGCCTGTACCGCTTTCGCCGGTGATAAGGACAGAATACTCAGATACGGCAACGGAACGGATAGTCTCGAAAATTTCGTGCATTTTATCCGATATGCTGATGATGCCGTGGAAATCAAGGCGGGTATGAAGCTTCAAACGCAAATCGTCGATTTCGCTTACATCGTGAAACAGCGCCAAAGCTCCCCTGGCCTGCCCTTCTTCGATACATAGCGGAACTGCTGAAACCTTGAGCGTTTTCTCGATGCCTTCCGCATTCGTCAACGGCACCCGGTAATCGACTTTTTCTTTTACATTGCTGGGCCCGTTTTTGAACCTGCAATGCGAACCGCACAACCCGTTAGGTGGAAATATTTCGTGGCAGTCCATGCCAAGCACTTTCCCGCGAGGGAGTCCGGTTATCTCTTCGGCGGCCTTGTTGAATATAAAAATACGCCTGAAATCGTCGTGAGCCACCAGACCGCCATCCAGAAGATCGGCGATATCACCCATCAATAGTCGCTGTCTGGCAATAGCGGTCAAGAAACCGTCTTGCATAAGATGGGCGATTCTGCGCTTTATCTCGTCTCTGACAATCCTGAAAGCCGTAAGTTTCTCTTCATGGCTTCCCTTTACTTCAACAGGATCATCAATATCCCAGAATAAAGAGGCGGGAGCGCCTATATAAATATTGCTGACGGGATCGGGATTGTTGAGATTGATGCTATCGGTATCGGCGACATTGGACCTTCGACAGTAATCTCCGGCCTCATCGCACAATGAAACCACCACATCGAAACCGTAACTGTCCAACTCATCGACGCTCTTTGACCTGTGATGCGAAATATCCACCCCGGCTTCACGCATAACCTCGACCGCCAAAGGTTCCAGAATCCCTTTTCTGACACCGGCACTGGCGACTTCCACGCTATCGCCTGCAAGCTTTAAAAGCCAGCCTTCAGCCATCTGGCTTCTACAGGAATTAGTCCCACACAGGAAGAGTACTTTCATTGCTTACAAGACTCCTTACGGGAATTCATGGTTTTCTTTGTTAAACCATTCTTTTCTGTAATTGACAAGCAGGCAAGAGTTTTTAATTGATAATCTGTAAAAGTAACAAAGACAATAGATTCAAATTCTGGCCAGACCTAAGAAGGCAGCGTGTATGGAAACGACCAGAACGATAAAAAAAGTGCGGGCAACAGAAGACTTGAGGCCGGGAAAGCTGTAGGACAATTGACCATGCTTGCATGAGGAAATGCAATCGCCGCACAAAGTGCATGTAAAACCGACTTTCCCTTTGAGAATATCAGCAGTTCCCAAAGCACCATAGCGACAGCTTGTCGTACAAGCCATACATTGTGTACAGCCTTTGCCTATTTTGACTCTGAAGGGATTTAGCTTTCCAAGGATATTAGCAATCAAACCTATGGGGCAGTAGTTTACACAGTGAGCCATGTAGCCGGACTTACGCGACCAGAAGATCATCAATGCAATGCCGACGATTCCAAAAGCGGCGGCACATAAAACAGCCACCATTCCAGAGACACCCAAACCTCGCAGAAGAAAAGCGGATAAAATCACCAGAGTCAAAATCCCCCAGCGGAAAGCTTTGGCCCAACTCGGCATAGGCTGCGGGATCGATTTGCGTTTGGAAGCAAAATCATCCAGCCCACCGAAATAACACAGATGACTGCACCAGGCCGGGCCGACAAGCGCCAGGGTGGATGCAAACAAAATAGGCATGAACAAACCTTCGCCGCGAAATATCGGCCCGGCGACGATTAAGGCAGGAATGGGCAAATGCAGCTTGCCGGACATCAAAAAGACATCCAGCCCCAAAAGCCCGAGAATCAATTGTCCGAAGAAGACCAGAGAAAACAAGCGCCAGATTCTTGAACGCCATTTGGCGGATTGCCCGGGATCAAGCATCTTCGATGTAATAAAAGATGCGTAGCCCCCAAGCAGCAGAATCTCGAGCCATCCCAATCCGGGCAAAAAACGCTCCAGGATCAGCATGGGAAAGGAAACCTTGAGTTGAACGACAGTCAGAATCGAGACAGTCAGAATAAAAGAGACCACCAGCGCAAGGACTTGCGTTTTCGATGGTCTCGTTTTCGTCAAGACTTCAGGCAATACTAAGGCTCCACTTCATATTTATCCAAGACCTGCCCGTTGATTCCTATCTTGATAACATTTATCTTCAAATCCGCGCCGCTCTTCACTAAAGCCTGCTTGACGATATGCACTAAACCACCGCAACAGGGAACTTCCATGATGGCGCAGGTTATGGATGTTACCTTATTCTGGAAAATATGCGAAAGCTTTGTGATCGCTCTTTCTGCATCATCCAGTTTGGGGCAACTCATGGCAATGGTATTGCCCTTGATAAGCTTTTTGTGGAGATCTGGAAAGGACACTGCCACGCAATCCGCGACCAGCATCATATCTTTATTTTCATACAATGGGCCGATCGGAGGCAGAAGCTCCAATTGTACCGGCCATTGGGCAAGCTCTGATTTTGCCAAAGCTACAGGCTCCGAGGCTTCATCATTCGAGGATTCCGGCTCGAACATTTTCATCATGCTGCCGGGGCAACCGCCCGGAATCTGACACGGCTCGGGATCTTTGTTTTTGTCGGCCAGATGTCGCTCGACTTCTTCCTCATCAAAGGCGTCCGCTTCGCGCTCTATAATGCGTAAGGCATCCTCAGGACACGAACCCATGCAGGCTCCCAAACCGTCGCAGAAGGATTCCTTGACGACTTAGGCTTTGCCATCTATGATCTGCAAAGCGCCCTCAGCGCAATCGACGACACACTGCCCGCAACCTGTGCATTTTTCTTCGTCTATCTCGATTATTTTTCTTATAGCCATTTTCTACTCCTTGATTAAAACAGGCGCACCAGACCACAAAATCAATTTTTCATCTCAATATTAAATAAAAGTCCGGTGCGCAATAAAAACGAGTTTACTGCGGTTTGCCCTCAAGATGCTTGACCTTGTCCCAAGCCTGAGGGAGAGCTTCCACCTTGGCCGGCGTAAGATTCTTGCCGCCTGAGCCGGGTACGTATACCGGCGAGCCATGTCCGTTCTTTCTGGCCTCGTTGGCAAGATGGATAAATTCATTGTAGGTTTTCTTCAGATCGTAAAATCCGTGCCACCAGGAATAATCCGGACCCATCATAGCGGAGCCCATACGCGCCCGGCGGCCTTCGTTGTGCCAGTATTCGTAAAAGACAAATTCTATCTCTTCATCGAAATACGGCCAGGAAGTCAGAATTTTATCTTTATACAAGCCGTCCATGATCTTTTTGACGGGCTTGAAATAATTTTCGTTGTAGTTCTCTATGGCCTGATCGTAACGGGCCAGATAGTTTTTCGACCAGCGCGGCGAATGGCATTGCGTGCAGACCGTTATCATTTTTTTGCGCTCGGCATTTCCGTCATGGTCTTTATTCATAACAGTCAACGGAGCCTGCGCTTCCCATTTCAGCCTTTCGCCTACATCGTGACTGGTGGACAAATCGCCGATACCGGCCATATGGCAACTGGCGCAAGTCGGCGCTCCGAAGTCCACTCCCGGTTCCCATGCATCCGGGGCAGCTTCCCAGTCGTAGGTATGCCCATCCGCCAGATAGCGCTTGCCGTGCTTGGACTCGAAATAGATTTCGTTCTGCGGATGATCCGGCCCCATGTGACATTGACCGCATGTGTCGGGCTTACGGGCTTCGGCTATGCTGAATTTGTGACCGGTATGACAGATGGAGCAACTGCCAAACGAGTTGTCGGGATTTTTTCTTCCACAACCCACATTGGGCCAGTTGTCCACGGTCAACTTGCCATCGGATATATCCGAGCCGTGGCACATATAGCAACCGGTAGAGCGCTCGACCTCGTTGGCCATGCCCTTCAACCACGGATCTTTTATCTGATCGGCCTGAATTTCCCAGGTGCGAGCGTGCTTGCTCTTTGCAAACTGTTCGGCCTCACGCGGATGGCATTTGCTGCAATCTGCCGGGCTGACCACCGGCGTAATATAAAGATCGGAATACTTCTCCGTTCCGGGGCAGTTCATGGCGTCTTTGTCCGTGGGCAAAGCTTTGTGGCAGTCAAGGCACGTCACGTTGGACCTCGCATGAAGCGAAGCCGACCAGTCATGCACTTTACCCGGCTCGGACTCGCTATGGCAGGACACGCACTCCTGCTCCGCTTTCGAAAGCCCGCGTTTGATTTCTATTTTTTTTACGGTCTTCGGAAAAGCACCGCCGTTACCGCTGAATACTTCTCCGTGAGAGAACAGAAATATGGCGGCTACAGCAAACAGAACGGTTGCCATTCGATTATTCATGACCGGTCCCCTTCTTTGCAAGAGTTGACTTGCCGAACAGATATTCTTTGAATTTCGGATGAAACTCTTCTTTATGACAATCCAGACATTTCTTGACGTTATCCTCTCGCCCGTATTCAACATGGGCGATAATGCCTTTTATAGAGAGTCCGGTAGGCAAAAGGTTTGAATGGCAACGCAGGCAACTTGAATCCTTTATGTGAAAACGAGCCAACTTGCCCAAGGCGCTCCAATCCATCTTGTAAGGATCGGCCTCCCCCAGGTAATGCACGAACAAATCCTTGGAACCATCTCTTATCTTGGTTGTGGTGTAGGGAATCAACCCCGGAGGGATATGGCAATCGGAACATCCGGCAACTACTCCCTTGGCGTTATTGTAATGGGAGCTTTTCATCCAGCCCTGCTCCCCTACAATCTGCATCTCGTGGCATGACATGCAATATTCGCTGGTCGAAGTGGCCTGAAAAGAAGAAACGGATATCCCGGTAAAGGCTATGCCTATAAGCATACCTATGGATACCCATCCAACCGACCGCCTGGAAAGCGACAATTTCATGTATTCACCACTTTAAAGATTTCCC
>CAYTHG010000267.1:0-5745 GCA_964437525.1 uncultured Myxococcales bacterium | reverse complement strand
ACGCTGGTATTATATATTTTTGACAATAGTAGTTGGAAGGGTGTCAAAGCTTTTCCCGCAACTGCCATTTCTAATATTGGTATCGTTCTTGCATAGTTCGGTAGTAAATATAGAGTGCAAAAGGATGACTGGAAGTTATTGTGAGTCATCTATCCTAAAATTCCCCAAAAATCGGGAGTTGAAGCCAACGCGATTGGCGTGGACGGTGTTACTGCAAGTGGAAGGTGAAGTAAAAATGAATGCTACAGATAATTCCATAATATTTCATATGGGAGTCTTAGCAGCAGAGTGCAAGCTGAACGTTTTCAAGTTTCAGATTATTGCCGTTTGAAGAATGGATCAGATGGATGATGAGCAACGAAAAAATGTTAAATTCACCAATACAAAAATGGCAGGTGATGATCTTGCTGATGACCATCCTTGTCTTCACAGTCAGCCCGCTCTATGCCTCTGATTCGGATTGCGCGTATTGCGATAAAACCAAAGCGCTTTCTAAGTCAACGGCTTCTCTCCTGTATTGGCCGACACTTAGCGTACGAGGTCTCAGAATTCCCGTGAAAGGCGGTGCCAATGGGGAGAACCTGGTCATGGGGGATACCTTCCAGGTGCGCACCCAACTGAGTATTTCTCTGATTGATATTTATAAAGGTGTTGTTACCGAAAATATCGGTAGGCAAGATTGCAATCGTCATGTAGCTGAAATGAAATTGCTCGATATTTTAGAGCAAAGCGCCGATATTGGCCGCATCCCCGCTTTAAGAAAGCAAAAAGATTACTATCTTTCAAAAAAAATAGAGATCAGGGAAATCATTGAGCACGAGCAGAAACGATATGATCAGCGATTGACGACTGTTATAGAGTTCAACCAACTCAAAATCAAAAGCATTTCGATTGAAAAAAAGATGCGTGAAATACTCGCCGATCTTTCATACATGGAAGCACGCGATTTCAGAATGCCAGACGAAGCGGTGCCGATGTTGATCGACAGTTTTTTAACAAGTTCCTTGGATTTCGAGAGCGAAAGCTCTCATTTGCGAAAAATCGAACCGTGGCAATTTGATATTGCAGGTGGAATTGTTCCATCCGAATCGATCGACTGGTTTGCTGGTATTGAAATATCATATAAGTTCGGTGGAATCTCACAACATATCTATGAAAAAAAATACCTAGCCGCCAGAAAAAGAGAACTGAATTCTGCCAGGTACGAAATCACAGATAGAACCCGAGCGCTTCTAGAGCATCTCAGCAATACTTCTAGGCTTCTTGATGAACACAAGCAATTGATAAAAGATCAACTGGATATTTTCCGCATCCAAAAGGAAAAGGTTGCCCAGACGGAAACTGTTAAAAAAGGAATGCTGCTTTCTCTTCTGGAGCTGGAAATCATCGACTTGGAAGGCGAGCTGATCTATCTGGAGGGAATGCAAAAAAGCCGGAATCTTTTACTTTCCGTAAGGTAATTTAAGTATGAGCGAAACTAAAACAGTAAACAATTCGTGGAGACTTGAAGGGCTAAACGCTCGGATAATTTCAATTGTTTTCTTGATGCTGCTGGCCGGTGTGCTGACGTATGGTGGATACACTGTCTATCGCGTTTTCTCCGATTCGTGGGTTGCTCCGATCAACCTGTCTCCGGATAACGATCATGTCATTAAAATCAATATCGAATTGACTCGCCAGCTTACCGAAATGGAATCAATGCGAGCGGATATAGACCGATGCACCGATGATATCATAGCAACGGATATGGCGATCGCTCAGATAAAATCATTGAAAACAAAGCTTACAAGTGCCATGAAGTGGAGCGCCGATTATCAGAGCGACCAGTCACGAATGCTGAAAAAGGTCAAGAAAACGCTCAGTAAACAAAAAGGATTACTGGACTCACTCTATGCGACACAAGCTGACATGGCGAAGGAGTCCAAGCAGCAATTGGATGCCGGGCTTATTTCAAAGCTTGAATATCAAAAAGAAAAACAGATGGTCGACCACCTGAAACTCAGCACCAGTGAAAATCAACGCAGCATTCTCGAACTGGATATGGTCGAAAAGAAAATTGATGTTGAACTGGAGGCTTGGCGTAAAGGACTCGAACAGGTTCAGTCAGAAAATAGTGATTCGACAATGAATGGCAATATCATGCCAGAAGTTCTCGAAAGAGAAGAGCAACGAATTCACCTGGAACTCGATTTGCTGAAGCTTGAAGCAGAACGCCGAGCGCTGGTTGCAGAAAAGAATATTGCAGAAAAATCCATGAAAAAGATGGGCGCCATTCTTGAGCATATTCAAAACAGGCCCCTTTATCGGGCCATTAAAGCCAGCACCAATATCGCTTTCGTTCCATATTCGGAGTTGGAGAACATTCAAGAAAAGGATGCGGTTATCCAGTGTGTACTATCCATTTTTCATTGTCAGGTCGTAGGAAAAATTATGGAAATTCTCCCCGGTGAAGTTGTCACTCAAGATCCATGGGGAGAGTTGAAAAGAGGTCAGTACGTAATCCTTGATTTGGTTTCCAATGATGCCATCAAGGAAAACATTTTGCGGGTTCGCAGGATTTAGTTAGGCAAGGTAGAAGTCAATGGACCATCTAGCATATCATATTAATACTAACTCATTTTATGAAATGATCCATCCGGTGATATGGGCGCTTGCGCTTTGCCTGTTCTATTACCAGCTGGATTCGTATTTCTTGATTGGCCGTTTTCTGCTTAATGTCATCCGTAAAAAAGATGATTTTAAGGGATTGGCCGAAGAAAATCAAATACACGCTGTAGTTGCTATGCCGACGATGCTGAAAAACGAAGAAGAACTCGAAGGGATCAAGCAAGCGGTTCGATCTGTGATCGGTAATCAGTATCCGGGGCGTCTTACAATCGTTGTATCTATTGATGATTCAAATGCGGCGCCGCCGATCTTTCATAAGTTGAAAACATGGATTCACAGCCAAAGCAAGTCCTCGGATACGCAAATTCTGCTCGCCTCATCGTATAAAAGAAGAGGTAAGGCGATGGCTGTTGAAAATGCCATCGTAACGATCGAGCGCATGGTTCAACTTGGAAAAATCCCCAAGCGCCCCGAAGTATTTTTCAATATGGATGCGGACAGTGAGCTGGCACCCCAGGCCCTGGAGCGAATGGTTTATCGGCTGACACGACGATCACGCTTAAAGGGGGAGCGTCCGATGATTGTTGCAGCCAACGTCAGCGTGAAGCGAAAGGTGTTCTGGAGTGGATGGCGTAACTTTTTCACTACCAAAGGTGTTTTGTCGCTTGCCGTAGCCAATGAGTTTATGACGGCGATCAGTACGGCAAAGCACAATACGAAGCTTTTGCCTGTTCTCGTCGCATCAGGTGCTCTCTATTGTACATGGTACGATATTCCCAGACAGAGCGCTAGGTTCGCCGCTTTCATGCAGACATTGCGTTTTCGCGACTTGATTAGATGGTGGTTCGGATCAAAGCCTCCTGAGTTTATCGAATCCGAGCATTCGCCAAACCCGCAAGCTTTAACCGGTGAAGGGGATGATGCCTGGATGACGTGGATGGCCAGCGCTGCATCCTGGGATGGAGACCGGATTTCACTAAAGTTTCCAAGAACGCCTTTCCATGCTTTTATGAGGATGGTCAAATTCTATTTTTCCAGGCCGCTGGATTACGATCCAATGGCAAAGATCTATACATCGACCCCGACCAGCATAAAAGCGCTATTTAAACAGCGGCTACGTTGGAATGGCTCCCGGGTATGGTGTAACATTCGATGGATGCCAGCATTCTGTTATCAGTGGGGAATTGCAATGACAGTTTTTCTCAATACGGCTGTTCTGGTGGCCATTCATGCGTTGATCCTCGTGTCCTTTGTTATCTCACTTGTGGTGGGCTCCAACGCTTACATGATTCCAATCCTGATTATGGCACATCTGGTATATATGCTATTGCGCACTCAGGCGCTGCTAATCGCATTCTTGTACGATAGGGATTTCCGAGGGCAATGGCAGAAGATACTCGTTATCCCGTTGATGCCTTTTTACCATTTCGTTTTCAATATCATTCCAACGATAATTTCCTTTTCACGGGATATTTTTCTGTTTGGATCCAATACCCGTTTTGCTCCTGAGTCGACGCTGGTTGAAGGCGGGACGGTTCGTATGGCGCTATCCTATCGTGCCAAGCGCATGTTGACGCTCGCTGTCCGATGTGCAACCCACAATGACGTACCGATGGGTATGTATTGGATCGGCTGGAAGGAGAATGAATGGGTAAATAGCGGCTACGACGGCTGGGCAGTCGAACGGTCTCCGTGTATCATCAAAGCCTCTCCGGCCCAAACTTTCGAAGAGTCGGAACTATCGTTTTCCCCCGAGCCTACATTGTTGCATCATCACATCCCGCTTGCAAACAACAAAAGGCATCTGAAAAACCTGGCAACAAAGGGGCGAATGGCTGGATAGGTTATTCGTCATTCCACATTGGCTGAAAATTGAGAAATAAGAAAAATGAAAATCAACTCTTCGTTCTTAATAGTCCTTCTTCTTTTCCTGTTCCTAGTAGCTTGTTCGGCGAATTCGGGCAAATCCTGCGTAAGCAAGTTCCCGGATAACTATGGCGCAGACAGAGATTGCAACTTAGTATCAGAGCATGACCAGGATGGGCCGTTTGCTGATGGCGATGCGGAGGAGATATCCGAAGAAGACAAGGATGAAGCAAGTTCCGCAAATCCATGTGATTCGGACCCTTGTACCGAAGCAAATCGTTCAATCTGTACGGTGGTCGAAGGCTTGGTGCATTGTGAATGTAATCTCCGTTACCACGATTATGAGGATGGTCAGTGCAGGTTGATTAATCCATGCGGCGTGGATACGAATTGCATATCTCAAAACAGACAATGCATTTCTTCCAATGGCTATCCCGTGTGTGGTAAATGTGTTGAAGGCTTTGAGGAGTACGAAGGGTTGTGTGTCGATCCCAGCAGATCCGTTTTTGTTGGAAAGTTCAGGACAGGAAGAGAATATTTTCAGATCTGGAACGGGGAGGAATATCAAAAATTTTTCATCAAGGGAGTTGACCTTGGTGTTGGAATGCCGGGAACCCAACCTGGCGACCTGGCTCCTAGCTGGGAGGATTACAGCAGATGGTTTGTCAGAATGGGAGAGTTGGGATTTAACGCCATTCGTATCTATACACTTCATTTCCCCAGATTTTATGATGCACTTCGAGAATATAATCTGACCCATCCGGATAAACCGCTCTATGTGTTGCATGGCGTCTGGCTTTCGGAAAGCGGTGATTCTCACGATCTGTACACCAAAAACAAGGACTTTATTGAATACGTGGAGCAAACTATCGACGCTGCTCACGGAAATGTTGAAATCGAACACCGATATGGTCGGGCTTATGGAACATTTGAATCGGATATATCGGATTGGCTTATCGGCTGGATACTGGGAAGGGAAATCTTTTCCCGCGAGGTTATAGACACGATAATTGCTCATCCCGAAAAGATTTCCTTCGAAGGTGATAATTTCAGGTTGCCTGTAGGACATGCCGGTGCTGTTTGGTCCGCGGAAATATTGGACCGAGCCGTGAGTTATGAGAGGGATCATTATGGAATCACGCGCCCAGTTGCCATGTCCAACTGGCTTGAAACTGATCCATTGCAGCATCCAACAGAGGGATCAAACAGTGGTAAAGACATTGCGTCCATGGATTTATCAAAACTTGAGGCCATTAATGCTCCTGCCGGCCA
>CAYTHG010000266.1:0-5755 GCA_964437525.1 uncultured Myxococcales bacterium | reverse complement strand
TGAAGAAGAACCCGAGGAAGCCTTCGAACCTGAAGAGCCAGAGATAGCAGAGGATGAACCTGAGGGAGCTACCGAGCTTGAAGAGCCCGAAGTAGCCGAGGATGAAACCGAGGAAGCTATCGAGCCTGAAGAGCCAGAGATAGCTGAAGATGAACCTGAGGAAGCCTTCGAACCTGAAGAGCCAGAGGTAGTAGCCGAGGAAGAACCCGAGGAAGCTATCGAGCTTGAAGAGCCAGAGGTAGCCGAGGATGAACCCGAGGAAGCTGCTATAGCTCTTGAACCTGAGACCGACTTGCCGGAAGAAGACACAGCCGAAGAACAAGAGGATACAGATACTGCTGATGAGCAATACAGCTTGGAAACAGACACGGAACCGACATCGGATGAAGCTCCGAAAACATGGAGACTGCCTCCCAACCACCCCATCCCCATACATCAATTCCCGCAACTGGACCAGATTAAGGGGGGTGATGAAGTTCTTGACCTTGTACAGCAAGGCGAAAAAGCTATTCCTACATTGAAAGAATATCTGGAATCCGAAGACCCCTGCCGACGCTTTAAAGGCGTGATCGCATTCGCATATCTATATCATCCGCCTGCCGTGGAATGTCTGTCCGGTCTTTTGTTCGATACCGAAACCAAAGTGCGCGATATGGTATTAAAGCTTTTGCCCTGGTACCGCAATTGCGCCGAATTCAGACATGTCGAAAGCGCGCTGATGAAGATGCTGCGCCCCAACCAGGAAAGGCTTGCCGAAGCCGTATTTTTGGCTGGAGAACTGCGCACAAGAGCCAGCGTGCCGCTTTTAATAGCCCTGCTTGAAATGGGTCTGGAGAAAGAAAGCTACGGCAACGCCCTGCAAAAGATAACCCTGCAGGCATTGCCTGCCAAAGCCTCCAAATGGCAGAAATGGTGGGCCGAACACCAGCAGAAAGACGAAGTCGAGTGGTGCCTGATGGCCTTCAGAGGCAAAGACACTATCCTGGCACGCTCTTCCCTGCGCATACTCGAACGCCGCGCAGGGAAGCAACTCGGCGTCTACAACCTTGCAAATCGCCGAGACCGCAAGACCGCCCACGAAGACTGGAAAAGCTGGTGGATGGAAAACGGCGGTAAAAATTGATCTTGGATTCTTTATAAACAAGCAAACAAAAAAGGCGCTACGGAAATCCGCAGCGCCTTTTCTTTTAGCTGTAAATGCTATCAGCCCATGCCGCTGACTTTCCACTTGCCGTCCTCATACTTGAAGATCATGTACATGGTCAAAGGCAGTGTGACTTTGTCGATAGATTCGGGAAGGGTGTTGGCGATAACCAGATATTCACCGACCTTCATCTGCTTGGCGATATCTTTGTAGCTGATAGAAAATCCCCAGACAGGAACCTTGCCGCTGGTCATGTCCTCATAGGACATAACGAACATCATACGCGGTGAGTCAGGATCGAAACATTCCTGATAAGTAGCCTTGGTAAAGTCCTGATATTTGAACTCCTGGGAAATCTGCCTGGCATACTTGTCTTTGCTGATGTTTTTGAACACTCTGTCGCCACGGTGGTTCAACATGCCCTGCGTGAGATGATCCGAGAAATGATTCAACAGATCGTCTTTTTTCTCCGCCAGATAACACGACATGACTTCCTGGAAGGTTTCTCTCAACTCATCCCTGACAATCAGCTTGGAGGAGGGACGTTTTTTCTTCTTAATGACTTCTTTCTTCTGCAAAGCTCGACGCAGAAGATCCTTGTCATTTCTCTTGCCTGCCATAGCAGGGGCGGCCCAGAGGGACAGTACGAATAAAGCGAGGATGATTACTGCTGCTCTCTTCATTGCGACTCTTTCCTTCCTTTTCTGTCGTTTTCGCCATTCCCGCCGCTGAATCGCTCAACGGCCTGACACTAACTATAAATATCGGTTATCAATCTCCGAACTTGATACCCTGTGCGAGGGGCAGTTCTTTTGAATAATTGATGGTGCAAGTCTGACGACGCATATAAGCTCTCCAGGAATCCGAACCGGATTCGCGACCGCCGCCAGTTTCTTTTTCACCACCGAAAGCTCCACCGATCTCAGCACCGCTCGTGCCTATGTTGACATTGGCTATGCCGCAGTCGGAACCTTCGGCGCTTAAGAAGCGTTCGGCTACCAGGAGATTCGTAGCAAAGATGGCAGATGACAATCCCTGAGGAACTTCATTGTGCCATTCTATCGCTTCCTCTAGATTACTATACTCTATGATGTAAAGCAAAGGTGCAAATGTTTCTTCGTGAACAAGCCTAAGGTCGTGTTTTGCCTTGGCAATTGTCGGCTGAACAAAGAAGCCGGGACGATCCACTTTTTCGCCGCCGGTGATAATTTCCATGCCTTCGGCCTTCAATTCGTCAATGGCTTTCATCATGGTATCGACTGCATTCTGGTCGGTCAGCGGGCCCATCAAGGTATCGTCGTCGAGAGGATCACCGATTTTGACCTGCTTATAAGCTTTGACCAGGCGGTTGCAAAGATCTTCGGCTTGATCCTTGTGAACAAAGATGCGGCGAGTGCTGGTGCAACGCTGTCCGGCTGTACCGACTGCACCGAAGAGGATAGCTCTGGTGGCGATTTCCAGATCGGCGCTTTTGTCGAGGATAATGCCGTTGTTGCCGCCAAGCTCTAAAAGCTGCTTGCCTAAGCGGGCTCCGACGACTTCGGCTACACGCTTGCCCATGCGGATGGAACCGGTGGCTGAGATCAACTTGACGCGAGTATCGGCAATGGATTTTTCGCCGACGTTGTTGCGGTCACCGACGATAAGGGTGAATATGCCCTTCAGGCCGTTACGTTCCAAAACGCGGTTGGCGATATGCTGTACTGCGACACCGCACAATGGAGCCTTACTGGAGGGCTTCCAGAAGCTTGTATCGCCACATACGGCCGCGATGGCAGCGTTCCAGGCCCAGACTGCTACCGGGAAGTTAAAAGCGGTGATAATGCCTATCGGTCCCAGAGGATGCCACTGTTCGTACATTCTGTGGCCGGGGCGCTCGGAATGCATGGTCAATCCATAAAGCTGACGCGAAAGGCCGACCGCGAAATCGCAGACATCTATCATTTCCTGGACTTCGCCCTTACCTTCGGCCAGGATCTTGCCCATTTCCAGAGTTACCAATGCGCCCAGAGCATCTTTGTATTTGCGAAGCTCGTCACCCAACTGGCGGATGATTTCACCGCGCTGAGGAGCGGGCAGAGTGCGCCAGGTCTTGAAATTGTCTTCACAAGCCTTGATGACCTTCTCGTAATCTTCGGCGTTGGCGACGGCTACTTTTGCAATCGGCTCACCGGTTGTGGGATTGTAAGAAGTGATCAGATCGCGGCCTTCGGTGGGAAACCATTCGCCGGGTCCGGTGCAAACACCTGAGTTGACTTCTTCGATGCCCAGTTCTTTGAGCAATGCTTCTACATTTATAGACATTTTCGCCTCCTGAATATTTTCAATTTTCGATCATTAAACTAGCATAAGGAACAAGCCTGCTGCAACCGTAGTTCCGATGACGCCGGCCACATTCGGCCCCATTGCGTGCATCAGCAAAAAGTTGCGGGGATTGGCTTTCTGACCCTCTATCTGTACCACACGAGCCGCCATAGGAACGGCTGAGAGTCCGGCAGCTCCTATCATCGGGTTTATCTTGTCCTTGCAGAACAGATTCATGAACTTGGCCAACAGAATACCGCCTGTCACGCTGAAAACAAAGGCCAGAAGTCCCATGGAAAAGATCAACAGCACCTTCCACTGCAAAAAGTCCTCGGCAGTCAGCTTTGCGGCGACTCCAAGACCCAGCAGAATAGTGACGATGTTCATTAATTCTTCCTGCGATCCCTTGGACAAACGCTCGACAACACCGCATTCGCGGAACAGGTTGCCTATCATGAACATGCCGATCAAGGGCGTTGCCTTTGGAACCAGCAGACAGATAAGAATTGTCGTCATTACCGGGAAAAAGATCTTTTCCAGCTTCGATACGGGCCGAAGCTGCTTCATCACTATCTGCCGTTCTTCTTTGGTGGTCAAAAGCTTGATGATGGGCGGAATGATGACGGGCACCAGCGCCATGTAGGAATAAGCCGCAACTGCGGTTATACCCAGCATGTGCGGAGCCTTGGCGTTCGTCAAAAAGATGGTGATCGGACCGTCCGCGCCGCCTATGCTGCCGATTGAGGCAGCCTCAGAAAGCGGGAAGCCAACCGCAAAGGACAGCAGGAACCCGGCGTAGATACCAAGCTGCGCGGCGGCACCGAGCAGAATGGTCTTGGGATTGGCTATCATCGGCCCGAAATCCGTCATTGCACCAATGCACAGGAATGTCAAAGGCGGCAGGATTTCGTATTCTATGCCGTAATAAAAAACCCGCAGCAAGCCGTGAGCGCCCAGCAAGTCCCCCAGCGGAAGGTTGACCAGTATCGTACCGAAACCGATGGGCACCAGCAGATATGGCTCGTATTTCTTCTTGATGGCCAGATACAGAAGCAGGATTCCGATTCCAAACATCGTCACCTGCCCTAAAGTCAGGTGATAAAATCCGGTTTCCTGCAAGATTTCAAACAGCCTCATAGTATTTTTCACTCCGGGCGAAATCGCCCGTATGCTTCAAAAGATAAAAGAAGGAGCTTAGTACTCTATGCTGGCGACTACATCGCCTGCTTCTGCGACTTTACCGGCTTCGGCGGAAACTTCGACAACTTTGCCCGACAGAGGAGCGGTCAAAGGCATTTCCAGTTTCATGGACTCGAACATCAACAGGACATCGCCCTCTTTGACTTCGGCACCAACTTCGGTCTCTACCTTCAAAATTTTGCCTACCATCGGCATAACGACTTTTTCCAATGCCATATCAATTCTCCGTTTCGGTTAATACTTCTATTTTTTTTCCAATTTCGCGGCCAGAAGACCGGATACTTTCATTCCCGCCATCAAAACAGTCAGAATGACAAAGACGCCGGTGTATCCGTATGCGAATACTTCCAGCGCCCCGCCCCAGGTTTCCGGCGTTTTCTGCACGGTTCCGACAACAATGTTCAAAGCTGTCTCGATCATGTGCTTTCTACCTTCCGATTAGATAGGTATGTTGCCGTGCTTTTTGTAGGGATGTTCGTCAACTTTGTTCTCGCAGAATTCCAGCGAACGAATCAGGATCTTGCGCATCTTGCGCGGGTCGATTATGTCGTCCACGTGTTGCAGACCTGCGGAGTAAAGCGGGTTGACATAGCTGTCGTAAAACTCCGCGTATTTTTCTGCGCGAACCTTCGCGGGATCGTCTCCGGCTTCGATGGCTTTTTTGAATTCCTTGCGGAACAGAATATTAACCGCGCCGTTCGGTCCCATCAGGCAGATTTCGCCGGTGGGGAACTCGAATACGAAGTCGGCGCCGAGGTCTTTGCTGCACATGGCCAGATATCCACCGGCGTATGCTTTGCGCAGAACAACGGTGATCTTCGGCACGGTGGCTTCGGCATAAGAGTAGAGCATCTTGGAGCCGTGGCGGATGATGCCGTCGCGTTCGGAACGCGTACCGATCAGGAAGCCGGGCACGTCCTGCAGGTTTACGAGCGGAATACCGAAGGAATCGCAGAAGCGAATAAAGGCGGCGGCTTTACCGGCGGCCTTAACATCGATAGTGCCTGCCATAACCATAGGCTGGTTGGCGACAATACCGACTGTAGAACCGGCCATACGGGCCAGACCCCCAATCAATGTTGTTCGGGAAACTGTATAGCCCAAGAC
>CAYTHG010000265.1:0-5762 GCA_964437525.1 uncultured Myxococcales bacterium | reverse complement strand
TATCGAGAAGGCGACCAAGGTCAAGACCAAATTTATCTACAAAGAGGAATTCGGTCTGAGAACAATCAAAGCCGGCAAACGCACCAAGTATGCGCCCGGTAAGGCTTATCTGTCCGAATCTTTGATGCTGACTGGCGACCTCAACGTGGCCGTGGTGCCATGGATCGTTCAGTATCGCATCAAGGACGCCAAGCAGTATTTGTTCAAGGTTCGTAATGTGCGCGCTACATTGCGCGACCTGACCGAAGCGACCATGCGCCTTGTGGTTGGAGACAGATCCATCAACGAGGTTATTTCCAAGCGTGAGGAAATCGCCGACCAAGCCAAGGTCTTGCTGCAACAAGAATTGAACGGGGCCGAGACAGGCTTTGGAATTGTTACCATCGAAATGAAAAAGACCAATGTCCCCGAGCCGGTACAGCCCTCGTTTAACGAGGTCAACCAGGCCGTGCAGGAGAAAGAAAAGCTGATTTATCAGGCCAAGGAACGTTACAATAAGGCTATTCCGGCGGCGCGTGGTCAGGCCGATAAGGTTTTGAAGGAAGCCGAAGGTTATGCCTTGGATCGTGTCAACCGCTCCAAGGGTGATGCGGACCGCTTTATTTCTATCTATAAAGAGTACAAGATTGCCAAGGATGTCACGCGCAGGCGTATGTATCTGGAGGCCATGCGTAAGCTTCTGCCGCAGACCGGCAAAAAGATCATCGTAGATGAAAAGCAAAAACAACTGATGCCGCTCTTCAATATGAGTGCTGGCGTTGGTCTGAAAGACGGGGTGGTAAGATGAAAGTGAAAATTAGCCTGATTGTAGCGGTGGCTGTCTTTCTGGTGTTATTGGCTGCGTCTTTTGTGGTGGATGAAACCGAGCAGGTTGTCATAACTCAGTTCGGAAGGCCCATAGGCGAAGCTATTCGTGAGCCAGGGTTGTATTTCAAATTGCCCTTCATTCAGGAAGCCAATTACTTTCACAAAAACCTGCTTGAATGGGATGGCGACCCGGGGCAGATTCCGACCAAGGACAAGACTTATCTGTGGGTCGATACCTTTGCCCGCTGGCGCATCGTCGATCCTCTCAAGTTCTTCGAGACCGTCAACAACGAGCAAAGCGCCCTGGCGCGTTTAGACGACATTATAGATCCTGCCGTGCGCAACTTCGTTACTTCGCACCACCTGATAGAAACCGTGCGTATGACTGACCGCGAGATGGATACTTTTGAGGACAGCGACCAGCAGAAAGACAACTCCAGCCGTAATCTGGGGCTGGTTAAGGTAGGTCGTGCGCAGATTACCAAAGGTATCATGGAGCAGGCTCTTCCCAAGCTGGTCGCGTTTGGTATCAGTCTTGTGGATGTCAAGATCAAGCGCATCAACTACGTGGAAGAAGTCAGAACCTCTGTTTATGGGCGTATGATTGCGGAGCGCAGGCAGATCGCGGAGAAGTTCCGTTCGGAAGGACAGGGCGAGGCTCGCAAGATAGAGGGCGAGATAGAGAAGATGCTGAAAGAGATAACCTCGGAAGCATACAGAAAAGCTCAGGAAGTCAAAGGACGCGCAGATGCCGAAGCCTTGAAGATCTATGCTGACGCCTACAACCGCGACCCGGAGTTTTATTCATTCTCCCAGACACTTGAACTTTACAAAAATGAGCTGGGAAAAGACAATTCATTTATTCTCACCACAGACTCTGAATTATTCAAGTATGTCAAGAGTCACAGACCGTAGTTGAAATATGAATAAAAAAAAGCCGGAATGGTCAGCCATTCCGGCTTTTCTTTTTGGATTCGACACCCAAACAGAAACAAACTTATTTTGACAAACGATCATGAAAGACCGTTCGACTGATTATCTATTCGAATGTGAATGTACTGCTGTTGTTTCTCAAGAAGAGATTACCACCTGTCGCCACCGCCGCGATTGTCGTTGCGTTCGGTGCGCTCACGTGCCAGGCTGACTTTCAGACGACGTCCGTCCAATTCGGCTCCGTCCATCTCCAAAGCTTTTTCAGCTTCTTCTTCGCTCTGGAAGGTGACAAAACCAAAACCGCGGCTGTGTCCGGTTTCACGATCAGTGATTACGATAGCTTCTTCGATTTCACCGAAAGAGCCAAAAGCGACTTTCAGACCGTCACTGTTGGTGGCCCAAGCAAGGCTACCTATGTACAATTTTTTCGACATCAAATTCTCCGTTCAAAATCAATTTAACAAAAACCTAGGGCTTCGGCCCCGCTACAGAAAGAATTCGAAATTGGCTGGATTCAGAAAAGGAAGGCTGACCTAACCAAGCTAACCCAATATTTCGGCTTCATCTTACACGAATGCTAGGACAAATTTTTTACAATTGCAAGAAAATTCATTCTGAAAAAACGATTGGATTTCAAATGATTGCGTGACAATCGCTAATAAATCACAAATATTTATCATGCAAAGCTTTATGCCGCTGGAGTTTCATAGTCAGATGTTATTTGATTCACGAATAGACATGCCTTGCAATATTTTTCATTCTTATTTGCAGGTAAATACACTCACGATTTAGCCAGGCGATTCAGGGCAGCGGGTTGTCGTGATCTTTTTTGCCGGGCAGCCATGAATCGGGTGGCATGACATTCGGGCGCAGAATCGCGCCGAAAAGCTTTATGTTGGGTGCATAGTTTTCCCAGACGGTAGATTCGTTGCAAACCACCATGACGCGCAGATCGGCATAACGCAGGGCGTGCGGCCAGTCGTTCATGGCCGGGTAAAAGCTTTTGATTGCCGTTTGTGTCCAGGCGCTGCCGGGGGCACCGTCCACCGGGCCGAAGGCGGGAATGCCGGGCACCGGTTTTTTGCCTTTTTTTATCCATACCAGAGAATCCAGGTGCAATGACTCGCGCACGTTCTTTGATCCCAGACCCGTGTAATAAACCATGCCGTTGGGATTGCAGCCCAGCGAATAGTCGGCAGACAGGCTCAGCGTATCGAGCAAATCCTGCTTGAGCTTGACCGGCAGGCCGCCCATTCTGAGTGCAGCGATGACGGGATCGAGATAGCGGCCCATTGTCGAGCCCTGTCCCCAGCCCATTGGAGTACCGGCCGGACGGGGATTGCGATGGGCGTGGGAAGCGAAAGTTCCCTCGGCAATTTTGGAGGCATAGTCCAGTGTCCATTGCCTGATTTTGCCTTTTAAGTCAGGCGAGGCGTGGGGGCTTTTGTAATAGCCCATCAGGTAATCGAACATGGCGAAGGCCTGCTGGCGGGATTCCAGCGAAGACCTGTAAGCCGAAAGCCCCGGATGATGTATGCCCATCTTGCTGAATGATCCATACGGTCCCATTTCCTGCCAGGCTTTTTCGAAATCACGTTTGTATTCGTTGCGACCGGTCAAAAGCAGTAACTCACCCGATGCATACAGCATATAGGCTGCCGCTGCCGCCTTGGATTTGGCGTATTTGTATGCCTTGAAAGCTTTGGATTTCAATTCCTTCGAGCGTTCTACATCGAATCTTTTCAGCAGTCTTGAGGCTTGTGCGAACAGCCCGGCGGCGCGGGCGGTTATGTTGGGATGACGGGCGTAAGTCCAGTAGGGCAGGGAATCTTCGTTGGCGAAATAATATCCTGTCGGGTGTCTGTAGGATTCTACACCCATGCGCACTCCGCCGTCCGCTTCCTGCAATTGCTCCCAGGCGCGAATTCCCCACAGCGCTTCGTCCAGCAGATCGGGAATGCCGTTTTTGCTTTCGGGCAGTGTCAGTTGCGAATCTGAAAAGCGCCTGGGTTGCAACTCGTACAGGCTCATCAAGAGCATGGGAACGACCGTGTGCGACGGACGCTGATCGAAATCGGCGGCGTCGTGGTAACCGCCTGAAAGCTTGCGCTTGCCTTGCTTGGGAGTATTTTCCGAGTACATGCGCGTGAAGTCCGTCTGTTCCGCCGTCCAGACATAGGGGTGGTCCGCCGGGCGCGGCCAGTCGGTGTGCTTTTTGTCCAGTTCCACTCCCCAGCGATTGTGATAAAGACCGCGAGCCGCGACATAAAAGGACTTGAACACCGCCAGATCGGAAACCATTGTCGGGTATGAAACTCCCACGCCGGGAATCTGTATTCGGTAGCGGCTGTCGTTGGAGGGCGGCAATATGCCTAACTTGATTTCCCGCACCTCTCCGCCGGAGTCGTCGTCGTAGCGCGAGCGCGGGCGCACTTTAAGCCCGGAAAAAGATATATGGCGGCTTGTCGGGTCGAGGATGCTTTCCTTAAGGATATCGACCTTGACGGGCACTCGCCCTAAATCAAGCGCTCCGCCGTCGCCTAGATAAAAATAAACATAGGCATAGCGCTTGCCGGCCCAGGGATTGTAGCCGACCTGGTTGAGCTGTATTACGGGCGTTTCCAGATACTTGTCCGAGAAAGGCAGAGTGAACTTGATACCCGGAGGACCGCTTATGCTGAGAATCTCCTGCCTGCCGACGTGTTGATCGAGGAACAGGAACAATTGGTGATCGGTTTCGATTATGTCGTTGCTGTTGGGTTTGTGAGTGCCGATGAAATAATGGGGAGCGGATACTGGCAGCGAGCGGCGATTGATCTTTTTGACCGCTATCGCTCTGCCGTCTGAGCGCTTGATGTTCCAGCGGGCCTGCTGCAGGGCTGCGCCGTTGCCTTTGGCCATAACCAGCATCAGAATGTCCGGTGCCAGCATGTGTGCTTCGCGCAGCGGGGTATTGAGTTTCGCCGTAGCGCCGCCGACTGTTTTTGCGTGCAGGTTTGTTATGTGGCGGGCCTTTTTGCCCCAGACTTCTATATTGATGAAGACATGAGTATCAGCCGCCAGACCGTGCAGAGTAAAGCTTGTACGCGCCCCTAAAAGCGTGGCTGCGTTTTTGGACAAAACGGATTGTCCTGTGGGTTTTGCTGCCGGTTCGGGGGCGATGCTTATGATGGTTTTCGATTGTCCGGATATGCGTTGCCATTTGATGCTCACGCTTTCGGAGGTGATCCTGGATATTTCCGCCTTGAGTGTTCCTACCGCAGGAGGTGGCGCCACCAGTTGCGGCAACTCTATTTCATGCTCCAGTTCCCGCTCCAATTCCTGCTCCAATTCCTGTTCGTTCTCCTGCTCGAATCCATAAAAAGAGAAGGCGCAGAACAAAGCCAGGAGCAGGGTGAGTTTATTGTAAGGCGGCAAGGAAAGCATGAATTTCTCTCAATCTTTCTCACTTCAATATTGCAATCGATGCTCATTCCATATGAACTCGAACGGAATTGTTTTGATGCTTTTATCTCAAAATCTCTTGAACGACTGAAATCAAGGATAATCCAAGGCCGCCCTGCAAGTCAAAGGAAGTTTGGCAGCGTGTTCGGCTCGTGACTGCAATTCATTTCTGTTTGCATACATTCATCTGTTGCAGTAATATAATAATCGAGGGATTCGAACGGGTGGTCAATATTACAACTTAGTCGAGATCAAGCAGCGGTCCGAGCGAAAACTCCTGATGGGGGGATGACAGTATCTAAACAGGTAGGGAGGTTGTTATGATGAAATCACTGCGTTTGCTGTGGGTTTTGTTGTTTTTGTTTGTTTTGGTCGCCTGTACTGATGACTCTTCCGATTCCGCCGATGGCGATAGTACCGATGGCGATAGTGTTGATGCCGATATGGAAGGTGTAGATGTCGATGTCGACGGAGATGTTGACGGCGATGTGGATGGCGACGACGACGGAGATGGCGAATTACTTGAATCCGAGCAGGGTGATAATGTTATTGATTGCGCGGAGATGCGGGTAGATCTC
>CAYTHG010000264.1:0-5797 GCA_964437525.1 uncultured Myxococcales bacterium | reverse complement strand
TTTCTTTTAAAGAAGAACCCACTGAATACATATATATATATCCTTAAAAGACAAAGCAAGAAATAATATAATCTACAAAATACACTATAATTTATCTAAATGCTGACACAAAAAAAGGCCGCGCATTTCGCGCGGCCTTTTTTACTTTATAGTATATAAGCTCAGTGCTTTTCTTTACCCGTCACGCGCCTGACTTTGGCTCCCAGCTTGCGAAGTTTTTTCTCAAGAGATTCATAGCCACGATCCAGATGGTAAATACGCAGAACTTCCGTGCTGTCTTCTGCCACCAGACCGGCTAAGACCAGAGACGCGGAAGCGCGCAGATCGGTTGCCATGACTTTTGTTCCCTGCAAAGACTTGACGCCCTTGATGAAAGCCAAGTGTCCATCGACTTCTATGTCGGAGCCCAAGCGCCTGAGTTCGGCTATGTGCATAAAACGATTCTCGAAGATAGTCTCAGCCACCTTGCTCTGACCATTGGCCAGTGAAGCCAATACACAGAACTGCGCCTGCATATCCGTCGGGAAACCGGGATAGGGGCCAGTACTCAATTGGACCGGCTTGAGTCTTCCTGTGCGACCGACTAAAAGACCGCCATCCTTTTCTTCGACTTTCACTCCCATCTCGCGCAGCTTGCTGATAACAGCCGAAAGATGGTCCGCCCTGGCACCTTCGATGAAAGCCTCTCCGCCGACCAGAGCGACAGCGCACATCAAGGTGCCCGCTTCTATGCGGTCTGGAATGACCGAATACTCCAGAGGCGAGAATGAATCTACTCCTTCGATAACGATGGTCGATGTCCCTTGCCCGCTTATCTTAGCTCCCATCGCATAGAGCATATCGGCCAAGTCTATGATTTCCGGCTCCAGGGCGCAGTTTTCAAGGACGGTGACGCCTTCGGCCAAGGTCGCCGCCATCATCAGGTTTTCGGTACCGCCGACGGTGGGCATATCGAAAACGATGCGCGCGCCTTTGAGCCTGCGAGCACGAGCTTTTATATATCCGTGTGAAATATCGATACTGGCTCCAAGCTTCTTCAAGCCTTGGATATGCTGATCTACAGGTCTGGCACCTATAGCACAACCACCGGGCAGAGAAACCTTGGCCTGGTTGAAGCGAGCCAGAAGCGGCCCTAATACCAGAACCGAGGCGCGCATTGTTTTGACAAGCTCATAAGGAGCTTCAAGATGATTTATCTCTTCGGTGTTGATCGTGACAGTCTTGCCTTTACGCTCGACAGTCGCACCGATGTCACGCAAAAGCTTCAAGGTTGTGGAAACATCCCACAAATCGGGAACATTGTGAATGACGTTTTCGGCTCCGTTCAAAATGGTAGCCATCAATATGGGAAGCGCGGCGTTTTTGGAACCGGAAACTTTGACGGAACCTTTAAGTTCCGAAACCGGACGCAGTACTATCTTTTCCACAACATGTCTCCTATTACTAGATTGAATTTGCCAAGTTTGAACAAAGTTGCTAATCTTTTATTAGCTTTAGAGCTAGCTTGCAAGGTTGTTTTATTTTTTCTTCTAATTGGTGCAGGGTCAAGATGTCTTCAAACCTGAATTTATCATTGGTCGAAATCCATTCGCTGATACAACAAAAAGTGAACAATTGTAACCTATGCGGCAGCAAACGCTGGGATTTATCTCCGGATGTATACAACCTAACGCTGCCAAGCCCCTTTAAAAGCGGCCAGACAAAAAAGATCCGCTGTATGATTTTAACCTGCGAGAACTGCGGCAATATTCATCTGCTCAATATCGCTGTCTTGACGGAAACAAAAGAAACCGAAGCTACAAAAGGCGAACAAGAGAGCATCAAGAAAAACCTGCAGGCCAGAAAAACGATTTAACCCTTACTTCCTTACTGCAAAAGCGATTCTATCCCGTTCGTTCAAGTCTTTGAATATAGCGCAATCTTTATAGGCGTTCGAAGCGTTCAGCAATTGTAGCAGACTTTCGCCCTGCCCTTCTCCAATTTCAATAAACAGCATCCCCCCGGATTTCAGGTAGCTTGGTGCCTGATCTATCAACGGTCTGATTACATCCAGCCCGTCTTTGCCTGCAACCAGGGCATTTTGAGGTTCCCACTCAAGCTCTGCAGAAACTTCCTTCATCTCGTCTTCGGTTACATAGGGCGGATTGGAAACCACAACATCAAAGGAAATGCCTTTGCCGTCAAAGCGGCTCAAAACATCGCTTTTCAAAAGCTTGATGCGCTCTAAAAATCCGTTGGCTTCGACATTCTCTTTTGCAAGCGTCAAGGCATCAACGGATATATCGCAGGCGTAAATCCTGGCCTCTTTGTAACCATCGGCAAGAGCAATTGCAATCGCGCCTGTCCCGGTGCCGACATCGCATATGGCAAATGAACTCTCATCACCTTGAGGAGCGAACTTTTCGAAAATCTTTTCAACAAGCGATTCCGTCTCGGGCCTTGGAATAAGCGCTCGTTTATCGACTTTGATCGGCAAGCCCATAAAAGGTTGATCGCCAAGTATATATTGCAAAGGTTCACCGGTTCCGCGACGTTTGACGTATTCACGGAAACGGGAAATTTCGGAATCCATAAGAGGTTGAGCGTAACGAACATAAAGCTCAATGCGCTTTATGCCAAGCACGTCAGCCAGTAGGTATTCTGTATCCACACGCGGTGAATTCAGCTTTTTGCTTTGGAAATACTCTACAGTGGTGTTGAGTATCTCAAGGACAGTCCAGGACTTTTTCGCGCCGGTCGCCGCCAATGGATCAGCTCCCTTGAGATTTCAAGGCCTCCGCCTGATAGTGAGTGGTGAGCAGGTTGGAAAGCTCTTCTAGGTCGCCGTCCAATATTTCGTTGAGTCTGTAAAGTGTAGCACCTATGCGATGGTCGCTTACCCTGCTTTGAGGAAAATTGTAAGTGCGGATTTTATCCGAACGGTCACCGGAACCGACTTGGCCGCGCTTGGCCGCGCTGACCTCGCTGTCTTTACGTTTACGCTCTTCTTCCAGAAGACGAGCTTTCATGACCTTCAAGGCTTTGGAACGGTTCTTTATCTGCGAACGTTCATCCTGACACGAAACGACAATGCCTGTCGGTATGTGCGTCATGCGAACTGCCGAGTCTGTAGTATTTACATGCTGTCCGCCAGCACCCGAAGAACGATAAACATCGATACGCAGGTCTTCTTTTTTGACTTCGACATCTGCATCTTCAGCTTCCGGCAAAACGGAAACCGTCGCAGCGGAAGTATGAATGCGCCCCTGAGATTCCGTCTGCGGCACACGCTGCACACGGTGGACACCGCTTTCGTATTTCAGCTTGGAATAGACTTCTGCACCCGACATCATGACGACAGCTTCTTTAACTCCGCCTATGCCTATGCCATGCATTATCATAGTCTCGAATTTCCAGCGTCTTCTCTCTGCAAAACGCTGATACATGCGGTAGAGGTCGCCGGCAAACAGCGCCGCTTCGTCTCCGCCGGTTCCTGCGCGAATTTCGATGATAATGTTTTTGCCTTCGTTGGGATCTTTGGGAATCAATTCGACTTTGATTTTTTCGAGCAGAGTCTCCCGATCTTCCTTGAGCTGCGGCAATTCTTCTTTGGCCATCTCGCCCAACTCGGGATCTTTTAAAAGCTCTTCGTTATCTTCGATTTCCTGATTTACCTTCTGGAACTCGCGGTAAAACTCGATAACCGGCTCTATCTGCGAGCGCTGCTTGGCTAATTTATGAAGCCTATTCGGGTTGCTGATTACCTCAGCGTCAGCAAGCTGGTTCTCTAGTTCCTGATATTTTTTTTCTAATTCCGCCAGCTTCTGCAACATTCAACTATCTCCTGATATCAGCTAGCCTGTTTCTCAACAAGCATTTCCGGCTCGCCTTCGAAATGTACAGACTCGTAATTCTCGAATATTTCAAACTCGTCCAGATTTTCCTCAAGACCTTCCATGCCATGACGCTCACGCCACAAAGACTTGCGCAATGAAATCAAAGCCACTTCCAACATATCATCGTCGGGCTCGCGTGTCGTGATTTTCTGCATCCACAGACCGGGCTTGATACACCAACGCAATATAGGCGCATTGGGATACTTGCCTGATACACGGATAAGTTCATATGCCAGCCCGGCAATGGGCAGCATCAAAGGCAGCTTGACTGCAATCTGCAAAAGCGCGTTTATCCAGCGGTTGCCTTCGTAGAAAACCGGCAGGAAGGAAAAAACTACCATGAATACGAGTATGGATACCATCAACACCAGAATAATGAAGCTGGTTCCGCAACGTGGGTGCAAAGTTGTGTATTTTCTCGCGTTTTCGACAGTAAGGGCTTCACCCGCCTCATAAGCGTAAATACATTTATGTTCTGCGCCATGATACTGGAAAACCCGCCTCATGTCGGACATAAACGAAACGCCCCAGATATAGGCGATGAACATCAATGTCTTGATTACGCCATCAATAATATGGAACAGCGCCGAGTTGGTGCTTATCTCGTATGAGGTGACAGTTCCGATCAGGGTCGTTACCAAATGAGGAACACCTTTGAAAACCAAAAAAGCAAATGCCAGAGAAAAAGCCACCGTTCCATAAAGCATCCAACGGCTGATGGGCTTTTCTTCTTTTTTTTCTTCTTTTTTTTCGTCTTTACCTTCGTCCTTGCCCTTATCTTCGCCCTTATCTTCGCCCTTATCTTCGCCCTCTTTAGCGCTATCTTCCTCTATCATGGCTTGGTCCGCCGAGAAAGTCAGAGCCTGCACGCCATTGACAAGGGACTCTATCAACATGACACTGCCGCGAAATACCGGCCAGCGCATGAACTTGTACTTGGTCCAGATGGCTTCCCATTTCCGTTCTTTAAGAACTATGGTTCCATCCTGACGCCTGACAGCTATAGCCAGAGAATTTGGGGAGCGCATCATAACGCCTTCAATAACAGCCTGTCCCCCGACACTCATTTTCTTTGTATTGCAGGGCATATCAACTACTCCAGAGTCGGCACTCGGGTTTACAAAATAAAAAACCCACCGGCGAGCCGGTGGGTACTTTATTCACCACGAGCTCCGCTCGCCACACGTAGAGAGGTGCAGACGAGCAAAGCCGGTGCTATTTGTTTTTTTCAGCCAGATCAGCCAAGTTTCCGTATTTTTTCTTGAAGCGCTCTACGTTACCTTCGGTGTCCATCATTTTCTGCTTGCCGGTGTAAAACGGATGGCACTGCGAACAGATTTCAACCGTGTAATCACCTTTGGTAGTGCGGGTTTCGACTACGCTACCACAAGCGCAAGTAATCTTAGCAGCTTTATATGCTGGGTGTATCTTTGCTTTCACGGCTCCAGAACTCCTTTTAACCAAGAGAAACAATTCCAAACCACGAACGGTGCAAGAAGGTAACAGACTAATCACTCAAATGCAAGCAAAAACTGAATTCTAGTTTTCTTTTCAAGCTCTTACTGGCATTACATCCTCAAATTCGACTCACCGGACCGAGGATTCATTTCCTGTCTGTAAGGATAATGATAAAAATTAAGATTGCAACCGAAATCTTGAGAATATATTTAACAATTTAAAAAGCCGCTCCCCCTTTGAAAAGGAGGAGCGGCATCAACTAAAAGTTCAGGACTTTATCAGACGATTGAGAAGCCCAAGTGGTTACGCAGGTGGAAGTATTCGTCACTAATTGAGAAGGCTACCAAATCCTTACCTATTTCTTCTACCTGATCCGGCGTCAGATCGCCCGGGAACTTGTGCAGAGTTTCAATGGCGGTCTTCAAGTCGCTTGCCATCAACAATCCGGCTCTGTAAGCCGAAAT
>CAYTHG010000263.1:0-5799 GCA_964437525.1 uncultured Myxococcales bacterium | reverse complement strand
CACCACATTTCTTTCCGTGACTTGGAGTCACGTTACAGCACGGAGACCAATAAATCACTGTAAGAAGATTAAACCTCATCAAAGCAACTTCTAAAGCCTAATGATAACGCAATCTTGGCTGGCACCTTGTTGAATTCATTGAAATGATTATTTCCGTTTCATTTCAGCCTGTTCCTTTGCATTCCGTAGCATTACGGCACAATAGTGGCACTCAACCTATTGCATTACATTCAAATCTTCTATTTGCTTTTTTGTGATGTTTGGCGCATAAAAATCGACTGGAATACCAACGGCTTCAGTCCGAATATTTATAACATTAAAATCAAAACGTTTTGTTGGAATCCCCCATAGTAGTCCTGTTCTTGGAAGGAGTATTACTCCTACTTCACCAGCTTCTATAAAGCCACCACTCGGTTCGCCTACAATTATTGAATTTGGTAGTGCTTTTAAAGCGAATACAAAGTTTTCAGCAGAAGATGCTGTATTATGATCAATTAGGACTATAACTCTTCCGTTGTACTTACTTGATGCCTTCCCCGATACTGCAATTTCACCATCATATTTCATTTCCTGTTCAGGAGCATTTTCAATTTGTTCAATTAATTTGTCAATTCTCTTTTCTAATTTGTTTTTATCTTGTCCAGCAGGTTTTCCTGTTGACAATTTAATCCGATCTATTATTAGATGATTCGCTCTTATTGCAAGCACATCACTCGAGTATCTTTGGTAAGCTGATCCTAAAATAATTTCATCTTTTACAAGATGTTTAATCCATTCATAAGCATACCTGTTACTTCCTCCACCATTACCCCTTAAATCAATTACAATATTTTTGTTCTTTAAGTGCTGTTTTGCATCATTAACGAAAGCGGTTAATTCAGTATTGAACCTAGAAGAAAAACTTTTAATTTTTATCCAACTAAAACCATCTATATTTTCAAATGTGTAATTTTTTTCATCTTTTAAACTACTTTTCTTCTTCGTTGGATCGTTTGCATTGTGGGGTATAAGTTCTATTTCTTTTGTTCCGCATATCAGTGTATTTGCTTTAATGTCTCCATAAACTACCGTAAACAATGCTTCAACAATACCACTATTTTCATTGTCGTATTGTGCCAGCCATGGACTTACTCTCTTTGGATATATAGAATCAGACATTGATGACCAGGTACAACCGCTATTTAGTATTTTAGCGTGTTCTTCATTATCCGTTACATCTAAACGATATAAATATCTACGCCAGCCTGATTTATTTATAAACTTGCTCAAACCAGAAATTCCTTGTATTTGAAAATGCCTGTCACCTGATGCAAAACGCCACTTTGCTAGTAGTTCGCCTAGAATTTCACCCAACACAACTTTAGATTTTGTAGAGGATTTAGCAATTGAAGCATTGATTATATTTTTTGCATCAAGCTCTGTAAATCTATTCTTATCGCCAGAAAATGGGTAGACTTTTACAATTGTTTCCAACAATAGTCGTAAATCTAAAGATAAATCTTCTCCATTTACTAAAGATGATGCGTTTATAGAATCACACATAGACCATTCTTTGAGTTCATTACTATCGGGATTTAATAAGTTAGCTGTGTTGAATTTATTAATGCCATAATAAAGTTGATTTTCACTTATGTTTTCCGATTTTGATTTGTTTGTTTTTATCTTATTTTGTACATTGCATGAAAGAAGAAGGCAAACTTGCAGAATGAGGACAAGTTTAACCGCAATAGGAATTCTATTTTTATTTATAATTTTATTATTCATTCTATTGATTTCTGATTATTTTCCGATAACTGTTTCTATTGTTTTACCATTTCCAGGGTAATCGCTTAATAATATGCTTTTTAAATCTTCTACACATTCCTTGTCATTATTTTCTTCACAAGTTCTTAACATGACAAATCTAGAACTTGCACCAATAATTTGCCCATCCAAACTTCTTTGATCTGGATACTCTTCATTAATAGTTTCAAGAATATCCAATGCTTGTTCTGTTTTCGGGTAATCACTCCACGAATAAACCATATCACACTCGCCCCTGCGCCGCACGGCCATGTTTTCTTCGAAAACAAGACCGTGGCACCCTTCGTTCTACTATTGATTGATAACCAGGCCACCCGTCTACGGATCTTGGAGTCATCAAAGCACTGGACTCGGGTGATGAAAAAACCGAGCAAGAAAAAGATACAAGCCAGCGGAGATAACTTGCGTCCCTATCTATCCTATGCCACGCTTTGTCTCTGGAACAGGAGCCACGATCAATGAAACAGATTTATTATACTCGTTTTGAATCGCCATTCTGCCCGATTACGTTGGCGGGTAACGAAGACGGCCTGATGCACCTGCATCTGCATACCCTGGATGGCAAACGGACATTCGCTATAAAAAAGGATTGGATCGAAAACGACGAATTCTTTCTGGATGTCGTTAATCAGATCGGCGAGTATTTCGAAGGCTCTCGCAAACGTTTTGATGTCAAACTGAATCTCGACGGGACAGTCTATCAAAAGCGGGTTTGGGCGGCTTTGCAATCCATACCTTTCGGAGAATGCCGAAGCTATAAAGAGATGGCGGTATCGATCAGCAATGAACGAGCATCCCGCGCCGTGGGGGCGGCAAACGGCAAGAACCCGATTCCGTTGATCATCCCCTGTCATCGGGTGATCGGGTCAAACGGAAATCTTACGGGCTTCGCTCACGGGTTGACGATTAAAGGAAAGTTGATCGAATTTGAACAAAAAGTATGTATGAATTGAGAGGACAGGAGGAACCATGTTCGCCGTCATATTCGAAGTCTTCGTTAAAGCTGAAGGAAAGGACGAATACCTGAAACTCGCCTCGGAATTGCGAGGATTTCTCAAAGACCGTGAAGGATTCATTTCCATTGAGCGTTTTCAGAGTATGACGAACAAAGGCAAACTGTTGAGCCTTTCCTTCTGGGAAACGGAAGAAGCGATTGACGAATGGCGCAATCTGCTTGAACATAGAAACGCTCAAGAGCTGGGGAAAGCACGATTGTTCGACTCCTACCGAATTCAAGTCGCCCAGGTGGTTCGGGATTATGCAAACAGCAGCAGTTAGACGAATCAAGAAAATTCTATGAGAGATCCAATACATAATCCAATCGCCCACATCGCCTTGACGGTCAAGGATCTGTACCGGATGGAGTATTTCTATCGAACCGTCTTCGGGATGCAGTTGAACTACCGCTACAGCAGCACCAATCAGCCGGGGATGCGGCTAGCATTCCTGCAAGCGGAAAACACCATGCTCGAATTGATGCAATACCCGAAACAAACCGATGCCACCAAATGGTCCGGGCATTTGGCTTTTCAAAGTGAAGATGTCGATGCCGAATACAAACGAATGAAGAAAATGGGCTGTGCCGACCTGACCGAACCACGTGAAAGCGGCGATGGGTTTCTGGAATTTGCCTTGAGCGACCCTGAAGGTAACCGCATCGAGGTCGTGCAACAAAGTCGCCCCTATGTTCCTCCGCCGATCAAAGGCGTGATTTTCGATCTGGACGGCACCTTGATCGACAGCGAGCCCAATACTTTGAAGGCGACCGGCGTTTGTTCCAGAGCTTCGGTGTGGAACTGACACCGGAGATGAAACGGCCATATATCGACATGGGCAATCGGGACATGATCCAGCACATGTGCAAAATCTACAAACTTGAGGAATCCGAGAGTGAACTGCTCAAGAGAAAGATTGAGTTTTACCTCGAAGTTGCCCGAAAGGATACGCGCCCGTTTCCAAAAATGGTGCAGTTAGTAAAAAGGCTTCAAGAGCACGGAATTCCTTTGGCGGTGGCTTCCGGTTCCGGGATGGCTATCATTGAAGAGTTGCTGATACGGACTGGTCTTCGCGATGCTTTCTCGGTGATCTTTTCGTCGGAACTGGTGGAACATTCCAAACCAGCTCCGGATGTGTTCCTGGAATGCGCCAAGCGTATGGGCATCGAGTCGAGACACCTGGCAGTGGTGGAGGATTCCATTCATGGCGTGGAGGCCGGTGTTCGTGCGGGAATGAGAGTCTTGGCCGTACCCGGCTTCCCTGATTCGTCACTTGACCTAACTTTTCACATGGCCAACTGGCTGGTGGAGGAAGGAATGGAAGGCTTTGACGAAGCGCAAGCACTCGGATGGTTGATGGGCTAGTAAGGATAGGTACACGAACCAAATTGGAGAAGATAATGATACAAATTCGAGAAATGGAATCAATAGAACCACTGGCGGAATTAAAACGGCTGTATATTCAGCAAACTACGGCTCCTTTAGATGACATGTGGTTGTTTGGCTTTGTACCAGCGGCGGTTCACTACGGATTCTACGATGATACGAAACTCGTCGGCTATTGCTGTGTGAATGACGAGGGGTATCTTCTGCAATTCTTTCTGATTTCGCAATATCGGAATGAGTCTTCTGACCTTCTTGAAGCGATGGTGCGTTTGGATGATCCGTCCACATTAAAGGTCAACGGTGTCTTCGTCAGTACCGCCGAACCGTTTTTTCTGTCGCTGTGTCTGGATACCTTTTCCACCTTTGAAGTTAAGGCGTTGATGTATCAGGAGAAAGCTCCATCAAGCATGAAAGAGCAAGACCTGGTCCTGCCTTTAGTCACGATCGAATCGGTACAGCTGCCAAAAGCGATCGAATTTGCAAAGGAGGCTATCGGGGCACCCGAAGATTGGCTCACAGGCTATTATGCTAAGCTGATTAGCCGTCAGGAACTCTTTGGGCTATGGGAAGAAAACGGCGACTTGATTGCGACCGGTGAAAGCCGTAGCTATGATGACTACCAGACTGAGTATGCCTACTTGGGAATGATTGTAGCAGAATCTGAACGGGGAAAAGGGCTGGCAACGCAAATCCTTAAACAACTTGCCAGCATGAATACGAGCAAGGGGTTGAAGTCAATTTGTTCAACGGACAAAATGAACCTGGCGTCGCAAAAAGCAATCAGTCGTGCCGGGTTCTTTGCTGGTCATCGTATTGTGCAGTTTAAGGTTAGCGAAAGCCAAAAGCTTCCTGAGAGAAGGTAGGGGACTGAAATCTAGTTATTCAACGGAGAAAACTAACACAGCTGCGCAGTAGCTGCCTCTTCCAATAAGGAGTCCGTAATGAAACCAGCCCCAATTAAAGAGATGGTATCTTTTGAAACATTCGAAAAGCTAGATATTCGAGTGGGAACCATCGTTTCTGTTTGTGATGTGGAAAAATCAAACAAGCTGATGAAGTTGACTGTTGATTTTGGAGATCATACTCGATCAATCCTTGCTGGGATAAAACAAGAGCGTGAAAATCCTAAAGAAATTGAAAACAAGCAAGCTCTTTTTGTCCTGAATTTACCTGAAAAGAAAATGGCTGGTGAAGTATCACAAGGAATGCTTTTTGATATCGGATACGAAGATAAGGTCACACCATGCCTTGCTATTCCAGAAGTCCCTGTTCCAAATGGATCAAGGGCAGGGTAGACTGAATATTTTAAGCCATTGGTAGATAAATAACTTTTTTTATTTCACGGGGTAAGGGCCAACATCAAACGTTGTGGAATGATAGCCTTTGGCTCCGATGATGTATGCCAGTGGGCTCAGTACCTTGTTGTTCGCTTTCAACCGGTCGAGTACATCAGGGAAATTGTTTTTAGGTTCCCAACCGAGCTCATCCCTTGCTCGTTTGTTGACATACACTCTATCGATTCCCGGAAACATCTTCCAGCCACGACGTTTGTACTCGGCTTCATAGACAGGAACCCTTCGTTTGAGCACTGCTTCTGCATCAGAGCGCAACTCTA
>CAYTHG010000262.1:0-5817 GCA_964437525.1 uncultured Myxococcales bacterium | reverse complement strand
GATCTGACTCCGGAGAAACCGCGCCGCCCAGATACAATTCTTCGGGTGCGCCTTTCAATGCATTGCCGACCATATCATGGCCTTCCATCAATCCCTTCAAGCTAGACAGAAGATTAACGGAGTCAAGATCGTAAACCGACATCGCGCTGGGATGATCGCCCACGCTGGGGTGGTCGCCTGTCAAAACCAGCACGTTGCGTATACCTAGCGCGTATGCGCCCAGCAAGTCTGATTGCAATGCCAGACGATTTCTATCACGACAGGTCATCTGGAAAATCGGCTCTATTCCGTGTTGCAGCAACTTCACGCTGCCGGCCAGCGAAGAGGCCCGCATGACGGAGGACTGATTATCGGTGACGTTTACGGCTGCAAGTCTTTTTGCAAAAGGCAGCAGAGGCTCTATGGTCGCTTCCAGTTCAACACCTTTGGGTGGACCTATCTCGGCAGTAACTGCAAATTCACCCGCATCAAGCAATGTTCTCAATCTGCTCATATATCAATGCCTGCTTTCAACAAACAAGTTATTCTTCAGTAGGGTCGTAGCGTTTTCCGCCGGAAATGAAGACGGGCTTTTTGTTCTTGATTTCTATTCGGCGTGGGAAATGCGAACGAGTTCTATCCACCGGAGCCTGTATTTCCTGCAAGTTATCCAGTTTGTCGATAGCCTTTAAGCGCTCATAAATCAAGACCCAGCCACAATCGCGCTCGCGGTCGGTCTCACATTTACCATGCATGGAACCGCCGCATGGCCCGTTGACGAGCCCCTTGGCGCACAAGGTCAAAGGGCACAAGCCGCCGGTGCGGTCGGCGATACAATCGCCGCACAAAGTGCAGTATTCCTCGAAAACGCCGCGAAATTTTGTTTCGCCACCAAATACCGTATCGCAACCGGGATGCACGACAGCGCCTCCGGTGGCGTCGATAACGGTATGCACGGCCTGACCGCAAGCCAGCACCAGAAACGAATCCGCCGCTTTGACTTCTTCTTTGTGCTGCAAGACAACCTGTCGCACTGTACCGAGCGAACAACAGGTTTCGGGAACATAAGTCCCGACGACTTCCTTGCCCGCTTCTTCGAGACGGCGGCGCATTTCTTCGACTTCTTCGACGCCGCCAGACTTGACCAGAGTTGCGCAACTGCCGCAACCGAATATGAAGATGCGCCGCTCACCGGCAAGCATCTCTAAAATTTCTTTCATGCGTTTCTGTATCGTTGCGTGCATCCAGACGCTCCTGCTTTATAACACTCCATCAATTCTCAAAACTTGGTGAAACCAGTAATTAACTTCTTATTATATCAGGCAAGACTAAAGTAGACAATCAATTACAGACCCTATCTCACGTATGGCGCAAAGACAGAGGCTATCTCCCGTTCGTTCAAGCCGGTGTGAACGGTATCGGTTGGTAGCAGTTCTGACAATTCGTCAAGCTTATCGATGATTTCCTCCCGACTGGGAGCATCGAAGACAGCGGCAAGATCGTCTAAAGCAGGACGCAGATCCAGGAAGGGCCGCCAGGAATGTTCCTGTGCCATTTTTAGCAGATCTTCCAGCGAGTCGAGTATCTGCCTGTTAGCAAGGTGCAGCCACAACTCGGCACGGGCGTATTTAGCGGCGCTATCCAAAAGCTCGACCACCTGCTCGAAATGCCCTGTCCGACCATGTCGCTGATCGTGAATATCCGCAGATACAGACCATAAGGAAGCGCGGAATATCTTTACGCCTTCGGCTGCAAATTCTCTGACACGCTCGGGGGCATGTACTACCTTGCCTTCATAGGCCACGGCGCAATCCCATTCGGGCTTTTGCGAGGCAATATGGGCCATCTGCATCAACCATGTGCCATCGGCATCATGTGAAGGATAGGCGACCAGACGCCCAAGCTCGTATGACTCAAGCCCTTTCTCCATGCGACCGATATCTTCAGGCGCAAAGGGGGGCGAATCCTGCCGGTGCAGTCGGCTTTGTTTGTTTTCGTGAAAAACCTCGTATTGCGGATAACGGAAATACATGGGCAGTTCCGCGATTTTATTCACCAGAGGCTTGGAGCCGAGCGAGGTGTCCTGCCCGGCTTTTTCCATGACATTGACAGTATTGCCGACTAGAATGGCAAGCTTGGCAACAATCTCCGACCACGCTTCCGAAGCGCCGTCAGGCAAGTTGTAACCTACATCAAGATTTGCAGTACTTCTGAAAAGCGGCTTTTCGGGGTTTTTGTGCCGGAGAACTATTTCTCCTTCGCCCTGACCGTCTTTACCCGAAATACAAGCCAGTATTTCTTTGTTTTCAATAACGATACGCTCCAACACGATCGGCAGACGCTCGTCGGCCAGGACGGCAAAGAACCTGCCGGCTTTTTCGAATATCCCTTGATCGGCAGCGGAGCTGAAGACTCGCGGTTTGTTGATCTGTAAATGCGGCTCGAAGAATCTTTCTTCCTCTTTCGAGACTTCTTCAAAGCTCACATTGGCTTCGCACCAGCCACAGCGGTCGCAAACCCTGTCGCAGTTGCGCAGGCGCTCTAAAAGCTCTGAACTCTGGCGGGCTTTGCGCTGGCCTTTGAATTCATAAAGAATTTTGTCTTCAAGTAGATAGGCGTAGCGCTCGATCTCATTCTTGATGACATCCGTATCCCAGGAACGACCATCGAGCTTTATTACATCCACCGCGCCTTTGTAGTAATTGAGGTTCTTCGGCGCAATCATGGTGCGCATCAAAACCCAAGGCTTGTTGTAAACATACTGGCGGCACTTTTGCAGACGTATGCTCCATTCCTTCCAGGCCTGATCGGGATCGCTTTCCATCATTGTCGGCAAAGCCTGATGGAACAGATAAAACGGGCATTCGGGAATACAGGCGTTGTTGGGAATTATTTTGACTTTGACGCCCAGGTCTTTTATCTGCTTGAGTTTCTCGGGATAAAGATTGAAGGAATGATCCGGTAGAATCGCATCGGCCTTGACTTCTTTTGCCCAGTAATTGGCGATGTGCAGAGAAATCATGTTGGCGGAAATGGAGTTCGCCACGGCTATTTCTGGTAACTCATCTTTGACACGCCGGGCAAGATCCACATCGGCAAAGATGGCCGCTACCGGCCAGCCTTGCTTTAGACGCGACTCAAGAAAACTTATTGCCTTGTCGTGATTCTTGGAAAGAATGAATGTATTGAAAACATAAGAGACAGCAATGCTTTCGGCTGCCAGCCTTTCGGCCAGTGCGTTTACTTCGGCTTCGTATTCTTTATGGGTTTGGCGCGCGGTCTGACGGTGTGTTGAAGCCACGTCATCCGGCGGCGAAAGATAGACCTCTTCGATATATTTTGCATAGGGAAGAATTTTGGGAAGAAAATCTGCATTTTGATTGTATGGAACCGAGAGTTTGATGCCCAGATCGAGAATATCCCGAGCTTCCCCGCGCGGCCCCAATTTACTATAAGTAATTCCTGTTTCCGACTTACCCTCAATACTCATTTGTCTCACCTTATCTACCTCAAGCTAAAACAAACCAAATCAATTAGAAATAGACACTCGAAGAACGATCTTTTTTATCATATCAGACAGACAAGGCAAGTCTGAATATTAGACGCTAGCCTCTAGATATTATGGTCTTGATCTTATTCAACTCTTCACGTTTCAAATCACTTGCAAGAATAACCGCCAGCAACAATGCAACGACAGCGCCTTTAAGAATTATGGTCACTAAAGTATCGGCAGACCAGAACCACGAAACTCCGAACGCCACTATTGCCGCGACAATCGTACGCAGAATGGTAGACCACGGAAAAGCGATGGCAAAATGAGCCCTGACCCAGAACCATGCGCCGACAGCCCCTGTCATCATTACCAGAGCCGTGGCCGTAGCCGCGCCTTTGGTGCCTGCCAGCGGAACGGCCAATCCGTTAGCCACCGCCGATAGAATCAGCGTCAAAGCCACTATCAGCGCCGCCATCTGTGGACGCCCTGCCCCGGAAGCGATGGTGGTGAAAATCATCATCATGGAGAAAGCCAGATAACCCAAAGCCAGAAGCGACAGCTCGACCGAGCCGTTGGCAAATATGGGTGTGAAAACCAGCTTGAGAATTTCGGACGAGCAGGACGACGCGCCCAGCGCGAAAAAGGATGCCAGAAGCAAAGTATAGCGCGTGGCGTTTTGTATGATGCTGCGGGTTTTGGCGGTATCCCCCTGATAGGTTTCTTTGGAAACCAGCGGGAAAAGCACCAGCGATATTGCGATCACTCCCACATAGGGCAGGCGCGCAATCTGCAAGGCTACGGAATATATGCCCACCAGCACGTTTCCGACCTCGGAAACATCGTTCAACCCCAAACTCTGCCTGAGACTCTCGGCGTGACCGTCTGAAACGAATGAAGGCAGAAAGGCCTTGACCAGGTAGAGATCGACGTTCATCAAAAGATTTAAAAGCAGCGTAAAGACCATGATCCAGACCTGAAAAGACAAAAGCTTCTTCCAGGTGATATCGCCCGAGCGCTCGCCACCGCGAGCCAAAAAGCCCGCCACAAAGAGCATGATTATAGCTGTTATCAAAAATCCGCCTATGGCACCGGCGACACCGAAGCCTATCAGCGCCAGAAGCAGTATCAGCCCGACTTTCATGGTGGCGAACATAATATCCATCAGCGCCTGACGAAAGAACAGCCTGCGGCCGTTGAAGGTTCCGATAAACACGGCGTAAAGCGAATAGCAAAAGACTATCGGCGCGGTCATGCGGATGTACACCACCAACCGTTCATCGCCTAGCAGATATGCAATCAGGGGAGCAGCTAAAAGCAACAGCAGTGTAACCACAGCACCGAAGACAAATTGCAGGCGCAAAGCCTGGTGTTTGACGACACCGAAGCGGGTTACATCTTCGGATATGAATTTCGAAACCGACTGAATCGTTCCGGCTATCATCATCATGGTAATCGGGTTCAATATGCCCATCACGACTGTGAAGGTTCCGTACATGTCGGCCCGCTCGGACTCGTTACTGCCGATAAAGCGCGGCAAAAGCGTCAAAAGCAATACGCCCGTTAAAACGAAGTAACCCTTGGCAGCCGCTATCCACAAAGCCCCGCGACCGACCGCACGGACTTCCTGTCCGCCATCGGCCTGTGTGTTTTCAGTCTTGTCCATCAAAGAAATGCTTCTCTTTCAATCAAAATTTAAAAGTCGTTTTAATCAAGGCAACCGACTTGCCGTCGGTTTCGGGAACAATAACAACTTCTTTATCGGGAGCCCATATAAAAAGTGCAATGCCTGCAAGCAAACCGGCAGAACCCACACCCATCAGCACACCGCCGCCTATGCGACTGTTGCGGCCATCTTCGCGTTCCTGATCGTATACTCCGGTTCCCTTGACATAGTTGGTCGATTTGTCGTAGTGGCTCTGCGCCTCCAACTCTAAAAAGATACCGAAACTCAAGGCCAGAGACGAAGCGACCGTGGTAAATATGGCCGGGCGATAGTCCAGCTTGTGTACTATTTTTTCTCCCGGACGCAACGAAAGCCCTTCTTTGAAATTAGGCTTTACCTGCACTCTGTCGCCGGACTTGAGATGCACTGTCCGCCTGTAGGTTACAAAGCCGGATTTAACGACATCTATTTTGTAAGTGCCTCCCAGCAGATCCGTTTTGTATATGCCCTCGGAAACCATTTCTCCGTTGATATAAACCTCGACCCCGCGAGCATTTTGGGGGATGACCTCAAGATGGGCGAGATCGGCTGCGAACAGATGCTTGACGCGCAAGAGATCTTCAGCAGGAACATATACGATGCGCTCCACCTGATCGTATGGAGGCAAGCTGAAACTCAAGAC
>CAYTHG010000261.1:0-5819 GCA_964437525.1 uncultured Myxococcales bacterium | reverse complement strand
CTAATCTCGAAAGAAACCTGTACCTGGTCACCCAGCTTCTGGAAATGCAGACGCGCATGGTGCTTGTTTTCAACATGATGGACGAGGTCGAAGCTAAAGGCACAGTGATAGACTTCAAGAAGATCTCCAAGCTTTTCGGCGTCCCTGTCATTCCCGCAGTAGCCAATCGCTGCAGAGGCATGAACGAAATCCTGGACGCGGTAGAACAGGTAGCCGCCAAAGACAACAAAGTAAAACATGTCCCGATTCGCTACCCGCGTGAAATAGAAAGCGCATTGGAAGGCATTTCGTCGGAGCTGGATTCGGTTAAAAGCGGCCTACATCAGTACCCTAAAGCCTGGCTGGCATTAAAGCTTTTAGAGAACGACAAAAACATCACAGAAATGCTCAAAGGCCAAGCCGAACTTCTCAAGCAGGTCGATGAAAACCGCAAAAACATAAATCAGCTATTCAAAGACGACGCCGAAATGATAATCACCGATCATCGTTACGGCTTCATCAACGGAGCGCTGAAAGAAGTAGTATCCCAGAGCAAAAAGAAAAAAGCAGACACTACGGACAAAGTGGACAGAATCCTGATTCACCGCGTCCTCGGCATACCTATTCTGCTCTTCATGCTGTGGTTCATGTTCGAGTCCACTTTCACTCTCGGCGCTTATCCAATGGACTGGATAGGAACGGCCATGGGCTGGATATCGAGTTTTCTCACATCTGTCATGGAACCCGGTCTTTTCCGCAGCCTCATTGTAGACGGCATCATCGCCGGTGTGGGAGGAGTAGCCATTTTCCTGCCGAACATCCTGATCCTCTTCCTATTCATCGCCTTGATGGAAGATACCGGCTACATGGCGCGTGCGGCTTTTGTGATGGATCGCATCATGCATACTGTCGGTCTGCATGGAAAATCTTTCATTCCACTTTTGATGGGCTTCGGCTGCAATGTCCCGGCCATCATGGGCACGCGCGTCCTTGAATCCAAACGCGACCGCATACTGACGATTCTAATCAACCCCTTCATGTCATGCTCGGCCCGCCTGCCGGTTTACGTACTTTTCGCCGGAGCGTTTTTCACGGCACACGCCGGAAGCGTCATCTTCGGTCTTTACATACTGGGCGTATTGATAGCGGTTTTCTCGGGAATGCTGTTCTCCAGAACTCTTTTAAAAGGCCAGGGCGAGCCTTTTGTAATGGAGTTGCCTCCATACAGACTGCCGACAATCAGAAGTCTGGTCATCCACATGTGGGAAAGAGCCGTTATCTTCCTCAAAAAAATGGGTGGCGTGATTATGATAGGCTCGATCCTTATCTGGGCGCTATCGACTTTCCCGCAGAGTGACGAAATAGATACAAAAATCGCACTTGAGAAACAGGCCGTCCAGAAAAGCATGAGCGGCGAGGTTCTCTCAAGCGAGCTTTCGAGACTGGAAAACAAACGCTTGAGCCTTCAACAGGAAAACAGCCTTCTAGCTCGTTTCGGCAAAAGCCTTGAACCAGTGCTGAGCCTGGCCGGTTTTGACTGGCGTGACGGTGTTGCATTGACAACCGGATTCGTGGCCAAAGAAGTCGTCATTTCGACGCTGGGAATTCTTTACGGTGTCGGTGAAGAAGTTGACGAAGAATCCACCAACCTTGCCGAAAAGATCAAAGCTTCAGGCAAGAGTTCTCTGTGGGCTTTAGCCTTCATGGTGTTCGTGCTGGTTTACTCACCCTGCATTTCAACGATTGCCGCCATCAGACGCGAAACGGCCTCCAACAAATGGATGTGCTTCCAGGTCCTCTACTCTTTATCAATAGCTTTTATTCTGGCTGTCTCAATCTGGCAGGTCGGAAGTCTTCTGGGATATTAATCGGAACCGAACTTAAACGGTCCGTCTGCGTAGCGCCATAAGCAAACCCATAAGGGCAAGCAGCATCAACAGCGAGGAATCGCAATCGGCTTGATTGCAGTTGGAAACCCCGCCTTCGACATAGGGATATTCGGATTCTCCAGGACTTGTCAGGCATTTCCCATGATCGCAGAATTCACCCGACAGGCAGTCTTTGTCATAAAGGCAGACTAGCGGGGCGCACTTGCCGTCTTCACGGCAGAAGAAATCTTCATTCTCGCAATCCAGATCTTTATCGCAATACTGGGTCACGCATGTTCCATTGTCGCGGCAGATCTTCCCTGGCCCGCAATCGCTGTCTTTTAAGCATTCGCTCTCGATAGCTTCGCCATCTTCTAGATCTTCGGCGCTTTCGGATTCGGAAGAATCCAATTCATTCTCCAGATCGCCGTCCTCGGCCCAGACAGGCAAAGACCAGCACAGACACAAGACGAGCATCGTAAGTATTGCAATTCGAGACATTGACAAAGGTTTCAAGGAAAGCTCCGTTTCGGTATTTAACTTTATTAGAGGCTATTTAAAAGCTCGCCTGCTGTCAAGTCTAGCGCATACAGCTTGAACCTTTTAGCCAGGGAAAGACCCGCGACCTGACGGCTTTTAGCTGCAAGCGCTTGTACTCAGAATGACTGGCTCTGCCGCGACGACTTTCAACATATGCGTCTTTGTCCAGTATCTGAATCTCGAAGGGGAAAAAGAAACGATATTCCACCAGACCATCTTCGTCTTTGGCCATTCCCGGAGCCAGAGCCGGGCCTTTGACCCGTATCAATTGACGGCAGGTAAACTGTATAGAATGAAATTCCGTAGACGAAAACGGATTGATATCAAGATGGGAGATATCGTCCTTGGCAGGAGCGCATTCGGGTAGTTTGGCGATTTCTTCGGATTGCTCTCTAAGCTCCTGACGGGTTATCTCCCCTCTGTTGTAGCGCACTACAACATCTTCGAAGCGCTTGTGAAAGGCATCCATGTTTATCAGGGTGTTCCTTGAACGCTGCATTTTGATGTTGGGGTATGGAATGACGTATTTTTCTTCGAGATATTTCATAGCCATCATGGCTTCAAGCTTGGTATGCGTCACAAATCGGAAACCTATGCGGTCAAAGATGTCAGCTCCGACATTCTCCGACTTGTGCAAGAGTTTCATCAACATGCTGTGATAGCTTTTGCGGGTCTTGATATCTAAAAGATACAGGCTGAGCTGATCTTCGTTGTGCCCCAGATAAACTTCCCCGGCGGAGTCGCTGGAAATATGCGTCATCATATGGTCAATGATCTGCTTTTGAATCTGTGGGAAGAAGTTGATGGCCAAGTCGTTGTTCAGATGCGTGACAGTATGCATAACACGCAAGACCGAGCAGGACCAATTTCTGACCTCGCCTTTGCCTGCCGCTGCCCAAACCAAGAGTTTGGGAATTTCCTTCTCGTTTCTGACTTCCTGCGGAATTTCAAGCTTGTCATCAGAATCGTCAGGATTGACGAGCAGATTTTTCTCGATAAAGAGTATGGCCTCATCACGCAGTTTAATCAAGTCCTCGGCCTGCTCGGGATTTCGGTAATCGTAGCCGTAACTTCTTAAAAATGCATAGGCTTTTTCTATATTGTAAGTACACAGGTGAGGAATATCTACAGCACTGACGCGACCCAGAAATACATCTGCGGCCAGCCAGTCTACTGCATAATTTCTGATATGCTCTTCAAAACTCATTGAACACCTTTCCGGCTGCTATGTTTTTGCCATATTCTTGATAGCTTAAGCAATGTTTATTTTGTTCTTACAAAGCTTTATTGTGCAATGCAGCATAGATCGAATATCTCCTCAAGTATTAAAAAAAAGACAAACTTGACTTTAGCAACCGGATAGTGTTCAATTGCTGAACATATTTCTCGTTTTTTGGAGTTGATTATGTCAAATAGCTACGATTGGAAAACTGAGCTTCATCCAGACAAACCCCTGTTTCATCAGATGAAATCTCCCCTGAGGTTGTTCCTTTTGTCGCTTTTCATGGGAGAACCGGACCGCGTTTTCGACGCGGCGACACTTTCCCAGGAAGCCTCTGCCGTCTTAAACGATGTAGAAGCCTGTCTGAAGCCCATGGTCGGGCAAAAAATACTTGAAGAATTGAAAATTCCTTCGGGCGAAGGCTACAGATTGACCTCCGGTGGAGCCGATGGCCTGAAAGAAGCTATTCAACTAGTTTTGGAAGACAGCAGAATCCAGATTGACCGCTACAGGAAAGCCCGTGGCCTGTTTTACGGCTTGATAGGCAACGATGAGAAAATGAAGATCGCCTTCGAGATGATACGCACGGCGGCAAGATCTGAAACGCCGGTATTGATCTCCGGTGAGTTCGGGACGGGAAAACGCCTGGTGGCCAAAGCCATACAGAGACTCTCACGCAGATGCGGCAAGCACTTTAATATCTTCGATTGCGACGAAAACGGAAAAGAAAACTTCGAAAGCGCGCTTTTGGGCCGCAAAAGACAATCCCCCGACGAATCCCCACAAGCGGGAATGCTCGCTGACACAAACGGCGGCACCATGCTGTTTTTCGAGATAGAACGCCTTTCCATGAACAACCAGCATAAACTGCTCAAAATACTAAAAACCAACCGTTTTGCGCCAATCGGCGGAGACGGGCTTGTCATTCCTCTTGATGTTCACCTTTTGTTCTCTGCTGCAAAACCTTTATCCGAGTTGGTCGAACGCGGGCTTTTCCTTGAGGAACTCTATCATCGCCTCAATCTGCTGAACATCCGCCTGCCGAGCCTGAGAGAACGCAGGGAAGATATCCCTCTGATGGCAGCGGAACTTCTTGAGCATTATTGTCAAAAAAAGCACGGCGACTCGAAAGCGAAAAAGTTCTTGCCGGAGACATTGAAGAAACTCAAAGAATATTCCTGGCCCAAGAATGCAAAACAGCTTAAGTGGGTAGTCGAGAAAGCCGCTGATTTTCCTGAAGATTCAATCGGCCCAGACGACATAGAAGAGCTTCCAAAACCGATTAAAGTCGATTCCCAGTTGCAAAACGGGAATGTAAGTATTAAATTGGTCGAGAAGCATCATATAGAGAATATCCTGAATCTGTACCACTGGAACATCAAACGCTCAAGTGAGCAACTGGGAATAACGAGAGCTACTCTGTACAAAAAAATAAATGAGTATAGAATAGAACGTCCGGGTAAATAGAGATAGGAATTAAGTGGATCAAGTCTCCACTTGGTAATTGATTTATGGCTCCTCAAAAAAGAGTTGAAAAAAGCAGCAAGCCGGTTGCCAAAAGCAAATCCAAAGGCAAGACGACCGCCAAATCGAAGTCGTCTGCTAAAAAAGAGGCAAAGATTGATGTAGTACTGCCCCCGAAAGAGTCGGAAGAGCTTTTGGAAGCGGAGATTGCAGATGTCGATCAGAAAACCACCCCCAAGAAAACAAAAAGTAAAAAAAAGAAATCCGGCAGCAAAGCGATAGTTCCTCGCGCCAACACCACTCCTGTACCATACGACCCTTTGCGCCTGTACCTTACCGAGGCCGGTAAATACCCGCTTTTAACACGCGAAGAAGAGATAGATTTATCCACACAGTACCGCGAAACCGGCGATCTTAAACCCGCTCAACAAATGGTTACATCCAACCTCAGGCTGGTAGTCAAGATTTCCATGGATTACCGCCGTTACTGGACCAACCTGCTGGATCTGATTCAGGAAGGCAACATCGGCTTGATGCAGGCCGTAAAGAACTACGACCCGACCAAGAACGTAAAGCTTTCCTATTACGCATCGTTCTGGATCAAAGCCTATATCCTCAAATTCATCATCGACAACTGGTCGCTGGTAAAAGTCGGCACGACCCAGGCTCAGCGCAAGCTGTTTTTCCATTTAAAAAAGCAGCGAGAACACTACACCGCGCTTTTAGGCTACGAACCGACATCCGAA
>CAYTHG010000260.1:0-5893 GCA_964437525.1 uncultured Myxococcales bacterium | reverse complement strand
TACCGACCGCCGCATGATGACCAAAGGTACCAGCAACGAAGAAGGCAATCCCGACGGTGCCGACCGCAAGCGCAATACCGACCGCCGCATGATGACCAAAGGTACCAGCAACGAAGAAGGCAACCCCGACGGTGCCGACCGCAAACGCAATACTGACCGCCGCATGATGACCTGATTCCTTTTCGGATCTTTGTTCCAAACGCAAGGAAATTAGTTTTCGTTTTTAACAATGCTCGTTAAAAAATATTTATTTGGAAACGCCCTCCGTAGGATAACGGACGGACTAGATGGTGGAGTACATGCTTAAATCAAAATTTTCATTTATTTTTTCTATTTTTGTAGCCTTATTGCTCTTGTCGCCTTCGGCTTTTGCAGAAAATGACAAGATAGATAAACGCCTGTTGTCTCCTCTACCTATGGTGCAGGCCGCTATATCTAAATCGGGAGGAGCAATTCCAGTTACTTTGCGAGCTTCCAAGGAACTTTCTGCCAGCCAGATTGCAAAGCTTGAAGAAGTTGGTTTCGATCCTATGTACATCAATGGGAAAGCCCTGCATGTCGGCAGGATTTATTCCGGCAAATCAAGCCGCAACAAGCTTGATGCAATTGCCGATTTCGATTTTGTCGAACGCATAGAGTTTGCCATCAGCAAGGCTACAAGGCCCATGGATCAGGCTCGTGTTGCAAACGGCATAGACAAGGCTTACACGGATTATACAGATGGCGAAGGACACCCAATCACCGGTGCCGGTCAGGTTATCTGCATCGACGATACCAAGGTGGATATTTTCCATCCGGCGTTCTTCAAGCCAAGCGATGAAATCTTCGACTGGATAGACGCCAACGAGAACGGCAAGTTCGATACTTCTATTGACAGTGTTGACATGAATTTAAACGGGCTTGCCGATGCAGGCGAATCTCTTGCTTTCTTCGATGCCCACTTGAATTACGATTACTACGCGCCGGCGCAGAATAAAGACAATGTTTTTCAGGTTGATCTGGATTACTTATACAATGACGAAAACAGCAGCGGCGAACGCGATTATGGCATTTCTTCAGGTTTTGTAGAAACTGATCCATGCTACGGAGAAAGGCTTTTCTTTGTCAACGATACCAACGGGAACAACCAGCTTGATCCGGGCGAAACGCTGACTGGTCTTGGTGATAGCAAAGTGCAAAGAGCCTACATTGTGGGCAATAAGTATAATGTTGTCGAATACACACGCGGTGAAAACCTTATCGAATACCCCTTCTCTTCCAGCGATTACGTGTCTCACGGTACTGGAACATCTGGTGTCTCGGCCTCTGGTTGGTATCCGCATAGGCTCAGAGGCGTTGCTTATGAAGCCGAGCTTGTACTGGTGGAAAGCGCCATCAATTTTCATATAGGCACCAGTCAGGAGGATCACCTAAATATGTCCGCCGGACTGGGATTGTGCAAAGAGGGTGGTGCGCGAGTGACCCTTCACGAGTATTGTGTTTCGACAACGCACCCGCGTGACGGATCGTCGAATGACGCAATGGCAATAACTGAAGCGGAAAAAGGCGGAATGCTGCCTATCTGCCCTTCCTGCAACTATAAAGGTGGCAAAAAACACAGCTACTTCCGCGTGCCGCCCAAAGAAACGCTTGAGAAAAAAGTCTACACCGACCCTGTATATCCTCAGTATGACGGCAGTTATCGCCAGATGATGATAGGCTTGACGTGGCGTCAGCCGGACCGCGATGTTCAAATAGAGTTAAAGAAAACAGATGGAACCTGGATCGATCTTGGAAACGAGATGGAATGGGGCGCTTATACCTCAAATCTGACTTGGGTTTCTATACGCGAAACAACAGAGCGCGGAACGGTTCACAATCAGGTAATGCTTTATGGCTCGGATTATGGGGATTTGTTGTCGCCTCCATATTATCTCAGGTTCACCAACAACGGTGGAACCCCGCTTGATATAACCGCTGTTGTCACTGACGACCAAAGCAGTTTTGCCTATGGTCTGATCTGGGAAGAAGACAACGCGGACGGTTATGAAGAGAACAAGAACATTACAACGACTACCCTTCCTGCCGGAGCCGATGGCGGCACGGGAATCGGTGCGCATGAACACAGAGATGGTAAAAACGGTCTGGCGTCATACAGTAGCGGTGGTTTGCGTATAGACGGTCGCATGACGATACATGTAACCGGTACCTACGCCCAGATGACGCCGGGTGCCCAAAGCGATTCCCCGCAAGATGTTTACGACAGCTACGAGCATGGCAACTTCATTATGTTCGGCGGAACCAGCAGTTCTTCGCCTCTTATGGCGGGAGTGACGGCCTTGGTCACCCAATACGCGCCGGATATCGACGGCCCCGGACTCCGTAAAGCACTGATGCTTTCATCGGACAGCAGCCTGGCTTCTTCAAGTCCTGATACTTATTGGGGATGGGGAAAGGTCAACGTCCCCGGTCTTCTGGAAGCTACTGCAGATGCAATGACAGACGACTCGTTGCCCATGCCTTCCATATTCTCTTATAATGTGGGCGTCATGAATGAAGCAATGGTCTTTAGCGGTGCTGGCAGCTTGGATGACCGTGAAAACCTCTCGTGGTCATGGTCCACTGACGATGCCAACAATATAGATGAAAACACCGACAAAATGTGGTTCCTGCATACCTTTACAAAGCCGGGAACATACTCTGTCACATTGATAGTTACCGATGAAAAAGGAAATAAAGTTCCCGTAAACAAATCAATTGAAATCATTGGCATTTTCGATACATATGACCCGCAGACTCCGGCTGGCAGTTATGGCCCGTGTAATTTGTGGGAATCCGACAGGTGCAAGGCTTATTATGCTGTCAGTTGCTTTGAAGGCACTTGGGAGGCCAGCGATTGCCGTGCATTCTGTGAGGAATCGGGCTTGACTGGCGGTTCCTGCCTGATGAACGGCGAGACTGCCGAATGCAAATGCATCGATGACCTCATAGATGGCGATGAATCTCCTGAAGATGGCGATCAGGAAGTGGAAGAAGACGGAGATTCTGTTGAAATCGATGGCGATGATACAGGTGAAGACGGAGAAGACGGAGAAGACGGAGAAGATGGAGATGAGGCTGAGGATGGCGATTCTTCTTCAGAGGATGGAGATGACAACGACGATGATGATGATGACGACGATAGCGATTCTGGCTCAGGCGACGGGGGCGATGGCTGCAATGGAACAGGAAGCAATGGATTCCCATTGTTTTTGTCTATGACCCTTGCTCTTTTTGTCTTAAACAGAAAAAAATATATGCTCTAGCGACGAGAATATTTCACAAAGAAAGCCGAGCCTTTTGGGCTCGGCTTTCTTATTGTGTATATATATTGCACACACCTGTGCTTTATGGACTCCCTATTTAGCCCTTTAATTATGTCAGAATGTCCATAAAGCACGCTCAATGTCAGCTATATTGACACCAATTAGATAATATATTCTCCATTAGCTCGTATTCCACAGCATAAAAAGCCAGTTGCCTAACTTCAGGAACTACGAGTAATGCTGGAATGATACTAGGCGTATGTTCATGATATCATAGAAGTATTACTTGCCATGCTGGCAGCTTGCAAGCGCTCTTGGACCACCTTTTCAGGACTTCCTATAGATAACGAAATAATTCACGAAAAATACTTGACAATATTCACAGCCTCAAGCATTCTTCCCGTGACAACGTGAACGCTGTGAAACATGTCACGAAACAGGTTGGAGTAAGGAGCTTACATGAATAAGCAAATTCCAGACAAAGTTGTTGGTCGATTGAGTTTATACCGCTCTCTTCTCCAGGATCATTCCAAGCCTGAGACGACCCATGTCTTTTCTCATGAGCTTGCCAGAATGGCAAGAGTCAGTGCCGCTCAGGTTCGTAGAGATTTGATGTCAACAGGCCATGTTGGAAGCCCGAACAAAGGCTATGAGGTAACTAAGCTTACCGAGTGCCTTGGCAGTATTCTTGATGCTTCGGATATCGAAAAGGTTGCCTTGGTTGGTTTGGGACACTTGGGCAGGGCTATTCTGGACTTCTTCTACCACCGCCGCCCGAAGCTGTCAATCGTTGCCGCATTCGATAAAAACCCGGATAAAGTCAACAAGCTGGTTAATGGCGTAAAAGCCTACCACATAGACCTGCTTGCAGATTTAGTAGAAGCAAATGAAATAAATACTGCAATTATTGCCGTGCCTGGGGATCAGGCCCAGGGAATTGCAGATGTATTGGTGAGCTCGGGTGTGCGAGGAATCCTCAACTATGCTCCTACCCCATTGCATGTACCCGAATATATATATCTAGACGAGCAGGATATGACTATGTCCCTCGAAAAAGTTGCTTACTTTTCACGTCGGTCTTCAAGGAGTAAAGGAAATTGAAATGAAGAGTGATATCGGAGAAATTCTGGAGGCGCATCCAAATGCGGGGCGCGATAGCCTGATTCCTGTTCTTCAGGAAGTTCAGGAGAAGATTGGCTACATTTCTCAGGATGCAGTTGTTCAAGTCGGCGAACATTTGAATCTTCCCGCCAGCAAAATTTACGGCGTCGCCACGTTCTACAATCAATTCAGGTTCCAGCCTCAAGGCAAATACCACATTATGGTCTGTCGCGGAACTGCCTGCCATGTCAAAGGCTCGGCAAAAGTCCTGGACGCCTTCCAGCGTAGCCTGAAAATCGAGCCCGGTCAGACGACACAAGACGGCATGTTCAGCCTCGAAGTAGTTGCCTGTATCGGCGCTTGCGGCCTTTCACCTGTGATCAGCGTCAATGGGGAATTCTACGCGCAGGTTTCGCCTGAAAAGGTAGATGGAATCATAAAATCCTACCTGAGAAAGGAAAAAGAGAATGACGGCCTCAACGCTCAAGACTGATATTAATTCCTGCTGGCCTACGCCTGACTCTCCGACTCCCCAACTCGTCGCGAAGCTGGCCAAAAATATAGATAAATGGAATAAGACAGGAGAAGAATTCTCAGGTTTTATTTCCTCCCTTAGAAGAGAAGTTGTTTCAAAGCCTCAGATCTTCGTCGGCACCGGTACCTGCGGTCTTGGCGCAGGCGCAGGCAAAACTATAAAAGTCATCAAAGCTTATCTGGAAGAAGGCTCCATAGACGCCGACATAATCGAAGTCGGTTGCATAGGCATTTGTTCGGAAGAGCCCATTGTCGATGTACAGCTTCCCGGTAGAGCCCGCATAAGCTTCCGCAAGGTTACCGAAAAAAAGGTTTCCAAGCTTCTCGATAGCATTCTGGCATCCAAACTTCCCGAAAAAGGCGTTCTGGGACAGTTCCGAGACGAAAATGCAGAGGCCTGGGAAAACGCCCCTTATCTGGATCAACATCCCTTCTTCAGACCGCAGACTCGTTGGGTTTTACCTAGTTGCGGAATTATTAATCCAGGCAACCTGGACGAATATATCGCTCGTGGCGGTTACAGTGCTTTGGAAAAAGTTCTGTCTTCCGAAACGCCGATAGATCTTTGCGACAGGATCGAAAAATGCGGATTGCGCGGTCGTGGCGGCGGCGGTTTTCCCACTGGTAGAAAATGGAAAATCTCGCACAGCTTCGGTGCAGATCAGAAATACCTCATCTGCAATGCCGACGAAGGCGACCCCGGAGCGTTTATGGATCGTGCCGTAATCGAAGGCGACCCTCACAGACTTCTCGAAGGTATGGCGATTGCAGCTTATGCCATAGGTGCAAGTAAGGCTTATATATATATCCGTGCAGAGTATCCACTTGCAATCAAAAGGCTTATCAAAGCTATCGAACAGGCCAAGGAATACGGAGTCCTCGGTGAAAACATTCTCGATTCCAATTTCTCGCTTGAAATCAAACTAAAAAAGGGTGCTGGCGCTTTTGTATGTGGAGAAGAAACCGCCTTAATC
>CAYTHG010000259.1:0-5896 GCA_964437525.1 uncultured Myxococcales bacterium | reverse complement strand
CTTGTTTGCACATACTCTTTATGGCATCCATAAGAGAGGCAAAATCTTTGAAGCTGAAGACATCAATCATCTAACTAATCAACCTTCCCTGTAGCTGAAAAATCCAGAAAGAGGATAAATAATATCCCCAGATTTAGCAAGCTATAATAATTAATAGGGTATGTCCGGAAACTTACTGAATTTGTTTTATCTAGCTGATAACACTGATTTATTGATGTTGTGGGTGGCTGCTCATTTTCAGGGTTTCATTGCTTTACAAAAAACAGCAGATAATCAATTAAATTGACATCAAGACCTTTTGTGTTCGTTTTTATCAATCTGCTATAGAGTCAGCTAAATGCTTAATCGGTCATCTTGCGCATAGAGTAGACCAGTTGCACAACAGTATCGAAATCGCCATCGCAGAGAGTCGGAACCGTAAAGCCATACTGTTCGAGAATTTGCATGTATGCTTTGACCTGCTCATATTTATTTCTGTCGATATCGTACAGTCTGTCCATTTCATCTTTGTTGCAACCCACAGAGAGATTTTCTACAATATCATTGAAAAACCGACCGCAGATACTCCGCATCAGAGATTCGATCTGGTTCGGTATGGCAAGAGTGGCCGTTTTGTTCATGGTTACCGCCGGACATCCTACCTGGGACGCAAAGTCGAGATGCACATCCGAATGGGGCAATGTCAGAATGGCAGTGGTGAATTCTTCGATATCTTCTGAGATTCGACTTGAAGCAAATATATCGTGAACGTTTCTGGTCCAGTGTTTCAACTCGGTATCGAATTTGACGACTTCCATCTTTTTCAGCCACTTCCAGACCTTGGTGACTCTGCACTCAAATTCCGAACGGGAGAATCCACGGGCTATACGGTAAGACTCCACTTTATTGACTACCCATGCAGGAATTTCTTCGCTGTTTTCAGGGAAGTCTTTGAGTTTGACCATGTTGCGCAGCAGAGAGCTTTCCGGCGAGATCCAATATACAAGGGCGTTGGGCTTGTGTTCCTGCTGTTCGCTTTCAATTATTCTCTGTATGATATTGAAAGCGCGCTCCATATGGCGTTTTCGCTTTTCTAAAGAAAAAGAGGAGTAACCCGCCAGAATGGCTAGCAATTCGAAGTATGCGCCTTCCATCCTTTTGAATTTAAATGCTTTTTTCCAGCCGGAGAGATGATTTATGACCAGTCTTTCACCACCGTTGAAGGCAATGTTGACTGCTTGCGGAGTAATTCCTATGGATTCTGCCAGCTTGCGCAGAGTAAACTGTTTTTGCTTCCTAATTTCCGAAAGGAAGCCTCGGAGCGTAAAATAATCAAATACGTTCGCCACCGCTTTTCCCCCCTTTTTTGTATCTTTTCTCGTCCGCATCAGAAATAAATCTGAGTTCAACAAACAATGTACAGAGATGAGAACGTACCTACCCACCTAGTAATGCTGACTCCACCCCCTGTGCAATCTGTCCACAAATTTAATTAAAGAATAACATTAAACGCTTAATTTGCCAATAAATTGTTTTGGTTACGTCGCAGAAAGTTCAATTCCATAATATTTGAAGATCTAATATGAATTTATCGGAAACTTTCGGAAGCTGTTTGTTTTTATGGTATAAATAATTTTAATAGGTTTCGTAGTTTGAAAAAGTGGGAATTCATGCCGGATATAAAAAACCAGTACAAATTGATTCCTTGGATATTGAAGCAGTTCCATAATTTCGTCTTCCAAACCGAAAAAAGTGCATTTATCTGGAAACTTGGCGAGAGATCCTTGTCTTATACGGTGCATGAAAAAGGTGGCGGCAAACTGGCGGATGTGGATATCAGTCTTGCCAAAGAATCCGGCAGTTCGCCCATCGCAGAGACTCGAATATTTTCAGTTGGTTTGACACCCATGAAGAATGTCTCGAATGTCGATAAAGGCTCCATAAGCATCGAATTGAAGACAGTTGGGAAAAGACTGAAACTTGCCGAAGAGCGCTTTGACGACTTGTACAACAGGTTCTTCCCACGTGATGAGAACGGTTTGGTGGACTGGCCGAAAACGACTTTTTGGGAACAGATCCGAAACTCGCAGCGTAGCAAAGATACCCGCATAGATTTGCCTCTCAGCCAATGTGGACTTAATTGCATTTTCTGTTCAACTCCTGTTAATGGCTACAACTTGAAACCTGAGGCTCTGCGGCTTTTGCAATATGAGCAGCTTCAAAACGCAGCTCTTGAGATCGGTACAGCCGCCAAGCCGGGCCTGCGTCTGCAGTTTTTCAGCACCGATCCCATAGCCCATCCCGATATTGTTTCGCTGGTAAAACTTGGTAAACTTGCCGGCTACGACTCCATTCTGATTTACAGCGCCATGATGTGTGAGTTGGCCGATGGGCTTTTGAGCGAGTTGATAGATGCCGGGCTGAATTCTCTGGATGTACCCTTCTATGGCGTGACTGCCGAGGTTCACGACAAGGTAGTAGGCCGCAGCGGACATTTCGAGTGTTTGATGAAAGTTGCGCGTGAGGCTGTGGCAAAGAGAATAAGCTTCAAGGTTCACTCGGTCGCAATGAACATCAATAGTCACGAGCTTGAAAAGATCCCCAAGTTTGTCAAAGAATTGGGTGGCCATTTCTATGACTTCCTGTTTGTACGAGATGACGGTTGCAGTCGTGTTCCTGTACGCGAACTCACGCCGCGTATTTCTGATCTGCCCAAAAGCGTGCGCCGTCGTTTGAACCTTAGTATTCCCTGTCTTGGAGTCGGCAAAGACTTCAGGGGAAAAGAAGACCTGACTGGTGCAAGCCTGTCGGACAGAATCCAAAAAGATAAAGATGCGCATCTGGACAGCCGCTACAAGTACGAATTTGCCGACAAATGCAAACGGTGTAAAAAACGCCACCTGTGCAGCGGAGTATTCCCTCCGTATCTGGAAGTCTATGGCGATGAGGAATTTGAGCCTTTTTCTTAAAGAGGGTTTGTATATGACAAAATGTAGAATATGCGGTTCCGATCTGAGATCGAGAGTGCCATACAATCCACCGAATGGAAATCCGAAATGGAAGAAAATCGTTAAAAATTTACTGCCTCATTTTGACTTCATTATTCCAGCTTCTTTTCCGCTGCTGAAAAAACACTCTGGAAGCAATTTGCTGTTCAGAGGTCATATAAGCGTCTGTCGCAACTGTGGATATGGAGTTATGGAAAATCCTCCCAGTCGCCAACAATTGCAGAAATACTATAAAAAAGCTTATTGGTCGGAAAGAACTGAAATGGTCGAAGATGCCACAGTCGGCGAAAGCGACTGTCTGAACAATCCCAGAGCCAATCATCAAATATCTTTTCTGCTTGAAGACCTTGACTGTTCCCAAATAAAAAACGTACTGGAGATTGGAGCGGGAGCCGCTTATGCGTCTTTGCTGTTAAGAGAAAAATGCATAGGTCTATCGGACCTTGAATTGCATGTATGCGAACCTGGCAAGCAATGGGGAAATTATTACAGACATCAAAATGTGAACAAACTTGCAGATTATTTCCCATTCAAAACTGAAGTTAAATTTGACCACATCCATACCAGCCACTGGCTTGAGCACGTTAGAGATCTTGATGAAACTTTGTCCGATCTGAATTCGATTCTTGATCAATCAGGAAGTGTATTTGTAGAAGTTCCCAATACCGAACATTATTATTGGGGGCTGCCGCCTGAGCATATTCCCCATATTCATTTCTTTACAAGATGGTCTCTGGAGAAAGCCTTTGAGCTTCATGGCTTCAAGTGCTTGAATATAGGTGAGTTCGGGATAACTTACCCTCAATGGCATAGCGGTGCAGCCCTGACCCCTGACAAATTCGGAGTCGGCGATAAGGGGTTTTGGATTCGAGCGCTTTTCAAAAAAAAATCTTGATGTCTCACCTTGACAATATGCTTTGCTCATAAACTCTTTTACTTCACTTTGGCCCGAAAAACTTTGCAAATATCTCTGATAAAAGAGAAAATAAATACTCTTTAAGGGGAAAACTTCATTAAGCGAGGGAAAATATGGCCGATATTAGCTTAGGACAGGCCATCAGGCGAGCACGGGAAACGCCAGTATAAAAGCCGTCATGGAAACATCTTTTATACAGCAGAGGCTTGTTAAGAACCTTACGAAAACCTTGGAACAAAGTATCTGGCAGCAATTGGCGGGTAAAGATTGCTGAAGGAGAAATGACAATGCTGGCGGAATTTTCAACTATCCCGGTTTTGAAAAAAGACGAGGGTTTCTCTAAATACGTTGCCGAGGCGCTGGACATCATCGCCGCATCGGGTCTTGATTACGAATTGACCGCAATGGCCACCATAGTCGAAGGACCGGCAGACGAGATATTCGCGCTTATCCGCAAGGTCCACGACGCCATGTTCGAACACTCGGACAGAGTCTTGACCAACATTCGTATAGATGACAGACGCGACGCAAGCGGCAGACTGAAAGGCAAAGTCAAAGCCGTCCGAGAGAAGATGAAAAGTTCGTAATAACGCGCATAGGTTGTCGGATATGCATCCAGTTAAAATCTTAGATTATGCTTGATTTGTTTTCCCGTCTTTCTGGTTACAGTATCTCTTGAATATACATCGCATATATTTTCAACAATTTCTAAAAAGCCACTTGCATTAAGTTAGTGTTAAGGTAAAATCCCCTGTAGAAGTATTTAAGGGGTAGCAGTATGAAGTGCCTCAGGGGTTTTGCCCCAATGCTTCCTGTCTTTCTGTTTTCTTTGATGTTCTTTACGTTTTCCGTACAAGCCGCTGAAAGTCGGGAAGTAAAAACTGGTGGGGAAGTTTACCAGCAGAATCTTTCAAAAGCCAAGGCAGAAAGTTCTCGGGATTCTTGCGTCTGGCAGAAATCAGTCTCTGAAGTCAAAATCGATTCATACCTAAAACAAGCGTTTACAAAACACGCTGTCAAAGTGGCCGACTGGTCGATTGCCATTGAAGGCTCGCTGGCAAAGCTGAAAATAAAAACCGCTTCCTCGCTTGAATATGACTTTATATTGAAGCTGGACGGCATGTGCAGGCTTGAAGTTCAAGGCGGCGAAAAGCTACCGGTAGATTTTGACCGGCAAGAAGTATTTGCCGCTTTCCCCCTCGAATTCCAGCGTCCTTCTCAAGAGGAATCAAGCGAAAACTTACTAGGTACCTTAAAGTCTCTCGGCTCCACCTTCGCCTTCCGCTACAACTTCGAAAATCTTCTCTTGATCGCTTTCGTACTGGCGCTTTATCTGGCAATTGCCGGTTCAAAACAGAAGAAATACCTGGAAAAGCGCGACTATCTGGCGGGTGCCCTGCTTGTTACCTGGGCCGCGTTACCACTATTGCAGGTTCCCATATACGAAGACACGATGCTGATCCGCGCCATGTTCGCAAACTCCAATCCTCTTGGAGATTCCGCCCACCCGGCGCTGCCTTTTCTCCTCAATCACCCGGCGGCGCGCCTGAGTTATCACCCTTTGATTTTAAGAACGGCTCCTTTTTTATGGTTGTTGGCCGAGAGTCTGTTATTGATGAAAGTCGCGTCACGTAAGGGTGGCCGACTGGCAGGATTATTCGCTTTGGTATTGTTCGCCTGTGAAATCAGGCGTCGTCATAGTCTGACTCTGGTTTCCGATTGGGATTTGGCGGGTATGTTTTTGCTGGCATGGTTGGCCATTATTCAGAACAAAATCGATGGAATAAAGTTCAACGATTTTAAGTCCGTCTTGCTTGTCTCCATCTTGCTTGTTGCCGGATGCATGTCCTCATACATGATGGTTCCGGTTGCTGGTGTGTTCGTAGTCGTTTTTTATATGCAATAACGTGAAGGTTCCGTTGTCGGAAAAAGACTTCTACTTCTGCCGGGACTGGCTTTCATGTTGTTTTTGTTGCAGACCTCACTAGTCTTC
>CAYTHG010000258.1:0-5970 GCA_964437525.1 uncultured Myxococcales bacterium | reverse complement strand
TCCCCAAATTTATTATGTTGGGCTTTTGGCTGGAAAAAATGATGTAGATCTTTTATCTAAAGAGCCTCAAAAGTCCGAGACCCCTTTAAAAGCAGCTCCAGAATCCCAGCCAGCAAAAGCAGTCGAAGTCGAAAAACCGAAGCCGAAGGTGGAAGTTCAGGTTCCAGAAGTGCCTGTAGCTGATCCTGTTGTTACTCCTGAGCCTGAGCCGAAGGAAATTCGTCCCGTGGTTCCGGGAAGCGAAGCCATTCATGCTTCTGCCGAGCCTGAGAAAATCACCAGTTCATCCAAGGGCGGTCTTGAAAAAGAACACGAATACCGGCAGAGCTTGTCTCTTAATAGCGATTTGCCACCAAAGGAATCGGCAGGCGAGAAGAAGTTCATATACTTCGGAGCGGTTGTGCTGTTGCTGATCTTTGTCGCCGGAATTTTCATGGTCTTTGGCAATGATGACAAAAAGCCTGCAAAGCTGGAGGCTCCCAATAGAATAGAGATACGACAGGCCGAAAGCGAAATAGAAGAAGTCAAGGAACAGCACCGGATAGATGAAGTCTTGGAAGATCCCGAACCCAAGTTGCTGGAATTGCCCCCGCAGGGGCCGGAGCTTCCCAGTCAGGATGAAATAGATGTGACCCTGGCGAAAGCCCGCCGGCTGATGCAGGATCTTAAATGGCGGAAGTCCGAAAGGCTTCTAAACGGCCTTTTGGCAAGAGCGCCGAAAGAAAAAAGTGCTACTTCCCTGCGCAACGAGTCGCGCCGGGAAAAAGGCAACATGAGCAGTTACAACACCGGCTTGAAAGCCTGGAAGAAAAAAAACTATCTGGCTGTGGTCTTGAATATGGGACAGGTCGCTCAGAAGAGTTATTACCATCCAAAGGCAAAGAAGATATACAAACTGGCTGCAAAGAAACTGGTGGCGCAGTACATCAAGGATGGCTGGGATAAATACAGTACAAAGGATTACTCGGAGGCCTTGTCACTGGCCGATATGGCTCTCGAGCTTGACAAGAACAATAAAGACGCAACAGACCTCAGGGAAAAGTCTCAAGCTAAAAAGCAGGCCGCGTCCGAACAATCTCAAGATGACCCATTGAATGCCAAGCAGCATTACAGGACGGGTTCTTCGCTTTTCCAATCCAAACGCTACGACGAAGCCATCGAGCATTTTCGCTCTGCAATCAAGCTCGATCCCGAATACGCCCTTGCTTTTAGAGCGCTGGGTGCAAGCTATGCTTCCCTGGGAGACATGGACAAGGCCATGCTGGCCTATCGCAAGTATATCAAGCTTTCTCCCGATGCCCCCGATGCCGCACAGGTTAAAAAAATGCTGAAGCAGTATCAGTCGCAAGGGAGTTCAAAGTGAGTTGCCAAAACTCCGACATGCCAGACTTGACCCAACAGGAACTTTTCCTTTCCTTTTGCAAAAATACAGCCCACAGCGCCGGAGCAATGGCGCTCGAATATTTCCGCAAGCCCTTGAAAAAAGAGCGCAAAAAAGACAACAGCGTTGTAACCGAGGCGGATCTGGCTGTTCAAAAGTTCATCGAATCTCAGGTGGCCGAAGCCTACCCGGAGCATTGTTTCTTCGGAGAGGAACTGGGCAAAAGCGAATCCTCGGGTTTGGCCGAATTCCGCTGGGTTGTCGATCCCATCGACGGCACCACGGTATTTTCGCAGGGTCTACCCGGCTGGGCCGTTTCCATCGGACTCCTGCACCGCGACCGCCCGCTGGTGGGCTGCGTTTACCTGCCTGTCACGGACGAGATGTATTCGGCAGCGCATGATCTGCCGTCTTTGTGGATCGTGGATTATTCGGGCCAAGCTGTTACCCACGTAAACGAAGTTGTAAAAGATCACGATCCGCGCAGCTTTCTGACATTGACAGGCAGCGAATTCCACCGTCGCTTCGACAGCAATCTGCCCGGCAAACAGCGCTCTTTGGGATCTACCGCGCACCATCTCTGTCTGGTGGCCCGTGGTATCGGCAATATCTCCTTCATGCGGCCTTTTGTGTGGGATATCGCCGCCGCCGGATTGATACTTGAGCGCGCCGGAGGCAGCCTTTTATGCTGGGAGGACGAGCAGCCTTATTGCATGGAAGAGCATATGGCTCCGGGTACATCGCGCCCGGTCATCGCCGCCGTCAACAATGTAGAGACTTTACGACTCGCCAAGAAACTCATAGTCCGTAAAATCGACAAATGACCCCGCGCTTTTTTCGAAACCCGCTTTTCTGTCTGCTCTTCGCAATCGCTTTGACGATTCCTCTGTGTTTGCAGGCACAGGAAAAAGAAGAAGACAAGCAAACAGAATCGCCAGCGTTACAAAACACAAATGAAAACAACATCGTGCGCTTCGGCATATTGGCGGGAGCCGGCGGATTTTCGTCTTCTAGCACTAGCAATGCGGTAGCGCTTGTAAACACCGAAGGCATGGTGCATGTGGCTGAACGCTGGCATCTGGGCCTTGGCTTGAATCTTAAAATTCACCCTTCCAGCGAATACCGGAGCGTTTACAGTACGATTGGAGTGCAGGGGCGTTTCGATATCTGGCGCGGCCTGTATCTTCAGGCCGGTTTCGGATTGGCCTGGAATTTCTTGCAGAAAGACAGCTACCAGGAATCCGACATAGGTTACGGGGCCGTCTTGCAGGCGGGCTGTCTTTTTTGCATCGTCAAGCATTTCGGAATAGATGTCCGCGCCCATTCGGGAATACGTGTGCTCGAAGTTGCGTATTTCGATTACGGAATCATGGCCGGTCCTGCCTTGAGTTTCTAGAAAAATACAAATTGATCTTTGAGATCAGCTATAAATTGTCGGACTCGGATTGAGTCCGACCTTGAATAGGAATGTAGGGGCGCGATTCATCGCGCCCTTGCCCGGATTATTATCGGGCGCAATAAATTGCGCCCCTACGAGTATTTGTGTCGGCTAAAACATTTACCCGACCGGCTATTTTGAAAAGGGCGGCCACAGGGGGCCGCCCCTACGTGGTATTTACACGTTTTTTGTTAGCGTTGGAATTTTCAGAAAGGTCAGTTGCCAAGCTTTCAAGTGTCGCGGGTTCCCAATCGGCACGGCATTTGCGAATTATGTTTCGTTCGATTGTGCTTGTAAGGGTTGGAGCAGCTAGAGCGTTGCCTCTATTTAAGATCTCTCGATACACCGACCTGCGGTCGGCACTCGAGATGAGCGGTGGGGGTTTTGTTTTCTTAGAATATTTGTGGAGCAGGCTGGGAAACACTGCTCCAACTGAGTACAAACTATTATCGGGCGCAATAAATTGCGCCCCTACGACAAAAGCCCGCCTTTGTCCAAAAGGCAAATCCCGCGCCAATTCCCACCCGCCCACCCGCGACATTTGCCCGACCTTCAACTATTCAGAGAGATGGTTCGATACAATTTGCTGTGCAAATCACTCACCATGAGCGGGGTTTCGCAGACATTAACTTAAAACAATAATTTACTGAAAATGGACCAACTCATGCAATTGAGTTAAAAACAGTTAATTTTAACCGCATGACTAAAGGGACTATTGACTGTTCACCTATCTACGTGTTAAATCAGGCAGTGCGTTGTTGCATCTGTAGTATGATCCTCACGATCATGGAGGTGTCGGCTTGCAGAAAAAATTGCTGGCGGTATTTGCAGCTATTTTGCCTTTGCTTATTCTGGGATTTGTATATCTGTATTCTAATTCCGGGTCGGATGAAATCAAGAAAACCAGCCTGACTCCATCTGAACGATTCACAAACGGCCGGGCCAGAACCAAAGTGCGATACTGGGAAGAGCGTGGCATAAGGTTCCGCGAGATATGTTCTTATGGAATGGATGCAAAAGAGCTGACCTGCGGTGTGGAGCGCGCCGGAAAACGCTGGGAAGGCCGCTTTTCGGACTGGTATGATTTCGACGATGAAAGCGGCGACGGCATAGAAGGCGTACCTTATAGAATAAGCTCCTACGGCCAAGGAAAACCCGACGGCGTCTGGCGCACCTTTTGGAAAGATGGCAAAATCCAGACGGAAATAGTGTATAAAAACGGAGAAAAAGTCAGTTGGAGCAGTTGGGCCGCTGATGGTTCTCTTTTGAGAAAAAAAGAAATTCTAGAAACACAAGGTAATCCGGATGAATAATCATGAGTAAAGTTGCCGGAAAATTCGTGGACAGGAAGATCCGAACGTCGTTTGTGTCTATCTTGACGGATCTGGTCCTGATAACAATCAAGGTTTTCCTGGCTTCCATCTCGGGCAGTCTGGCGCTTTTGGCAGACGCTTATCACAGCCTGTCGGATCTGGTGGTCTCGACGGTGGTTTTAGGCGGACTGGTAATGCGCCGCCGTGCCGAGAGAGCTGGAAAGCTGCCGATTGGAACCGAGGTCGAGCAGGACAAGGCTGTCTTGGGCGAGGGCGAGGGAAAAGCGGACTGCGAGAAAAAGAGCAGGCCGCCGCATCACTGGTTCGAGACCATAGGCGCTTATGCCGTTTCCATGTTGATTATGTGGATGTCATACGAAGTCGGCTCGAAGGTTTACAGTCAGCCTGCCTATGAAGTCAAAAACTTCTGGCTGGTGCTTCTGGGCGTCGGCTTCTGCATTATGATCGCCTACTTCATTTCGCGCCTCAAAATCATGGTAGGCCGCGAAGAAGGCTCGCCGGCACTTTTGGCCGACGGCTATCACAGCCGCACCGACCTGTTTTCGTCCGTGGCGGTTTTTCTGGCAGTCATCGCTCACCAGATAGGCATCAAGCTGGATCCCATCGTAGCCATAGTCATCGCCATCCTGATCGGTATAACCGGTATAGAGCTTTTTGTTGAAGCCATTATCGGTTTCACCGGTCGTGAGCGCTTGAATCTGGCGTCGATGTGGCAGAGACTTTTAGAACCACTTGACAAATTTGTCAATACGCTGGGCCGCAGGATGTTCGGCAGTGAGTTCTCAATGAGAAACAGCGGTTTTTCTCGTCGTATCGAGAGTCTCAACTGGGTCAGCAAAAAGCTGTGGGGGACGCTGTTGGTATTTGTGGCTTTGATCTACATGTTTTCCGGGACGTATATGCTGGCGCCGGATGAAACCGGATTGCTTTTGCGCTTCGGTAAAGTGGTGGACGACAATGTCGAGGCCGGAGCCCATTATCACTTGCCCGTTCCTTTTGAGAGCGTGATGCGCGTGCAGAAAGACAGGGTCTTTAGAGTGGAAATCGGTTTCCGCACAGACGCCACGTCTTCGTCTGGAAGCATTTCGCCGACCTTGTGGGATTCCGAGCATCACTTGCCCGGCTACAAAAAGGTACGCGAAGAATCTTTGATGGTTTCGGGAGATGAGAAAATATTCGACGGCAGTCTGGTCGTTCATTATCGACCGATGGATGCCACCCGCCACCTTTTGAATGTTGCAAACATAAACGAGCTTGTGCGCGGCACTGCCGAATCGGTGTTGCGTGAAGTCGTCAGCACCGAACCGCTCGATCACGTCTTGACTTCCGAACGCAAAAAAATTCTAGGTAACGTGCGCGACACATTGCAGAAGAGGCTTGACACTTACGACGCCGGAGTCGAAGTGTTAGACACCTGCTGGCACGATATGCATCCGCCGGTGGAAGTTCTGGGTTCTTTCCGTAATGTTTTCTCAGCTCGTGAGGAAATGTCCCGCGAACTGAACCGGGCCGAGACACACCGCAATGCCGCTTTGCCAAAGGCCCGCGCCGATGCGAAAAGCAAACGCATGGCAGCCGAATCTTTCAACAAGGAAAAGGTTTTGAGAGCCGAAGGAGACGCCAGGCGTTTTGAATTACGCGCCAAGTCTTTCCATAATGCCAAAGAGGTTACTTCTTACAGGCTCTTTATCGAGACCATGGAAGTCGGTCTTCAAGGCCAGAGAAAAATGATAGTAGATCCAAAGGTGAACAGGGGCGAGTACCGCCTGTGGATGTTTGCGCCCGGAAGTGAGCCGACACCCGCAGCCAGCCCTAAA
>CAYTHG010000257.1:0-5996 GCA_964437525.1 uncultured Myxococcales bacterium | reverse complement strand
TCGCCGTCTCGATCTGGATTATGCATTTTATTGCGATGCTGACGGCGGTTTCCACTGGCAGCCTGCCGATTTGTCGCAGGAGCCGGTGGCCACTTTTGAAATCGGCGAAGATGACATCGCTTTCAATCCGACTGTCGATGGCAAGTATCTGCTGGTTGCAACCGGGCAGGCCTTGTGGCATTCGCAGATAATCACGATCAAGCATCGCAACGGTGACAAGATCGATTATTTTATCGACAAGATCCGCCACACTTACGGCATCAACGGGCAGGCCTCGCGCTCATGGATGTGGTTGTCGCCGATCGGTGATGACAAGCAGCTATTTGACGAGGGTACGTTAGAAGCTGAGTTGAAGGAAGTCATCCAGAGATTGACATCCGATAAACGCATGTCGGTTGAATGCGTTGTAACTGCCGTCAATGACGGTGAGTATCTGGTCGATCTGTTGGCAGAATCAACAGACGATCTCCCCGGACTGGCATTACCGGACGTGGAAGTAGACAGCGTCTGGGCTTGCGACGGTTACGGCGTGTACGCTTTACCCGGCGTCGGTTGTGATGTAACGGTGTCCTTCCGCGATGGCGACGTCACGCGGCCTTATGTCGCGGCTGGATCCTTCAAGCCCGGCAAGTCTCCGCAGGGATACACTGTTGGAACATTCGCTATCAAAGGCCGTCACAATCAGCAGATGGTATTCGATCCGGCAACATCCGAGATCCGTATTTTGGCAGGCTCAGTCAAGTCCGTGGCCACTTTAAAACGTCAGGAGTACTCGGGAGATTACAAGCATCAGATCGACGGTGATCAGGAGACTGAAGTCAAGCGTCGATCCAGCAGCGTAATCGGAAGCTTGGAGCGCACAGTACGCAGAGCGGCCGTACTTAAATACGGCAGTTTATCGGAGACGATAACGGGTGCAATCAATCGCTCGATCGGCGGGGGATTGAAAGAAGTTATCGGTGGATCCGTCAGGCGCACGGTCGTCGGCGGCATCTCCGAATCTGTCGCTCAAAGTGTGCGCAAGGTTGTCGCTGGTTCATACGACATCATAGTTGCAAACGGACCGACGCCTAAGCCTATTGCCATCAGCTTTCAGGCTGCGACCGGCAATGTGATTATCGATACACTTTTGGGGATCATGCTGCTGGGTGGATTGAAGGCTCCGCAGCCTGCCGTTATGGGCGGGACACTGGTTGCAATACTGACACAGTTATTAACCGCTTTACAGATGCCTTTGCAGTTCGGAAACCTCGGCGCTCCGACGGCTCCGAACCCGGCGTTTGCAGCACAACTCGCAAGCATTCAAGGACAACTGGCAACCCTGCTATCGAGCAAGGTTATGGTTTCGCAAGTCTAGGGAGGACATCATGGCACTATCCAGCAGACCGGACATTCTGATTAAAGCAATTCAAGCGGCGCTTGAGGTTGACGCTGCCGTAGATATGGCAGCACAAAAGCAGGACACGCTTAAAACACGTCTCGATGAGCGCAAGCAGCAACTGCGTGATCAACGCGAGAAACTTCAGGAGGCAAAGCAGCTTGAAGATGATGCCGCTAACCTGCGCCAACTTAACAACATCGGTTTCAATAAATGCGCAGTTCAGAAGGAAGATCAGGCTGCATCGATCCGCGAACAGTATGAAGAAATCCCCAGCGAAGAGGATGTGATCGCGGCGGTTGATGCCGAGTTTGCTGAGACCGTATCGCAAGCGCTTGAGGGACGGGGAGAAAAGCTCTACAACCAGATCGCCAAGCCCCTCCTCAATCACATCGCCACATACATAGAGATCGGCACAACCAAGCCGATTGAGTGCGACATCTATCAGGATGGCACGGTTGTGCCGGGTCGCAAGGCGATACAGACCGGCACGAATATCGGAGCGGGGTTGGTCAAATGAGCAACTGGAAACCGGCAAAAAAAAGCAATCTGGCAACACGCCTGCGCGAGATACGCGAGGCGATGGATAAGGCCCTGGCTACTGCACAGGAATACGACAGAGAAAAGCTGTCGAGCTTGCGCGAGGCTGCAAAACTGATGAGGCAGAAATGAGCGACTGGAAGGTATTTACACTTGCAGAGATCCCCGGCGTATCGGAGGCGGCTGACACTATAGATAGCGGTGCAAGCGCATTGACAAGCGGCCTCGATGTGGCTGCCGGTCTGGTACGCGCTTTGTCTGCTCTCGTGCAACTGTTAGCCGATGCCGAAGAGCTGGTCGTCAACACTCTAGTCGCAATCATGCAGGGGATCTTGAACGCCCTTTACGATCTGCTGCAATCCGGCGTTTACTTCTATATGGACGAGGGGCCGCTGTTTTTTGGCGGCAATCCCGATGGACTGCTCGGCTGGACAACGCGCTTTGAAGCATCTTTCAATGATCTGGGTGATGCTGCAAGGCCGCAGTTCAGTGACGATTCAGCCGTGTCTGCGGTGATGATTCTGGTCGGTGCAAACGATCTGCCGACATTTAAAAACCTGCTGGCTCTGCTGGCGCAACTGCTCGACATGCCCAAGCTCGATTTGTCCGAGCGGAAACTCTCGGTGATTTACCCGGAGGAAATTGCACAGGGAATGTCTACTCCTCCCGACTGGCGCTCGCAAAAGCTGGGCGACACTATACCTCCGCTGGCAGGCTTGCTTGAGAAGCTGACGCAGGCAATCGAGATGATACGCATTAACGACGGTTTCTCCTCGATGCTGTCAGAACTGGCCGACGCGATTGAACTGAAAGCGGACACACTGGCGGCGCTGGCCGATGAAATACGCGAGATCGTTGACGCGATCCTGGCGTTGATCGAGAGCAGCGGAATTTACATACTGTCGTCGTCATCCACAGACGGCATTCCCGGATTGATTAAGGCGGTAAAAGACTCAGGCGAGCAGCCTGAATGGAATATGGAAAGCTGGGTGGCAGGTTGCTGCCTGCTCGGTGGATCCGCAGACATCGGACCAGTGATGGAGTTATTCGGATGAGCGATTACCCATATGAAAATCTTGGTATAGATCTGCTGATGGACACCGAAGGCGATGCAATCTGTGGACCGAATGGCGATCTGGCAGATACCGGCGATGGCCGCAGGACGCTCTTGCAGGACATCGTTGCTGCTTTTAATCGTATCCCCGGCGAACTCAATATGCATCCACGCAGCGGCGGTGGAGTCGACAGGCTTATAGGTCAGACTTACAGCGCTGGCAGCGATCCTATGCGCAGAGCCTTGGAGGATACATGCATCAATGACGAATCCGTCTGCGGTCGCATTAACGCCGATTCGGTGGAGATAGAAAAGACCGTCGTGGACGGCGAGACAAAGTACGCCGTCAGCCTGCTGCCGATCGGAGCAGGTGAGACCGGTAGATTGAATTTTGTATATAGCCCGAACTGGAGACCGACAAATGATCAGACTTAAACAAGTCACAGAAATACTCACGTCGTTGATAACTTACATCGGCGACAACACGTCTCTGACGAACTTCAATATCGGCGGTAAAATCCGCACCGTTCTGGAATCAGTATCCACAACCGTGGGTGAGCTTTACAGCTACAACTCAGTGCTTTTGAAGCAATCGATCTGGCTGACTGCCACAGGCGTCTTTCTGGAGTTCTGGGCACAGCTATTAGGGCTTGAACGGAAAAGCGAAGTCTGCACAGAGGGGCACGTCCTGTTCGGTGTGGACGCTGTCAAATCAGAAGCGATCAATATCCCTGCCGGAAGCATAGTGCGTACACCGACAGACAGTCTCGGGCGTGTTTGGCGATACACGACACAGAGTGCCGTCGTGCTTGAAGCGGGAGAGTTGTCGGTCGCTGTGCCGGTGATCGCCGAGTTCGCAGGCAAGGGCTACAACGTCGGAGAAAACGCCATCTGCGAGATGGGAACGCATATCGCCGGTATCGACTGGGTGATAAACGGAGCCGACTGGATAGACGTGCATGGCGCAGATGCTGAGCGCGATTATCAGTTGCGTGAACGCATGGCTTTTCGTTGGTCGGAATTGACGACAGGATCGACAGACAGCGCCTATGTCTCGTGGGCTTTGTCGATTCCCGGTGTGGTCTCCGCATGGGTAGATAGCGATCTGCCGCGTGGCGACGGTACTGTCGATGTGTACATTCTCGCACAAGACGGAGCGCCTTCTCAGGCTTTGATAGATACGGTGCAGACGTACATTGAGACGCGTAGGCCAAACGTCGCAGACGTGATGGTATTCGGGCCGATGACGGTCGGGATAATTCTGGCTATGTTGATTACTCCGCGAGCGGGATTCGACACGGATGTAATGCTGGCAGAGATTGAGCGCCGAGTGGAAGTGTTTTTCCACGAGCAGGATCCGGAGGATGATGACTTAATCATCCCGATCGGCATCGGGCGCGACATCGTTCTCGCTCAACTCTACGCTCTTGTCATGAGCGTCGATGGAGTTTACTCCGTATCGTTTGCGTCTCCGACAACAGATGTGTCTGTCGATAACGACGAGCTTGCAGAACTTGAAAGCTACAGCGCAGGTCTGACTGCGCCTTCATATGAGATGGGGGTATAAGATGTCTTACTCACTGACAGATTTTCACCAGTTGCTCGATGGGTTTATGGCACGAATCAAGGTGCCGGTCGCAGCCGATACTTCCACTCCACCCTCTGCGGTGACGATTACGCTTGATACGGTTCCCGACGATAGACTTGCAAGTGTACTGGCAAGTAAAGGCTTGTTGGTTGTGGTCGACAAAACCACCGGCAAGATCAAGGAGTATTTGAGTAACTGGACATCGCGTGCAAACACTGTATTGACCGGCGTCGAGCGCGAGACCGGCGTCCAGTTGAATTACGGTGACGTAGTCATGTCGGCTTGGTCGGAGAAGCATCTGGCGCAACTGGTTACCGCTCTCGATACATTGACCGGTGAGATCAGTGACGTATCCGATGCATTGGATGCATTGACTGACAGCTACAACGCGCACACGCACGCAGCTTCAGAGATCACCGGGCTTGAGGATTACCTCAATGCCGGCATCTGGGATCGCGACACGCTCGTGCGTCTGGCCGTCGATGGGTCCGAATTGAAGGTCGTCCCGATAGAAATCTTCGATCCGGCGACGGGTGAAGTGCTCGCGCCGCTCTACACGAACGGCGAGCGGCAGTACAAGCTCGGGATTGACCCGTCGATTTCATTTGAATTTGATACTGGCGATATACATGGCGAGGCTCCACCTTCTGGTTGGGACAATCAATTCCCGGTGTCGCCAGGAAAGCTAGCGCTGGGCCTGCTCGAAATAGATGACAGCACCGGCAAGATGCAATTAATTAAAGGTGACGAATTAAACGTAGGTGATGCTGAAGTCGTTAATACAGCGGGTGGACTCGACAATGCAGATTTTGATGCATACTACATTTGTCAGAGAAAGATAACAAATAGTTCCGGTGAAACCCAAAAACTTAAGAACTTGAAATACTGGAAAACAACATTAACAGAGATGGATACGGCTGAATATCAAATGATGCTGCTCGCAGACGATAATGGGTCTCCGGCAGATCCGACCGTCAGTGCAAACAGGCTGTGGCAAAGCGCGGTGCATACACACTCTGGCGGTTTTGAATCTAAAAATTTGTGCGAGTCTTATATACTTGGCATACAGACACTAAACATAGATATCCCAGACGGCGGAAATGTATGGCTAGTTTTAAGAGCGCCTTACAGCACGAGCACCTCTTACATGCACTTCAAAAATCGCACCTATACGCCACCTGCGGATTGGCCGCAATCAGGTAACGTCAAAAAATGGAACGGCAGCGCTTGGGTTGACGACACGAGTCTCTATCCTGCCGCGCCGCTGGAAATCGAATTAACTGCATATGACTATATGCCTGATTACCCCACACCCAGCGAGGGTCAGCGCATTGTTGCCAAAATCGGCACACCCACAAAACCCATCGTAAACGGCACCACCGGCACGCTTGTCCTTTTGCCTAAAAGCCGGGTCGAAGCCGATGAAGTAGCAGACC
>CAYTHG010000256.1:0-6092 GCA_964437525.1 uncultured Myxococcales bacterium | reverse complement strand
TAATTAACTGTTACCTATGTATTGGACTTGACAATAGATCGCCTCATGTCCTCCCTCTCCCCTATTGGTGCAGCTGTATCCGAACCATTCGTTAGGAAGGCCCTGGACGGACATGCTGTGAGAATAGCTGTCACCGCAACGAAGAGCTAGAGCGTTCTGGCAGCGTGAGGCGTCCCCGTCTACATCGGAATCCTTGTCTCCGTCGGATGGATTGTCTTCGTCGACATCGCCATCTTCGGGGACGTCGTCTCCATCACCAATATCATCGTCAGGCAAGAAGTCGTCCGTTTCACTCTCCCCATCCATTGTCTCGTCGCCATCGACGGATACGAAGTCGGCCTCGGCAGTGTTCTCGTCACCAGAGGATGCCTGAAATCGGATACTGTCTCTATCGCAAGCAGGTAAAGCCATCCCAAGTATCAAGAGAAGCATCGATAATAACGCTGAGTTTTTCATCAGCCGTTTCCTTTTCCTTCTCGGAAGTTTCCAGATTTTATCATCTATGTATTCTGCCAGAAAATGTCACATTCATCCAGAAAAGCGAATGCTTATAGATTTCTTGCGTTTCTCGTATTTCAAGGTGTAGCCTCACTATAGAATAAAAACCCATTAAGTTTTCCTTTGGTACAGTTATGCATTTACAAATTCTATCAGATCTGCATCTGGAATTCCTAGAAACACCCGTCCGGATGATCGAATGGATCGACCGACTCGATGCCCGCAATGTGGATGTTCTTGTTCTGGCCGGTGATATCGCAGGCCATTCCAATCTAGGTATCGTTCTCGATCACATCAGCCACAAGTATTCCGATTCAGAGATCGTCTATTGTTACGGTAACCATGAGTTCTATGGTGCTCGGTTCGATGATAAACCGTTGACCCTATCCGACTTGCCCTGCAACCTACATATTCTCGATAAGGATGTCGTGAAAATCGGTAAGCAGCGATTCATCGGGGCGGCACTCTGGTTTCCATACAAGGCCGAAAGCCATGCCTACCGGTACCGGCTTTCAGACTTCACATACATTCGAGGCTTCGATCCAGCGGTCTACAAGGAGAACGAGGCGACCGCTCGCTTCTTCGCAGATGCGATGCAGCCGGGCGATGTTGTTGTGACGCACCACTATCCGTGCAAACGGAGTACGTCGAAGCAATGGGAAAACGACCCGACCAATGCCTTTTTCTATTCGCCGCTGGATAATCTGATAGAAGAGCGAAAGCCTAAGCTCTGGATTCATGGTCATACTCACGATTCCTTCGACTACCGTTTTGGGGAAACTCGAATTGTATGCAATCCATTGGGCTATCCGGAAAATCAAGAAAATCCGAATTTCAACCACCGACTGATAGTCGACTTATAAGGTGTATTCTCTTGTCTGCACTGGCATGTCGATCCGATTTGGCCGTCGCCTGAGAACCTCCTGTTCCTGCATCTCAGAGCGATATAGAAAAGCCAAGTAATTTCAGTATGTATCTAGTTTTCGGGATGGATTGGTTTAGTGAATGTCTATTATAAGGTATGTCACGATTTGATTTTATCCAACGACATGTAAGGAGCTGACCATGCAGATGCAGGCGAAAGTCGCTGAACAGCTGTTAAAAGCCGGGATAACGGCGATCATGTTACTCACTCTGGTTGCAAATGCTCACGCAACCACCGGCGGTCCGGAAACGATTATTAATGTCTATATCGCTAAGGATAGCGCAGACATTATCTATGAATACGGAGAAGGTCCGGTATATGCGGCCATGCCTTATTTTTACCGGCTCGCTCCAAGTGACGTCAAACCCCAGGCGCTGACCGACAGGCCAGCATCACTGACGCCAATTGCGCCTCTGGAACCACAACGATTCGGTCTGCGGGCCACGATAGAACCAACCTGGACTCTGAGGGAGACGATGAAAGGCGTTGCACGGGCCGACGGCTCAATCTTAGATATTGAATCAGATTACAGTCAGACCAGAGGTTCCAAGCAAACCGGATTGCGTTGCCGCGAATCGGTCTCACTGTTTGATGGTGAGACGCGCATCGGTCGGTTCGAGATTTTTCCTTGTTGTTACACGGTATGCGCCGATCACCTGAAAAACGTATCCATGCGGTTCTATGCGTATCCCGATCGGGCGCATCTTCTGGTGGTCATCGATTATGTCGGGCTGTGTTATGAGGGCGGCTATTACACCAGCGAGGCTTTCAGTGTCCCCTTTGCATTACCAGCTCGGAACGAGGCTACAGCCATGGAAGGGGCGAAAATCCTCGAAGCCGCCAAAGCTATAGAAATCAGCATCCCAAAGCAGGCAAAAGCTTTTGTGGATCTTATGTTCAGCATTGGGAAATTAGCACTTGAGCGCAAGGAATACCACACGGCCTTGGGCTACATGGCTGGGTCTTGTTTGGAAGCAGAGCGAGCCGGTCTTAAGCCACAACTCACAAAACGCGAACAGGCGTCCTTGGCTGTCAAAGCGGATCGTTTTGATCGAGTGTACGCCTATTTTATTGAACGACTAAAAACTTCAAAGGATTGTATGGCAGAATACCAAGCCATCCTGGAAGATGACGCATTTTCCTCGATGAAAGAAAACGGAAAAATGATGAAGTCTTTGCAAGAGATCAAGAGGCTTGTCTGCAATCGGAAATAATGGATACGGTTTCCAGCCATTTTTCGTTCAACGAAACATGGCCGTGACTGCTCCTCACCAATCCTACCTGCCTCGACGTCGACATATGCGTGAATGCTGTTAGTGCCCAGACGTACCGTATAATGCTATGAACCAAGTAGGGACTTTACATTTGCATGGACTCGCAAGCCTATTATAACTAGAAGATATTATTATTCTTTTGCGGTTCTTTGCTAAGTGCATATCGAATTTTAACACTAGTGTTATTACGTTTTTTATTCGTATTCTACATGGCGGTGATTTAAAGCTGATACTGCCATGAAGTAGGCTGGATACATGAAACAAGAACTAGGGCACCATTGCGAGTAAACCGTCGTTCACGAAAATCTTGGAAGATTAATTTTTGCTAATGACACCTTTCCTAACTCAGCTATAAAAGTGTATATTGAAATCTGCATAAAAGAGACTTGTTTCGAGTGCGGAGGAAATTTATTAACAGTGAGCAAACCATAAGCAAATTATGAACAAACTCAGAAAATTCCGAGAATCGAAACTATTGAGCAAAGCCGAGTTGGCCAAGCGGACCGGTCTTTCTGTCGCGACTATTACCCGAATCGAGAATGGTCAAAAATGTCGAGTGTCGACTAAGCGTAGGATTCTGGTTGCGCTTGATCTGGAACCGAAAGATGTCAGGCTGATTTTTGAAGATGAGAAAGGATTGAGATGACGAATAGCGTCGCTCTTGGCCTTGTGAACATCGGCATCGCTTTGCTGACATTCGGGATCAGCCTGCCCCTTGCTTTGGGAAAAGTCGGTCCGAACCCATGGTATGGGGTTCGCTTACCTAAAGCTGCTGTCTCAAGAGAGAACTGGGACAAACTCAACCGATACGGTGGACGTTGGCTGGTTGTATATTCCGCCCTTGTCGGGATTATCGGGATTACTTCTTGTGTTGGTCCGGAGATGAAGGTGGGCGGTTTGTGGTTCTGGTTCGTTCTTTTTACCGCTCTGCATCAGTTGCCTATCCCACTGATAGCCATATTCAGGTTCGCCGGGACATTGCCAGATAAATAATTACGTCCGCGTACAAGTAAGTAACCTTTCGCACCACTCACTTTTTCATATCCAGAATCTCCCGTCTGCGAAAGCAATCGACCGTGTGGTCGTTCACCATGCCGGTTGCCTGCATGTGAGCGTAGCATATCGTGGGACCGACGAACTTCATGCCGCGTTGTTTCAAGTCAAGGCTCAACGCATCCGATTCCCGGCTTGTGGCCTGGTAGTCGGAAATCTCTCTGAGTTCGTTCACTACCGGGCGACCTTCGACGAACCTCCAGATGTAAGCGTCGAAACTTCCGAAATGTTGCTGAATTTCCAAAAACTTTTCGGCGTTGTTAATTGCCGCACGTATTTTGGCCTTGTTGCGGATAATGCCAGAGTTTTGAAGCAACTCCTGCACTTTTTGTTCATCGTACCGGGCTACCTTCTCAGGGTCGAAATCATCAAAAGCTTGTCGGTAGTTTTCCCGCTTACGCAACACCGTGTACCAGCTTAGACCGGCCTGAGCCGCCTCCAGAGTCAAAATTTCGAAAATGAGGCGGTCGTCATGAATGGGAACCCCCCATTCCTTGTCGTGATATTCGACGTAATCCGCCTTGTCCAGGTCTACCCATGGGCAGCGGCAGAGTGCTGGTAGCTCCAGTCGGTCGCCATCACCCATTGAAGCGTTTGGAGGGCTCATGGCCATCACTCCTTCGATGTTTACAAGGTATTTGATTCAATAGTGACCATATGAAAATCACTTGGTTTCGTTGTCCGTCATATAGGTTAGATTGAAGCGGGAGAAACGGATCGACAACGGAAAGGTGGGATCGTCGAGTTCCGCCGTTTCGTACAGCACGCCAATACTTTTGTCAGGCAACACCGTAAGCACCGAATACTGGACGAATCCCTCCCTGATGATCGTTTCATGCACCCAGGATAGGGCTTCATCGTAGCTGACCCACACTCGCAGATCGAATCTTCCGCCGGCGCTGGGGCCCGAATGCAGAAGAACGTCTCTCTCTTCGCCGTCACGAATCGCCGACCAACGGATTATTCCCGACATCACCTTCGTCATTTCGATTCCCGCCGAGGGTTCGAACCAGCTTTCTCCGCCGTCTTCGCTGGTATACAGAAATCTGGTCGGGCTTTCCGTACTCCCGTTCTGTCGCGCGTCGAGCAGCAGTCGACCGTCGGTCAGTTCCACCACCTGAGATTCGTTAGTCAGCGGTTCCGGCAATCCGCCCAGGCACCAGCTTCCACCCCGGTCGTCACTGAGAATTACGAAACTGCCGTTCAGTTCTCCCTCGATTCCCCAGGTTTGCCAGCCGGGAATCACCATCCGTCCCGGCGGGGCAGCATCGGTTCCACGGCGCGTCACGATCCCGATGCCAGGTCCCATCGAGGCTATTGCCCAATCCGGGTTTTTCACTTCAATCGTAATGTTGCGCGGTTCACTCCAAGTCGATCCGTCGTCCGCGCTGGTGATGAACCAAATGGAGGCCGAGTCGTTTCCGAGTCCCGGCGGCAGATCGAATTCTCCGCCCTCCGATGCCGGACGCATGTTGTAAAACAGCCAGGCGACCGTCTCGCCAGTGGAATCCGGCGCGGTTAACGATACGGGGTTGTGAGCGTCTCCGCTTCCGTTTTCCGCCAGTACCCGTAACTCTGACCAGGTCCGACCGCAGTCGTTGCTGCGTTTCATCACCAGGTCGATCTTGCCGGAGCCGGGGTCCTCAATGGTCGGTCGAGCCTCGGCGAAGGCCAGCAAAACACCGGAGGGCGTCGTGATTATGGAAGGAATACGGAAAACCGGATAGCCGTCGGTTTCTCCCAGAAAAACAACCGTTTCCTCAAAAGCCAGGGGTTCTCCGAAAGAGGCGTCTCCGCAGGTCGGTTCATCATCGTCAGTTTCGTTTTCCGAATCGCCTTCTGCATTTTGATCGTCGGGATGCCTGTCGCCGTCCTCTGACGATACGAGGTCACCGTTCGTTGAAGCATCGCCGGCTTCTTCGGAGGTGCAGGAAAATAACAGCGTTGTGCAAATGAAAAAACCGACCGTAAATATGTACTTGTGAAGATTCATTTCGACTGTTCCTCGCCATTAATACGTAAATCAACAATATCTTATACTTGACTCTTCGCCAAAATTATACGTCAATGCTGCGTTATGATGTAGCGATGGACCGGCTAGTGTGGCACTCCCGGTGATCCGTTCTCCTCTCGCCACTCTTTTAAGCAGTTCGGGCAGGTGTGTTTTAGCCTCGTAGGCTCCGACGCTTTCCATTTCTCCTCCGATCATGAAAGAACCAGTCTGAGACCAGTCTATCACAATTGCGGAAGAGGTCAAGCAAAAAAGGCCGTGCTTTTCATTCCGACATTTCACGCCTAATCGCCCGGGTTTTTGAAAAAAGGGAACGAATACCCGAGGGGTC
>CAYTHG010000255.1:0-6095 GCA_964437525.1 uncultured Myxococcales bacterium | reverse complement strand
GATATTCTCACCGCGATCAACCACTTCGCCTTCTACAGCCAGCACGAATTCGTCGCGCACTGCGGCCATTTTCTCGTAATCGTCTCCCAGGCGTTCGTCAAAAACGATCTGGGTTATGCCGTATCTGTCTCGCAGGTCCACAAAGTATACGCCGCCGTGGTTACGCCAGCTTGCAACCCAACCTTTCAGGACGACCTTTTCTCCTGCGTTGTTTCTGCGTAGTTCACCGCAATTATGAGTTCTTCTGCTATCCGTCAAATTCTGCATCTTCGACCTTCCAATACATAAAAAACATCCGACAAAATACAATGATAGAAGTTACCACAAGTCAAAAAGAATGCAAGTCTGCAATGACGCAGCGCGCCAATAAGCTAACAGCCCGATTTGCAAGCATTTTTCACAAACATCGCGCAAGTGTCGGATAATAAACATTTTTGGATATTTTCTTTTATTAGCTTAGAATGCCGATTGTGTTTTTGAAGATGAAAATTTTTGCCGGATAGCGAAAAAACATGAACCCTTCAACGAATGTCAGCCTGTTTACAAAACTTCTTGCATTCGTATGTTTTATTTTCATCAAGCTTCTTACCAGAACTCTCAGGTACACATACAAAAACCGCCAGTACACCATAAAAGCGGAAAAAGACCGCGAGCCGGTATTGCACGCGGTATGGCACGGTCGCCAGATCGTTCTTTTGGGCTATCCCTACCACCTGCCCATGGTGCAGATGTGCTCGCTGTCTCACGACGGCGAATTGATCGCCCGCATACTCAGGCTCCTGAGATTCTCTGTAGTGCGGGGCTCTTCGTCCAGACGCGGACGCGAAGCATCTTTCGAGATGACAGAGATGGTTTTGGGCGGCAGTTGGGGAGCGCTTGCAGTTGACGGTTCTCGGGGACCTCTCGGCAAAGTCAACCCCGGCATCCTGTTTATCGCCCGCGATACCGGGGCGCGTATCATCCCGCTGGTTGCTTCGGCAAAATGGAAAATTGAGTTCAAAAGATCCTGGGACAGATTCATGCTGCCTTTGCCCTTTTCTAAAGCGGTAGTGATAGAAGGCAAACCGCTTGAAATAGACCACCAGATTTCGGACCGAGATCTGGAAGAGGTCCGCCTCCAACTTGAAAAGCAAATGTTCACACTTCATAAACAAGCCGACGAATTCTGGAAGAAGAATTGATCCGCCTCATCTACAAGCTGCTGCTCTTTTGCCTTTTGCCTTTAACATTGCTGTACCTCAGCGCGAAGAGTGATCTTCGCAGCAGGATTTTCTCTCGTTTTTTCCCGCGTATTAACATTCGAGAAAATAAAAGCAAACGCATATGGATTCATGCGGCATCGGCGGGAGAGGCAAGGCAGGCCGTAGCTTTAGCAAAATACATTAAAGCATTGCAGGCAAATATTGATTTCATCTTCACCAGCAACACAACTTCCGGCCTGCGTGAAGCGCAAAAAGAAGACGGGCTTTTCGCAATCGCCCTGCCCTTCCCCTTCGATTTTCCCCCGGCAATAAATCGAATATTCAAAAACACAGCACCCGATTTGATTATTCTGATAGAACGCGAACTCTGGCCGGAGCTTACCTGCGAAGCGAGAAGAAAGAACATCCCGGTAATGGTTGCAAATGCCAGACTGCCCAGAAAATCGCTCAAGTCATTCAGGCGTTTGAACTTCCTGTTCGATGGCGTTTTCTCATACCCTCACTATTTGTGTCGCAGCCGACAAGACATCACGCGCCTTGAAAAGGCAGGCATAGACAAAAACAAGCTGTCGTTTGCCGGAGATATAAAAGTCGATTTGCAGAAAACGGCAGAAAACAAAAGCGGGCAAAAAGCAATCAACGGCAAGTTGTTCATAGCCGCATCGACACACACTGGCGAAGAAAAAATCATTCTCGACGCTTTCGACAAGCTTCTGCAAGCCGAACCCGAGTACAAACTGCTGATAGCCCCGCGCTATATCGACAGAAGCGACGCAATCCGCAAAATGGCACAGACTCATGGGTATTCGACTTCATGCATTTCCAATGGGAGCGATACAGGCGACAAAGTACTTGTACTCGACACTTTCGGCGAGCTTTCATCATGGCTACCAGAAGCCGAAGTGGTCTTTGTGGGCGGGACACTTGTAGATCGTGGCGGACACAACCTGTTCGAGCCCATATTGGCAGGGAAGCCAGTCTTGTTCGGTCCACATTACAGCCGTTGGACTGACTGGGCCGAAGACCTGTGCGCCACCGGAGCGGCAAGGCTTGTAAGAAACGCCAAAGAAATTTCATCTGCCACCTTGGAATTTTCACGACAATCGTATACAACAGAAAACGCAGTTGAAACGGCAGGCAGTTTACTGGCGAAACATCACGGAGCAATGCAGAGAAACTCTGAAAAAGCTGTTCGACTTATTGGAAAGGCTTGAAACCCTTGTTTGACGGCATAGGCAAAAATTCCAAAATACTCAAATCCATAGCGGATGTATATCGTGGCATCACTCAGGCCAGGCGCAGAGCCTACGACCAGGGAATAAAGCGTTATTATCGTCTGCCGCGCCCTGTAATATCGGTCGGAAACCTTACTGTGGGCGGAACGGGAAAAACCCCGGTTGTTTTATACCTGGCCGACAAACTGGCAGGTTGGGCCAGTGTATCCATTTTGAGCAAAGGCTACGGTCGCAAATCACCGCGTTCATATTTGACCCTGCACGACAGACGAGAACTGGACGCCAAAGCCTGCCAGATTTTCGGTGATGAGCCGGTCATGATGGCAAAAAAGCTACCATCGAACGTCTCAATCCATGTCGGCCCCAAGCGTTATCAACTGGGAACAATGGCCCTTGACAGAGGTCCGGTGGATCTTTTCATCCTCGACGACGGCCTGCAACACATGGAATTGCAGCGCGATCTCGATATAGTTCTTTTAGACGGGCAACAAGATCCTCAAAAACTGGAAACCCTGCCTATAGGCCCGCTGAGGGAACCGATAGAGTCGATTTCACACGCGGATATTGTCTGGATCAACCACTGCAACCCAGACGGCTCGCACCGTATTGACATGGCATGGCTGAAAGAAATGGTGCCTGACGCAGTAATCGTCAAAAGCCGTTTTATACCCGGTGTCGTTGTAACAACAGATTCCGACTTCGAGGTAAACAGCGAAAGCATCAAGTCAAAAACGCTGGCGGCCTTTTGCGGCATAGGCAAACCGACATCCTTCTTCCACACACTCGAAGAAGACGGCTTGAACGTGAAGATCAAAAAAGCCTTCCCTGACCACCATTTCTTCACCCGCAAGGAACTCATTGAATTACAAAAGGAAGCGCGACTGGCAGGCTGCACGGCACTTATCACCACAGAGAAAGACGCCGCCCGCATAAACCAGATTCCTCAACTGGACATAACCTGCTATGTGCAAAAGCTGGAGATTGAAATCCTCGACGGCGAAGAAGCCCTGTGGGAAAAAATCGGCGAGTCTATAAAGCTTGGCTAGAATTCTTTTCCATATCATAAAAGCTACAATCCGACTTCTGCCCGAAGAAGTAGCCCTACACCTTGCGGATGTTTTAGGGTTTATTTGGTTTTACCTGCTGCCAATAAGAAAGAAACTCGTTATAGAGCAACTCACAGCAAGCTTCTCTGGCGAATTATCAGCCGATAAAATCCATCGGATCACCAGAAATGTTTTCAGGAACCAGTGCCGAAATCTTATCGAATTCTTGAGAATAGATCCCGATCAGCCGGAAAAGATGCTCGATAAAATCGAGGTCGAAGGACAGGAAAATCTCGACAAAGCCCGCAGTCATCAAAAAGGAGTGCTGATTTTAACGGCACATATAGGCAACTACGATCTTCTGGCCTGTTCACAGGCGCTATCGGGTACTCCGTTGGTAATCCTGTCAAAAACCATCAAACCGGCATGGCTTAACGATTACTGGATGAAGACCCGTACAGCTTGCGGAATGGAGATACTGCCGACAAAAGACGTAAAACAAAAGCTCCTCGATAAACTCGCTCAAGGCAAGGTAATCGGCTTTATCTTCGATCAAAAAATGAACGGCCCCAAGGCGCTACAAGTGCCTTTCTTCGGCAAAAACTGCTGGACCACTTCCGGGCTTGCGGAGCTTGCCATTTTGTCGGGCGCTCCAGTCCTGCCTGTATTTATTTTCAGAGTCCCCCAAGGAAAACACCGCACGGTTATAGGCTCTCCGCTCAAGATTACCTCTAGCGAATCCTTTGATGAACGTGTACTTGAAACCACAAAAACATTCCAGACAGAGCTGGAAAACGCCATCTCAAAACACCCCGATCAGTGGCTGTGGATGCACCGCCGCTGGGCGGAGCGTCGCTGAAAAAGCTTGCCTTCCTAAAAAAGAATGGTATTAATTCCAGAAATGCATAAGTTAACGAAAACAAGAGGAAGCTCTAATGATTTTGAACATTCATCCTGAAAACCCGCAGAAAAGACACATCAAACGTGTTGCCGAAATCATCAAGGATGGTGGCATAGTAGTTTATCCGACAGATACCACCTACGGCTTCGGTTTCGACTTATTCAGCAAAAAAGCTCTGGAGAAAGTCCTAGCACTCAAAAAGCTGCCCCATGACAAGCTTCTGTCGCTGGCCTGCGCCGACCTCAAACATGTCAGCCAATACGGATACGTCACCAACACCAGCTATAAAGTAATGAAGCATTGCCTGCCGGGACCCTACACTTTTATTCTAAAAGCCACCAAGCTTGTCCCGCGCCTGATGATGACCAAGCGCAAAACAATCGGCATCAGAGTGCCGGACAACAACATCGCCCTGGATATCATCAACGAAGTCGATCATCCCATCATTACCACCAGCGTCAAGCTTCCAGACGAGGAAGTAATGACAGAGCCTTATGAGATCGAAAGACGGCTCGGTCATCTGGTCGATGCAGTCATAGACGCGGGAATCATCCTGCCCGATTTCTCGACCATCGTCGATCTTTCAGGAGACGAAACAACAATCCTCCGTGAAGGCAAAGGCGCAATCGATTTCTTCGAGAATCCCTACTGATTTTTCAGGAAATAATCATCAACCGATACGGTAGATGACACCCTCGCGTGCAAACGAAAGTTTGCGCTTTGGGGTATCGTACATCTGTTGCAGATTGCGCTCGAAATCCGCAAGATCGGAATCTTTGCGCAATGGGGAATGATGAGTCAAAAGCGTCTGAGCCGCACCGACATTCTCGGCGTTTCTTAACGCATCTATAAACGAGCTGTGCCCGAACCCGCCGAGCTGTTCGTATTCGTTGGGGGTATACATGGCGGAATGCACCAGCAAGTCTGCTCCTTTTGCCCATTCACAAAAGCTGTCGTTGGTTTTGGACTGAGCGGAATCGTGATCGGTGGCAGTCACGATAGAACCTGCCGGAGTATCGAACCTGAAAGAATATGTCTCGCCGATATGAACGGTTTCGTGGTGACTCACTTTGCATGAACCAAGTTCGGTCTGCCCTTTCATCTGCTCGAATTCCCAATTGCAGGGAAGAGAATCAAGCCCGTTGAAAGGAGAGTATGAACCGTCGAACAGCAGATTGAGTATTTCTTCGACAACTTTGGTCTCGAACGGCGAGTGAATGACGATATTGTTGCCTTTGAAATATATCGGGATGAAATATGAAAGCCCCTGGATGTGATCCCAGTGAAAATGCGTAAGGAAAATGTGGTAGGTCAAGCCGCCTTTTGAAACCGGCGAGGTACGTGCCAATTCTGCAGCCAGATTCGCAATTCCAAAACCGGCATCTACGATAACGAGTTCGTTATCGTAGTGAATCGCCATGCAACTGGTATGACCGCCGTATATCAGCCTCTCGCGCGATACGGCCATGACGTTTCCGCGTGTTCCCCAGAAACATGCAGTTAAAGCCATACCGCCATCCCTTCCGTTGCGGCTTCGATAACCATATTGCTATCGCCAATAATCGCTCTGGCTTGATCCAGCTTATCTTCGGTTGCAAAGTCGGTATCTTCGGGTGCGTGGTGATGCAGCAGAAGGTGCTTGACTCCAGCTTGAAGACAAAATGCGGCAGCCATCTGAGGAGTCGAATGTCCCCAATGCCGACGATTTTTG
>CAYTHG010000254.1:0-6120 GCA_964437525.1 uncultured Myxococcales bacterium | reverse complement strand
GAATACTCGAGCCCTTCTGCAGCCATCTGCGTAACTCGGTCTTCCACCCTGACAACTGCGTCTATACTGCGCTCGGTGTGCATATGCATATCGCCTGCAACCCAGCCAGTGGTATCGACCACACGATCCAGATGACAGGAAAATTCAAACGTCCCACCTGCGGCAAGCGAAACCGACTCGCGGCAGATTTCGTACTCATATCCTCTAGCCGCCGTTATGGTGTACTCTCCCGGCTCCAGCAAAAAAGTCCCCTGCCCGTCGGTATCGTAAACCCTGCGCAGAACATAAGCCCCCACAGCTGCATCCTGCTCGGGCTGAACTATGATCTTGGAAGGAATGCCATCTTTTATGGAACCGTCAAAGTGATCGCCTGAAACCGCGTAAGAAATACGTCCGGTGGCGGGAACTTCTATTTTCAGTGTGCTTTCCCCATCCAAGGTAACGATTATTTCTTTAGCCTCCGTCCAGACTCGACCTTCGCCGCCGACCCTGACGGAATATTGACCCGGCTCCAAAAGCAAAGAGTTCTGGCCCATAACAGCGTGTGCAAACTGGGCAACTATTCCTTCGGAGTCCAGAACTTCGAGTTTGAAAACTTCTTCTGCGTCGGCCTCGTCTGAAACACTCAATTCAACTTTCAATTCAGCCGATTCCAGACCGCGCATGTCGGCGTATACTTTTTTTACATCGTTGACGTTTTCACCGACCGCAAAATATCTGGTATAGCTGCGGGTGCTGCCCGCCTTGACTCGCTCTTCCGAAAACCCCATATACGGCAGAATATCGGCCAGATCAGTTAAAACGGACATGGAACTCTTTTCGGCAAACAGTGCGTAAACCAGTCCCTTTCCGTCCGTGGCCTTATACTGAGACACTGCCACTTGCAGATCAAAATCTCCATGTGAGGCCAAACCCTCAAGCCCCCAACCGAATCCAGGAGTGAGAATATCGACGCGATTTCCCCAGACGACGCCATCCCCCAGATCAAGCGAAGTTTTCTCAAGCACTTCGACAGTGGTCTTGATTTCTAGATAATTACTGTCTTTTTCCAGCATGTAATCCATAACGATTGCAAGCTTGGGCGGCGTCAGTGGCAAGGCCATATCCACTATGGGAATTCCGCCTATGCCACCGCTTACTCTTAAATGGGCAAGCTCTCCATCGGCACCGTCCTTTATTATCTCTACTTTTTCCGGGGCAAAGGCTTTTACAAAAGCGGTTATGGGCGTGACTTCTCCGAGCAAATCAAATCCTTCGCCTTCTCCTTCCCTCTGGATATCGGCATCTATCAGCGAACCACCCAAGGGAACCCAACTGCGGGCAGGCCCGGTGCCCTGAATCACAAAACGAACTTTTTTGTTAGCCATCATAAAGTCGCCGGGCAAAGCAGCGGCATTGGGACCACCTATGGTACTGTCGCCTTCTTCAAGCTCGAATAAGACTATATCCGGCAAGACTTCATACTCGTCCTGCTCTACATTCTCCTGTTCTTCATCACCATCGGAATCCACATCCGCTTCCCCGTTTTCGGACGAAAGGTCTTCGTCGCCATCCGAGGGAAGATCGCTTGATGAATCATTGTCGGAAGAACAAGCAACCAGAATAAAAATGGAAACAAATGATATGAGCCAAATCAAACACCTTCTTTTCATATTTTCCTCTGCTTTCCGCCTGATCCTCAACTAATCATTTCAAAACCGAATGCATCTTTTTATCGTCGAATGTTAACACAGCATTAAAAAAACATGTGTAATTAATAAACGTTTATATGAAAACTTAATGTGTACAAACTTGATTTAAGAACCGATTTTAAATGAGTTGAAAGATATCAGTTAACCATGACTTCCATTTAGCTACTTGGCCTAAGCTTATTATTCTGTTATGGTTATTTCCACAACATAACAAGGCGCTCAAAAAACAACAAGTCCGAAAACGAGAGAAATTTTATGGAATATGCAAGGGAAGATATACTTACGGGCGAAATGGTCAAGATCGTTTGCCTGGAAGACAAGCTCATCATCTTCGATATCGAGCGCCATATCCTCGATACATTCACACGTACACTCGGACATCTTTGTTTAGCCTTGACCTTGTTATCCATTGCCGCTAATTTTCTTGTCGATGACTTTCAGACTAAAGGACTGGTTGCAGCAGCCGCATTCGCCGTTGTCTCGATTCTCTCCTACTTCGCAGGTTTTGTCATATACAGGCATAAATTCTACCCCGAGCCTCCGGTGATAGCGGTATTCAACAAAACTGACAAAATGTTCTATGACAGCAACGGCGCCTCCCTTGGATATCTCAAGTCATTCAAGCTGCACATCACCGGCGATATTGTAGGCAGAAACATGATGCGCTATAAACTGTTTATAGAAAAACCGGGATTTAAGCTGCTAATTTTAGTTTCCCTAGGCAAAAAACTGACACTGCAATTCCTTGAAATTCTCAATGAGGCCGGTCATCCGGAAGCGCCAACCATTATAGAAAAGCTCAAGCAAAAGCACTGAGTCAGCTTAAAAGCGCATCAAAACTTGCCAAAAGACGAGCAATTATACATAGTATATCAATCTGCTTGCTATTAACTTGGAGCGACAAATGGCATATACATATTTCTGGCGTGATTTCCAGACCCTGCATTACATACAAAAGTTTGCAATTCCACGCATAAAAAGCGAATCGCATATCGACTTATGGGACGCCGGATGCGCCATGGGACCGGAACCTTATTCCCTAGCCATACTCCTGCGCGAAAATCTCGACAATGCCACCTTCGAGCGCGTTCGGCTTTTCGCAACCGACATAGACGGTGAAGAAGACTTCGAGGGCACGCTAAAGCGCGCCGTATACCCAATGGAACAACTGGAACGAATCCCCGAAACATTGCGTGAGAAATACCTGAGCCCTACCGCCGACCCGGATCAGTTCGAGATTCGCCAGGACTTGAAAGACTGCCTGATCTTCCAGAGGCACGACCTTTTGACCCTCAAACCGCTCAGGCACAACTTCGGCTTGATTATGTGTAAAAATGTATTGCTGCACTTCTCCCCGGCTCAAAGAGTCGAAGTGATAAAGATGTTTCACTCGGCACTGGCCGAAGGCGGCTTCTTTGTCAGCGAACAAACCCAAAAAATGCCGGCTGAGGCCAGCCACCTCTTCAAGCAGGTGGTTCCCAATGCACAGCTTTATCAAAAAATATAAATTAAGTAACTTTCAGCATCTTTTTATTTTATTCCGACTTGATTTTTAGTTTATAGAGGACAATTTTGATTATCGAGAACTTGACACCGCAAGTCCCCACCACTTATACATCAAACGTATACTTGGTCAGAGGAACTCACAACGCCATCCCCGATGTAAACACCTTGATTGACGTCGGGCGCGACCCACAGGTCATAGATGCAATACAAAAAGCTTCTACAGGTGTCGGAAAAAAGCGTATTGCTCAGGTGATTCTGACACACAGCCATTACGATCATGCATCCCTGCTGCCCGAAATCAAGCGGCTGTTCTCTCCCATTGCTTATGCATTCGCTCCCATTGAAGGAGTGGACCGCACTCTGCGTGGAGGCGAAACAATGAGAATGGGCGATGAATATTTCGAGATCATCTATCTGCCCGGTCACAGTCACGACTCAGTCTGCATATTCTGCCCACACACCGGCGATCTTTTCTCAGGCGATACTCCACTGAACATTAGAACTCGTTGCGAAGATTATTCCGAGGAATTCATCAAAGGTATAGAAAAGCTATCTCAATTAAAAGTCAGAACCATATACCCCGGTCACGGCAATCCAATTACCAACAACGTTCAACAAATGATTTCTGACACCCATGAAAACATACGTTGAAACAAATCCAGCCAGATAATTATTCTCAAGACTTTCTTGCCAATCGAAACATTCGCGTTAGACTGGCAACCGAATAGTACATATTTTGTGACCTGAAATTATCAAAACAGAACATGCTGGAGAGACGCATGAAAGTTTTCGTACAGATACCCTGCTACAACGAAGAACATACGCTGGAACAAACCATAAAAGATATCCCGCGCAAAATCCCCGGCGTCGATCAAGTCCTGATACTTGTCTCCGACGACGGCAGCACTGATGGCACCATCGAAAAAGCAAAAGAGTTGGGCGTCGATTATATTGTCACCCATAGACGCAACATGGGCCTGGCGCGCAATTTCCAAAGCGCTGTCGAAGCCTGCCTGCATCTGGGGGCGGACATCATAGTCAATACCGACGGCGACAACCAGTATCGCGGCGACCACATCCCCAGACTCGTCAAACCCATACTGGACGGCGAAGCCGATTTTGTGGTGGGCTGCCGCGACATAAAAGGGCACGAAGAATTTTCTCCCATAAAAAAGAGCCTGCAACTTTTGGGAAGCCGAGCGGTGAGCCTTTTGTCCAACACCAATATCCCCGACGCAACCAGCGGCTTTCGCGCCTTCCACAGAGATGCGGCCATGCAGCTAAACGTGCTGAACAGGTTCTCCTACACCATAGAAACGCTGATACAGGCCGGCAACTCCGATGTACGTGTCGGTTACGCGCAAATAGGCGTCAACAAAAAGACCAGAGAATCAAGACTGTTCAAGTCCATCCCGGAATTCGTCTCGCGCCAGCTTTCAACAATGCTGCGCATGTTCCTTTTCTATTCTCCCGTAAAGTTCTTCGCAGCCTTAACCAGCGTCTGTTTCATTTTGGCCTTTCTATTCGGACTGCGCGTCATCTATCACGCCTACTTCATCCCGCCCGAGGACTGGACCATCAAAATCGGCACACTGGCCATAAGCGGCATCTTCACCATCCTGGGATTCTTCACCATGACAATGGGAGTAATAGGCTCCAACCTGGCTTCGACAAGGCAAATGCTGACAAAAATGCAGGTGCAGATGAGGCACGAAGCTCTAAGCAAAAAGCTGCCGCCATCGCTGCATATAATCGATTGCGCCAAGGAACGGGAGAAAAACCGAAAGGTTTGACAAATACAAGATCAAAGTCTGTTCAGTCGGCGTCCGCGCACATGGGATCTTCCTGATACATGTCTAGGGTACAAAGATCGAAAAGGACAATATCCCAGCCTCCAGCGAAACCGCTAGGAGGAGGAAAACGACCGTTATCTATATAAACCAGCCAGCGCCCTGAAGACTTGGGAAATGATTGTTCTCCTCCCCATTCGGAAGTGGTCACGTTAAAATATTGCTCCTTATTAATGTCGTATAGTCGAATTCTTTCATTCCCGATTGAATCTACTTCGTCCCAGAGCACATGTGGTTTATTAAGCCAAGGTCGGCTAGCCACTCTTTCAGATGCAAGCAGAATAGTCTCAGATTCTATGAGGTTATGAATATAAATTTCTCCAACTGAATTCATCGAATCATTCTTACTCCAGACCACAAGATTATCTTCAATCATTGGATGCCTTCTGTAATATTCGTCTGACAATTCAGTTGGAGTAAGGGACATGGATTCTTGTGAATTCAAGTTGTAAAGCCAAATCTCCGAACTCAAATTCCCAACCATATTGCTCCATACAACATAAGAATTGTCTATTTTGGGGTATTTTTGTGTCCTGGGGGCGTCTGTAATAAGGGAATAGCTTTCGTCGGCTCGATTATATATGCCAATTTGATGAGATCCTTCTCCAGCATGAACCAAAGCTATTTTGTTATTCCTTGCATATATTCTGCTTAAAAGATAAGCATCACTTCCAGCAGATTCCAAAAGCAAGTGTTCCCCTGTAAGCAGGTCAATCTGATAAACACATGTCAGGTGTGAAGAATTTCCCGTCGAGGCAATTGTAAAGACTTTCCCATCATCCACACTCGCATACCAGCAAAGATGCTCTACCCCGGGAATAGTCAACTCTTTAGACCATCCTTCAGATATCTTATGCACGAACAGTCGCCCATAACCACCGTGGCACCAAACGACATAACCGTCGTTTATGTCCAGCGGTTCCAAGCCGTCGGCCAGTCCGATTGTGGAGAGCCGTTTTTCTCCAGGTTTCAACAATTGAGTCCAAGGCGGTTCCTCTTCAATATCATCATCTGTTTCTACAGAATCCGAACTCTCTTCGTTATCGCCTTCATGATTTATATCATCTATGTCG
>CAYTHG010000253.1:0-6127 GCA_964437525.1 uncultured Myxococcales bacterium | reverse complement strand
CTGAGCCAGAGCCAGAGCCTGAACCTGAACCTGAGCCTGAGCCTGAGCCGGAACCTGAGCCTGAACCTGAGCCTGAGCCTGAGCCGGAACCTGAGCCAGAGCCAGAGCCAGAGCCTGAACCTGAACCTGAGCCAGAACCAGAGCCAGAGCCCGAGCCAGAGCCTGAGCCGGAACCCGAGTCAGAGCCGGAGCCTGAACTTGAGCCCGTAACCGTTAGCGATGACAATTCGGCAATTCGTTTGATAGATGAATCGGCAGAGGAGACCCAGAGTGAGCCGGATGCTTTGCAGGACTTGGGGTCCTTAGATGATGCTCCGCAGGATTTGTCAGCACTTGAAGAACCTGAGCCGATATCCTCTGAAGACGATACTGACAAGGACGAGTTACAGCAGGAAACAAGCCCGATGCAGTCGGCGCTTGATGATCTGATATCTTCAGCCAGAAAGAGCAACAGCGATCCTAATATGATCTCAGGGGCACTTGATGCCGAGCCGGAGCCATTGGCGGAACCTGAAGCGCTTAAAGAACCCGAACCGGAACCTGAGTCAGAACCCGAACCTGCGTCAGAGCCGGAAATCGATGATGATCTTTCTCCTGCCGAGCGCGAACTGCAGATGCTTAAAGCCGAAGAGCAGAAGGTCAAGCAGGAAGAAGCTCAAGAAGAGCCGGAGCCCGAGCCGCAAGTTGAAAAGCCTAAACTTGTAACCGGAACGGACTTCCATGCGGAGCCGGACGAAGTTCGCAAGCTTAGAGAAGAAGCGGCCAAGGTCAAGCCGCGTAAGATGGAAGACTACAGTAAGTACAAACAAGAAATCTGGGAAGAAACCTGGGATGACTTGGGCGGTGTCAAAAAAAACGGCCTGTGGTGGAAAATTATTGTAATTGTCGTCTTGTTGGCAGGGGCGTCTGCTGCTACATACTTTATGCTGTTTGCCGATGGCGAACAGGAAAAGGAAAAGCCGGCATTGACAGAAAAGCAGCAGCCGGATTCTGAAGCGCTTGAAAAAGCGGAGAAGATTCAGCCCAAAAAAATAGAGGCGAAACTCCCTGAGGAACCCGAGCCTACGCTGGCACCCTTGCCCGGTAACGACGATAAGAAAAAGGTGGCGGCTGCTCCTGAAAAAGAAAAGCCGAAAAAAGCGGCCAAGCTTGAGCCGAAAAAGAAATCCAAAAAGAAAAAAGCTCCTAAACAAACCAAGCCCAAAGATCCTTACAAAGCGGCAATGGATAAAGCGCGCAAGCAGCTTAACCGTCGCCAGTTGGATAAGGCAATGAAGACATATCAGGAAGCGCTTGAGGCCAAGCCGGGCGCGTCTTACGCCTATCTTGGTATTTCCAAGGTCTGGCTCGAAAAAGGCGACTTGAACAAGTCTTATGAATTCAGCAAAAAATCGGTGGCCTCTTCCAGCCGCAACCATCAGGCTTGGTTGATGCTCGGCACAGTCTGTCAATATCTGGGCAAGGGCAAAGAAGCCAAGGACGCCTACGAGACGTATCTGCGCTTAAAACCCAAAGGTACGACATCGAACGAAATCCGCGCCATCCTTGAATCTCTGTAAGGCAAACAAAATATGCATCTTGTATTAGGAATCGAAAGCTCCTGCGACGAAACCGCCTGCACCATACTTGAAGATGGCTTTAAGGTGCGCTCGTCGCTTTTATTTACGCAGGTCGATACGCACGCCGAATTCGGCGGAGTGGTCCCGGAAGTTGCATCCAGAATGCATCTGGCCAAACTCGAGCCGCTCTTGAACGAAACTTTGGCGGAAGCCGATATATGCCTCGAAGACCTGAACGCCATCGCCGTTACCAAAGCTCCCGGGCTTATCGGCGCGTTATTGGTGGGCTTGAGCTATGCAAAGTCTCTGGCCTACAGGCTGGATATTCCCATAGTCGGCGTCAATCACTTAGAAGGCCACCTCCTGGCGGCACGGCTCGAAGACCCGCGCCCGGAGTTTCCATACATGGGGCTGGTCGTCTCGGGCGGACATACCGCCCTTTACAGGATAGAGCGTCCGGGATCTTACAGGCTTTTAGGTAACACCCGCGACGACGCCGCCGGTGAAGCATTCGATAAAGTGGCCAAGTTTTTGGGATTGGGTTATCCCGGTGGTGTGGTCATCGACAAGCTGGCCCGCAGCGGAAACCCTGACGCCATTGCCTTTCCACGTTCCATGCTGCATAAAGGCGGCTACGATTTTTCTTTCTCAGGGCTCAAAACCGCAGTACTGATTTACGTTAAAGCCAACCCGCCGCAAGAATCCGACCTGCCGGACTTGTGCGCTTCATTTCAGGAAGCCGTGGCCGATGTGCTTATAGCCAAAGCGCTCAGAGCCGCAGAGGGCGAAGGTCTAAAGCGGCTGGTGATATCCGGAGGCGTGGCAGCCAACAGCCGTCTGCGCGAGCTGGCGGCCAAGCGTTCAAAAGACGCCGGTGTCGATCTCTTCATGGCGCGCCCGGAGTTTTGTACCGATAACGCCGCCATGATAGCCTACGCCGGTTGGGAAAAGCTTTCACGCGGGGAACGCGACGGACTGGATTTGGGCGCAAAAGCCAACGAATCTCTATTTTAGAACTCGAATTGATAAACAATTCGGGCTGGGAAAACATCATGGCAGGCATGGCCGAGCTTCTCAAAAAATACGACATCTTGCCCAAACACTCATGGGGCCAGAACTTCCTCTCGGATGGCAATGCGCTTGATCGCATAATGGACGCCATCGACTTAAAAGAAGACGATGAATTCGTTTTGGAATACGGCGCCGGGCTGGGGGCCTTGACCGAGAAGATGGCAAAAGAAGGCCGGACGGTGGTGGCCGTGGAGCGCGACCGCGAACTGTGCGAGGTTCTGCGTCAACTTAAATGGCCGGGTGCTGTCGAGATTATGGAAGACAACGCCAAGACCTTTGATCTGGAGCCGCTGTTCCAGCGCGCAGGCAAGCCCTTTAAGCTGGTCGGCAATCTGCCCTATCAATTGACCAGCCCGCTGTTGTTCAAGACCCTGCGCGAACGCCACATGATTTCGCAGGCGTCGTTTCTGATTCAGGCCGAAGTCGCCAAGCGCTTAGCTGCCCAACCCGGCGGCAAGGATTACTCCATTCTGTCCATCATCTTTCAGCGCGTGGCAAAAATCCGCAAAGCCGTACAGGTCAAGCGCGGCTGCTTTATACCCATCCCGAAAGTCGATTCGACTTTCATCATACTGGAATTCGTGGATGACCCCGAATTGCAGGTCAAAGACGAGCAACTCTTCATAGATCTCGTCAAAGCCTCTTTCAACCAGCGCCGCAAAACCATTGCAAATTCCATCAAAACCCAGCCCTTCGTAAAACTCGACAAAGCTCAAATGGAAGCCTTGAAAAGCGAGTTGCCCTGGATGGAGAAACGCCGCGCCGAGGAATTGAGCATCAAGGAATTCGTCGGCATGTGCGAGACACTGCACGGGGTTCTTTCGCGTTAGGGATATTTTGCTGTGTAATTAAATGTTTGGTGAACTCCGAAGAATAAATAAGTAATCGACAGTCCGCGCAGTCATATCAGGATGGGCATTTGTTATGCCCATCATTGCAGAATCACAGGATAATAAAAAAAAGATGGGCAAGGCAATTGCCAATCCTTGTACACGTTTCTTGTTTTCAAAGAAACAAAAAGCACACCTGTCTATCCCGAGTGCCTAAAGCCTGTATCTCCGCTCATCCCGAGTGCCGACCATAGGGAGGTGTACCGAGGGAGGGATGCTTCGCTACAATTTCGCTACGCGAAGTCACTTAGCATGAGCGTAATTTTTCTGGATATTATTAAAAAACAGGCCGGATAAATATTATTATCCACATTTCTCTTGGCAGGGACAAGTAGTATCAGTACAATGTAATACTAGGTCCGATGGTGGTATTATGCGATGTTTCTTGCACACAATAGAGGAACAAAGGAGGAGGTGTTCAGATGAAGCGGACAATGTTTTTGTTGATTGTGGGTGTTATCACATTTTCTTTCATGCTGAGTTCCTGTTCGGACTCAGACGAACTTGACGACTGCCTTGGATCCTGCGGGGATCTGGAAGGCTTTCCCTTGGACTCGCCCTGCGGAGAAGACGGCTGGCTGTATCACAACCAGTGCGATATGGATTGCCATGGTATAGCGCCCGCTGTCGATCGTTGGCTGTGCGCGACTTCTCTAAGCTCGGAATGCGACGAAGCCCACGTCGGACTGGCCCGGCACTATCTGACAAAGTGCGGCACATTCGAGATTGAATGGTGCAGCGAAGAAGTTTCATGGGAGACGACTGGCCAAGAGAACTGTATGCAGGGCGTCATCTTTGATTGCTTTGATGATTGCCCGCTCTGCCTCGAGGACGAAGCCGAATTCATTTGCGGCAAGAAGGGCGTGCGCTATTGCAACGAGTGCGTTATGAACTGCTTCGAAGACGAAGCCGCTGGCGATGATTCGGCCTGCGGCGAAGATGTAAAAGTGGCGGGTTTCTGCGAAAGCGGCACGGACACCTACGCTTCCCGTGAAAAAAAATGGGACGACTACGGCTGCAACGTCTGCGAGTGCATCAACGATATCTGGCAGTGTAGCTTTTACGGTTGCCCGGGAACAGTGGAAGAAGGCTAGAAAGCGAGCTGGGTGTGTGGCCCGCAGGCTGGATAAATATTCTTATCCGACATTTTCTCTTGGCAGGGATAAGTAGTATCAGTGCAATATAACACTAGGTCTGAGGGTGGTATTATGCGATGTTTCTTGTTTGCAATGGAGAAATAAAGGAGGAGGTGTTCAGATGAAACGGACGATGTTTTTGTCGATTGCGGTTATTATTGCATTATCTTTCATGCTGAGTTCCTGTTCGGACTCGGATGAGCTTGACGACTGTCTTGGATCCTGCGGAGAACTGGAAGGCTTTCCCCTGGATTCCCCCTGCGGAGAAGACGGCTACCTGTATCACAACCAGTGCGATATGGATTGTCATGGTATAGCGCCCGCTGTCGATCGCTGGCTGTGCGCGACTTCTCTAAGCTCGGAATGCGACGAAGCCCACGTCGGACTGGCGCGACTCGATCTGACAAGGTGCGGCACGTTCGAGATTGCATGGTGCAGCGAGGGGCCTTCGTGGGAGACGACCGACAATGAGCGTTGTACGCAGGGCGTAGTCTTCGATTGCTTTGACGATTGTCCGCTCTGCCCTGAGGACGAAGCCGAATTCATTTGCGGTAATAAGGGCGTGCGCTACTGCAACGAGTGCGTTATGAACTGCTTCGAAGACGAAGCCGCTGGCGATGATTCTGTCTGCGGTGAAGATGTGAAAGTGGCGGATTTCTGCGAAAGCGGCACGGACACCTACGGCACCCGAGAAAAGGAATGGGACGACTACGGCTGCAACGTCTGCGAGTGCATCAACGATATCTGGCAGTGCAGTTTTTACGGTTGCCCGGGAACAGTGGAAGAAGGCTAGAAAGCGAGCTGGGCAATACGGTTTGCCCGCTTTTAAGTTTGCCAAGCAAAACAAAAGCCCCGTCTTAATACAGGCGGGGCTTTTGCGTGGGAGCCTTTCCTCTTGAAGTAGGCGTAGGATGGGCATTTGTTATGCCCATCATTGCAGAATCACAGGAGAACAATAAAAAAGATGGGCAAAGCAATTGCCCATCCTACTTGCTTTGCTTGGCCCATACCACCCACCCGCAAAATACAGTCTCCCGATAATGCTGGTGATGGGTCAGGTTCCGCGTCGAATTGTTCCGTTTTACCTTGCAAGTTCTTTGCTGATAATTCAGAATTATTTCAGTCGGATAAATAACTGCAATACGGTTTATGTTTGGTGTACTGAAATCCAAATTCTGCTCATTCGGATGTGGTGTGCGCGCCGGGTGTCGGATTGTTCTTAACGGAAAAACACGACATGGTTGATGAGAATAAAACAAAGTTAGCGGACCAGTTCGCCTCCTTCGACCGCACTTTCCTTGATTCTGCTGAGGATTTTAGCGTTATAGGTTCGGGAGAACTTGGAGGCAAAGCCCACGGGCTGGCCTTTGCAAAGCAGATCATGAGCGAGCGTTTTCCCGCCGAGCAGTTCCCCGGCATCAAGGTCGGCATTCCGACCATGACGGTCATCACCACTGAGTTTTTCGACATG
>CAYTHG010000252.1:0-6171 GCA_964437525.1 uncultured Myxococcales bacterium | reverse complement strand
CTGGTTCCGCTCGCTTTCTCCGGACTGGCGGCTTTGTCTGCGGCGGCTATGCTGGCTAAGCGGGACAAAAGACCATATCAGTAAAATTGTGTGGAGGCAGTATGCCGGATAAATTTCTTGCCTGACAATCATCTGTAATTATTGAGATAGGGTGCCACGGGCCAAGCGGAGTGAAACGTAGCTTGCCCGTGTTCCAAATAAGTCACATGGGCAAGCTATGCTTAGCCCATGCCACCCATTTCTTCGATGTTCATTGCTTGTCATGGCACTAGCCCAACCTAAACAGGCACAGCCTCCCGACCTGCGGTCGTGAGACTATGGCACCCATTTTGTTAGCCCAAATTCATCAAACTGTTAATTGTGATCAGAATTTAGACCATGCGCTCCGGCTTTGTGGAGGAAGGCTCGCGGCGTGAGGAGTTGAATATTCTGTAGCCCCAGTCGAGTCTGACAAAAGCCAGCAGAAGAACGATAATCAGCGCAAGTACTGCACCTGCCAGCCACATGCTTTTCACTTCGCGGAAGAAGATTTTCCCTTCTCCGGCAGCCGGTGTCACAAGCGGTTGCAAGGGCAGGCCGTATCTCTCGGCCAGATTATTGATTTTGGTCATGTGTATGACGGGCACATCGTCTATGGCAAAGCGAGTCATTACCGAGTCGATATCCACCGCACCTCGCGGCACAGTGCGATTCAAGCCGGGTTTGAACATGCGCTTGCCGACCTTGGTACCCACAGAAGTGGTGCCTCCGCCGACGTTGATATAAGCAACGATATCGTCGCCGCCGGCCTGCTCGCGGTAGAGGCTCATTCTCAATTCCACGCTTTCCGAATAGTTGCGGAATTGCATCTCAGCCCCGCCCGAACGGGAGATGACTTCATCGAGAAGACGCCGACCTTCACGGTCCAGCCCCAAAGCGCGGTCGTCTATACCGCCACGGGAAAAGGCAACCGACCTGAAGGGGAAGACATGCTGCTCAAAGAGCGCCCTTTCCATATCGGGCCACATGAACTGAGCGAGATTGGCTCCCCACTGGGAGGAACCGGCGCTGCTGATAATGATCGGCCTCAGATTCAGTGTCTTCAAGGCCGAAAGCACACAGATATTTATGGCCGGGAAAGAACCGGACATTCCCACGGCGACCGCATCCCCTTCTTCGACTTTCGCCCGTTTCAGAAGATGGGTTATCACTGCTGCAAAGTTGGGATTGGTCGAAGTCTGCTTGGACGGCAAATGGCCGGGATTGGTTGTCACAGGAGTCAAAAGTTTGCCGATCAAGCCGCTTTGAGCGGGATCGGTATCGGGATCTATGGGAACCCCGAGTTTCTGGCGTTCCTGCTTTATAACCTGAAAAGCGGCTGCGGCAAGCTTGGCTGCTTTTATCTTTTCGGCATAAAAAGGCTGCTTTTCTCTGACGCTATACGTCTCGGTTGCCAGCAAACCGCCGATTGCAACCAGAGCCACCAGCCACAAAAGACGCGAGGATATTCTTTGCGGTCTCCAGTATAGCTTTTTCATGGCAGCATCTCCGTTCCGACGATAAGCATCAAGATCAACCTGACGACAATCGACACAATCAGCAATGATGCCAATGTCTGCAAGACACCCTGCCTGTCAAACCACAAGGCTATCAGACCCGGAATGATGAAACCGATAACATCGTAATCCATACTCTCAAGTCCCGGCCAGTTGCGAACCAGCATTCCCAGTATGTATCCGATCAGGATCATAAGCGCCGTCCTGCGGCGACCGTAGACGATCAGGAAAGACGACAAGGCCTGCACCGTGCCAAAGGTGGCAAAGGCAACGCCCATCGTAAAGGCCATATCCCAGGGGCGCGTCAGATAAAGTGCCATGTAGCCAGGCACGATAAGACCGCCGGTGGCAATACCGAAAATTTCCGTGAACAGCAGGCCGCATGTCAGGCCGATGCCGATCGACAATGGTAGTAATTCAATCATTGCCATTCCTCGGGAATAGATCTGTTTTTGAAATACTGAACCAGGCCGAGACCCGGTCCGCCTATGTTACCCATACCGATTACCAGAGTTCGACGCGCACAGGATTCCAGTATGCTCTCAAAGATATCCGACATTCTATCGGATTCGACCGTCAGGAATTTCTGAGCATCGACGCCTTCATTCGTTGACAATTTTGCAAATAGATATGATCCGGTGCCGATTAAAACCACCTTCTCAGCGGATTTCCAGAAGTCGGATTCACGCGCCATCTGCAAACTGCGCGAGGGTCTGTCGGCACGCATATTGAAAACCGCGACAACGCGATCTACATCTTTATACTTGGCGGTGGCATAATCCCATATGCGTTTTGTGGATTCGGGATCATTTGCTGCAAAACCGTTTACAAAATGTAAGGTTCTACCGAAATACTCAAGCTTGCATTCGCAAAGGGCGCCGGGGTCGGGATTGGTATGCTTGATACCTGCCAAAGCCCGGTCGCGTTCGATGCCGAAATCAGCCATAATCCTCAAAACAAGGGCAACGTTCTCTGCATGTTCCGAATATTTGAAGCCGCTCATGTCTTGCTCTGTGATGGCGTTGACTTCTTCTTCACTGATAGCAACCACACGGGTTTTACGATCCAAAGCGGCATCTTCGAGAATCCCGAGATGTTTTCGCTCCGCTGTATACAAAACCCCTTTTACAGGAATCATTCCGGCAATCGCTTTGGCGACATCTTCTTCTTCCGGCCCCATTACATCAAGATGATCCGCCCTGACATTCGTAATCACGCCGTGAGTGGCTCTAACCAGCTTGTCCTCTGAAATCCAGTGAAAGAGCGGTTGCAGAGCCATGCATTCGAGAACGAGACTCTCGACACCCATCTGGGCTGCAGCGGAGATAATTCTTTTCTGCTCGATGATATTGGCACCGGTCGGGCGATAGACAGGAAACTCACGCTGGTCCGGCAATATCATTCGTGCCATGGTTCCCGTGGTTTTGGCTGCGGCAGGAACTCCGCATTTAGAAAGGCCCGTTGCCAGAAGGCGTGTAACACTGGACTTGCCGCGCGTACCGCTTACATGTATGCGCGTAGGAATCTTATTCAGATTCCTTTGGTGAAAGACTCTTTCGGTAAAGCCAAAGCTCACCAAGCCCCCGGCCAAAAGCCCAAGCAACTCCACTACGATCACAAATCACCTTCTTTTCTATAGAATCCACAAATCCGACAACCCTACGGGATCGACGCAGAATTTTATTTTATTAAAGCGCACTCGCGCAACATAATTAGATTGAGTACGGATACTTTTATGTATCCAAACAAATCAAGCGACAGACAGGTAAACGAATTGTAGCTTAAACTTTCTGCTAAAAATCCTCGCCGACAAATCCGAAGTAGCGCCCCATCCAGTAAGTGAACAGATAATCCGAGCCGGGGTGAATTTTAAGCGGGTTACGTGCACAATTGTCCCAGCGGTAAGGATTGTTCCACCAGACGTTCGTCTGCGGACAACGCTGCCAGATCTCCTGAGGTGTATCGGCCAGATAACCGCCGTTGCGTCCGGAGCATTCCGGGTTTTCCGGGCGGTCTTCCTGAATGTTTGTACGATCGGGATCGGCTTTTGAAATAGGGAACTGCCTCAACTGGCAGATGGCATCGTTGATGGCGTCATAATCCATGCCCTGCGAATTGTCGCGCATGGAGGCATAGATGAAGTTGTACATGGCGTTTTTCTGGCGGATCACGTCGCGGAAGTTGTTGTCCTCGCGGATCATGTGATTCTCAAGCACACCCTGATAACGGGCACGCATTTCCGGGTCGGCCTCATACCAGATCAAAGGCAGCACAGAGATAAACGTCATGCTGAAGTTGTTCCAGTTCGAGGTACAGGCGTCTTTGCCGACATAAAGAATCAAAGCTTCTTCCATCTGCTCGACATAAGGTTTTTTACTGTCCTCCAACATACGGTCGCTGCAATCAAGCGGGCCGGACTTTTTCAGAAGGCAGTCGTTGTAGAAAGACCAGAAATCGGCATCGCCGGTGGCTTCGGCGGCTGCGAGAATCCACGAAAGAACCAGAGTTGCGTGGAAGCCGGGATAGCCGTCGTTTGTGTAGCTCCACATCTCACCATGTTCGGCAACCAGACCGTCATGGTCGACAAATGCAAGATCGTTGTCGATCAGGTGTCCTGCCACCTGCGAGTAGATGTCTTTAACAATGGTCTGAACTTCCTCATCGTCCACCAGTTTTCCAACCACAGCGGCAGCCATCATGTGGCCTGAGTATTCGTCTTTCGAGACATTATCCACCCAACAGTAGCCGTTGAACTCTTCGAGACCGCAGACATCTTCCTTGACCCACTCGCCTTCGCAGGTCTGATCGTCGGTATAGCTGCCGTTCTCGCCGCCGTAATGATGTATGCAACCGTCTTTTACCATCACCCAGCGATTGTCGTCCTTGTCGAATTCGTCACGGTCGATGTCCGGCCAGTACTGACAAGGATTCTCAGGACAACTCATGCCCGAGACGCCCGGCGTAACGTAGTTGCGGGTATAAATACCGGGAACGCCAGTAACCTGCATTTCGCGGTAGGTGCCGCCCAGCGCTCTTTTAATATTCGCAAGTGCCTGCTCGTCTTTTGTAACCGCATACCTGAAAGCCTGCGAAGCGACGTAAATGCTTGAGAACAAGCCGTCGTTTTCTCCGGTATACATAGCTTCGGCATCATCGAAGCCTGCCGCTTCTTCGGCTGCCAGATAATCGTCTTCGGTCATGTCCTCAACGGTCTTACCGTTATCAGCCGCCCAGTCTTCATAGTAATCGCTGCGCAATAAAACGGGAGTGACCAAGCCGTGCTGCGGATGAACGTGCAGGTTTTCCATCAGCTTATCCATATGGGCGGCTTTTTCCGCCAGGCTGTGCGCTGCTGCGTGTGGATCGTCCAGACAAGCAGAATATGAATCGTCATCGGCGTTTACCCGCCAGTTGGAAACACAGGCTCCATCAACGCAGTAACCGGCAAGCTTGGCCCAGCAGTCTGTCTTCTCAACTTCGCCGTCTATTTCTTTTTCAAGATAGCGCCCGTCTTCACTGCAAGAAGCGACAACTTCCACTGAATCCTGCTCGGATTCCGAATCGCCGTCTACCTGATCGCTATCGCCATCTACAGAAGTATCGGCATCCCCATCTTCCTGCAAGTCGCCGTCGACGTTTCCGCTATCACCATCAACCTGTTGATTGTCTCCGTCGTCATCTGAACAGGCAAAAAAGCCCACTGATACAAACAGAACCAACATTGCCGCCATAAGACTGCTGAAAAGCTTTTCGATCATGACTACTCCCTAATTTCGAATAATTGAAAGGCGATTATGTCCGAGCTTTTACTTCAGGTCAAGAGCTTAGGAACAAGGCAACATTTTTGCTGCTTCATCAAAGAATACAAGTGTGGTATAAACTTTCGGGATTGCGAAAGTACACAGAAAGGAAGTGCCTTGACTACATTTGAAAATATCGGTTCGGAAAACACCGAGCAGACCATACGCCTTGCCTGCAAACGCGCAAAAGAATTGAATATCGACGAGTTGGTTCTTGCCAGCACCAGCGGAAAAAGCGCGCTTTTAGCCAGAGAAATCTGCAAAGACATGAAGATCGTAGCTGTCACTTATCATGCAGGAGCGAAAAGCCCCTTCGAGATGGCAACTACAGCAGAAGAAAGAGCCGAGTTGGCCGAAAAAGGTATCGAGCTTGTCTGCTGCGGTCATGCGCTTTCAGGTGTCGAGCGCGGCATAGCAAAGAAATTCCCCGGACCGTATCCCGTCTTGATAATGGCAGAAACCCTGAGGATGTTCGGACAAGGCACCAAGGTCGCAGTGGAATGCGCTATCATGGCCGCCGATTCGGGATATCTCTCTGGTAAAACCATAATGTCTTTGGGCGGATCGGCAAAGGGACTGGACACTGCACTGGTTCTAAAGCCCGCCAACATGAACGCAGTATTCGACATAAAAATTCACGAGATCGTCTGCAAGCCGTCGCTCATGTAAAAACCGGCTTTAGGTGCGAAAAGCAAACAGGCAGCCCATGAGTACACAAGAATTCAAACAACTTGCCCTGCCCCTCTGTGCGCCCCAAAACGCCCAAGCCATAGAAGAACCTGAGAAGGCGTCAAAAAGCTTCACCCCAAAAGAGCCGGGCAGCATCGAAGAAAGCT
>CAYTHG010000251.1:0-6200 GCA_964437525.1 uncultured Myxococcales bacterium | reverse complement strand
CTCAGATACATGCGCTTATTGTACTAGCTTCTTGTAGAAATATAGAAGCTTCTGTAAGGCAATGTAAAAATTGAAACTCTAAATTTGTCTTGCTGTAAATTGCCCCCTGATTGCAATCAGGGGGCAATTTGATTTTTGTATCTGCTTGTATTTAGCGTCAGGAAAAGAAGGAGTTTTCAGCCAGTCTGAATTTGCATACTGGCTTTGATCCGACTTGTTATTCCGGGCAGGTACCCCAGTTGCCGTTTTCATCTATGCACAGGCAGACCGGAATACCGATTGATGCCATCGTAGATTCAACTTTGGCAGGATCTGTTTCTAAAGCGAGGTTGCCGAAGAATTTTATGGTCTCACCCTCTTTGCCGGAAAAATCACTGACGTTGCAGATGTTGATTTTGGACTCCCGTGCAAAGTCCGTCACTCCGACGTAGCACATTCTCTCAGGATCGGTAGTGCCTTCCTTGAGGTATGCATTTGCAACCGTTGTGATGACAGCACCGGCATTGGCAAGCTCCAGAGTGTAGCTGCCGTTTTCGTCAAGCTGGTCGAAGAGAACAGGATCAAAGCTGATGGTAGTGAGGCTTATCTGTGCATCCGATGAGATAGGAGGGCCGACGGAATCGATATCCACACGAGTTTGCAGGCCGACTTTTTTGAAGGCAAATTGCGATCCCCATCCGTAAAGAGGAACCGTGTCCACCTCGGGTTCCGACTGAACGATATGCGAAATACCGCCGATTGGTTTCTCTGCGTCAAGTTCGTTTAAAGAACCCTTGAAGCGGGCATTGACATACACTCCGTCTGAGGAGGACTCAAAGAAATCTTCCGGCGGCAGGCAGGGCGTCAGAGGCTCGTCCACTCCGTCTACCATCAATTGCAGCAATTCATTCTGCAAGCCATCCGACTGTTCGGGCAGGTAGTTGTGCATATGGGAGAAGGTCAAGCCGATCTCGGAAATGTAGTAAGTGCCAGCCTGATAGCCAAAATTGAGGCCGCCATGACCAAGCAGGAAGCCGTAATCGCTCTCGCGTTTTTGCAGACCCAAGCCGTACTCAACCCTTTCGCCAAGCAGGTAGATATCTTCTGTTTTCTTCATTTCCGCCAGCGTCTCAGGACTGAGCAGGTCGCCGTTGAGCAACTCATGCATAAAGGTTGTCATGTCTTTCGATGTGGAAATCAGCGCACCTGCTGCCCATGTGATTGATGGATGGAACAGATAGGAACAGTCGACAATGGTTCCATCATATTTGGCCTCATCGGGAATCAGCCCGATTACCTCTGGCGGAACTCCGAAGACCACGCCGACAAGACTCAGATCCATGTAGCCGTGTGCAACTTGCTCATTGATGTCACCAGCCAAATCGAGGAAGGTCAACTCCAGACCGAGCGGCTTTACCAGACGCCCATCGATTTCAACGTCAATTGTATTGCCGGTTACTTTTTCGATAATCATGCCGAGCAAGAGGTAGCTGGAGTTTGTATACGATCCATCAGTCCCAGGTTCGAATTCCAACTCTTCATCCTCCAGATAAGCCAGAATTTCTTCGGGAGCGATAGGAGTGCCCGGATTGTTGAGTCTTTCAAGCATCAACTGGAAAACACCAAGGTAATCCTTGATTCCGCTGCGCATGTTCAAAAGTTGACGAATGGTGATCTCGGACCATTTTTTATACTCGGGCAGGTAGTCTGTAAGGGGATCGTCCAAGCCGATAAGTTCCTCATCGACCAATTGTAAAGTCACAGCAGCAATAAAGGGCTTTGTGTTGCTTCCGACCCGAAATGCAGTCTCGGGGGTCATGGCCTTATCTGTCTGCATTTCAGCAATGCCTGATGCGCCTGACCACCAACGCCCGTCATCGGTGCGAATAGTCATGGCGACACCGGGGTCCGCGCTGAATACAACGTGCTCATCAATAATAGCCTGCAAACTTAGCGCGAGATCGGGGTCAATCACTGTAGGGTCGGTTTCGTCGCCATCGGTTTCATCACCGTCTGTGTCGATATCTCCATCGGAAGATGCATCGCCATCCTCAAAGTTAGATGTTTCATTCTCGGAACTGCAAGCGATAGCGAATATCAGTATGCAGATGATGGAAAGGCATAAAAACATTCGGCGGGCGTGAGTAAACATGTGGTATCTCCAATTTTACTAATTAGCTTATAAGCTTGAAAGACATGTGTCATAAGGCTTTGCTGCTACAATGGGCTAGAGCTTTTAAAAATGCAAATGTATTTTCAGTGAGACGAATCTTCAAATTGTTCTGAGCAACCCAAAACTCATTGAGTTGTCCTGCGGAAACGACTTTATTATAAATGTCGTCTGTTTAGCTACCGTCTTTACCAAACTTTTACAATTTAGCCCTTTTTCCACAAACTTCCTTTACATTTCCCTGCTAGCTTAAAAATAAGGATAGCCTGCCTATCCTTGAAACTCGACGATTTGACCTTGGATTAATAAGGAGCCGATTCATGTACAAAAAAATGCTGTTTTTATTTTCTTTAATGTTGTTAGTGTCAATTGTTTTTATTGGTTGCACTGACACCATATCTGTCTTCGAAGATCAGAATGGTGATTCCGATGCCGTCGATGTGGATGATGATTCCTTGACTGGTGGGGATGATGAAGCTCTAAGCGATGGTGATGACGTGCAGGCGGATGGAGACAAGCCGGATGGGGATGATGGCTCGACAGACGGCGATGAAAATCCTGCCGACGGCGATGAAAATCCTGCCGATGGTGATGATGACTCGATTCCGACACCTTCGGGCTACGCAATTGTCGATACCGATCAAGTTACTTGTTTCAATGCGGCTTCTCCCATGGTTTGTCCAGCAGTGGGCGCAGCTTATTTCGGGCAGGATGCCCAATACGATGGTTCTTTTTCACGCTATCAGGATAATGGCGATGGCACCGTGACAGATTTGGTAACCGGCCTTATGTGGCAACAGGATCCGGGAGCTAAACAGGGTTATTACGACGCAATAGCGGCAGCCGAATCCTTCAATCTGGCGGGCTACACGGATTGGCGCGCACCCACCGTCAAGGAATTGTACTCTTTGATTCTGTTCTCCGGTCGTGATGTCGATCCGATGGCCAGTGATGGCGCTACTCCTTTCATCGATGACGACACTTTTGCATTTTCTTATGGGGACACCTCAAGCGGCGAACGTATTATCGATTCGCAATGGGTTACCAGCAACGTCTATACCGATACCGTCATGGGTGGTCAGGAGTGCTTCTTCGGTGTTAACTTCGCCGACGGACGCATCAAATGCTACCCGACAGCGGTTGGTCCCCAAAGCGATTATTTCGCGGTCTACGTGCGAGGCGGCGAAGGTTATGGAGAAAACGACTTTACTGACAACGGTGACGGAACAATCACTGATGCAGCGACCGGCTTGATGTGGCAGAAGAACGACTCCGGTGACACGTATAACTGGGAAGAAGCACTTGCCTATTGCGATTCGCTTGAACTGGCCGGATACAGCGATTGGAAGTTGCCCAATTCCAAGCAGCTTCAAAGTCTGGTCGATTACAGCCGCAGTCCTGGATTTACTAACTCCCCCGCCATTGATCCGATTTTCGGTCTAACCGGCATCACCAATGAAGCAGGTCAAGCCGACTACGGGTTCTACTGGAGCGGAACCACTCATGCCACCCAAATGGGTGGTCAAAACGCGGCTTATGTCGCCTTTGGACGATGCATGGGCTACATGAACAATACCTGGATGGATGTCCACGGAGCAGGCGCACAGCGCAGTGATCCTAAAGTAGGTGATCCTTCCGACTATCCAAATGGTAACGGTCCGCAGGGAGACTCGATTCATATTTACAACTTCGCTCGTTGTGTGCGCGACCACAGCTCATTCAACAATAATCCTGCTGGCAATGCCAATGTAGACGGCGATATCCCTGTAGATGGCGATGAGACTCCAGTAGATGGCGATGAGCCTCCGGTGGATGGTGATGGCTTAGGAGATGAGCCCATTAGTTGCGATGAAGTGCAACAGGGTATGCCATGTTGCGGCGATGACATCTGCGATGGTCCTGAAACGGCTCAGAACTGCGCTGTGGACTGTGCATCGGTAGATGGTGATACCTCTCCGGTCGATGGCGATGATGATCCCATTGGCCCTGTAAGTTGCACCAGCGATAACGATTGCTTGGTGGAAGGCGCTTGTCCCGATGATGCAGCGTTGGGTTGTAGCTGCGCAACCACACCGGAGGGTGATTTCTGCATTCCTTCATGCAATAGCGATAACGATTGTCCGGCAATAGAAGGTCTGACTCTTATTTGTGGCATGGAAGGCAATTGTATCCCTCAAGGTGGACCCGGTAAATGAGGTTAACAAAAGGAAAGGAATGTGCAATGTATGCTCGTAGAATAGCATTGATATTAATTGCTTTTATGCTTGTATTCGCCGGATGTAATTCCGATGATGCGACAAAAGATAACAACGCGTCTGATGGCGATCAGGTAGATGCCGATGGCGACAATACTACTGAGGACGGAGATAATGAATTGGTAGTGGATGGTGACAAGTCGCAGGAAGACGGTGATACAGAAGCCTCCGACCCGGACGGAGACAGCGATGCAGACATACCAATGCCAATCGTATCGTATCCGGTCGTGGAAACCGGTCAGACTCATTGCTACGACCTGGAATACGCTATTGATTGTTCGCAAGAAGACCAGGATTTTGCCGGTCAGGATGCTCAGCATTTGGGACGCAAGATGAGTTTTCAGGACAAAGGCGATGATACGGTTAGCGACCTTGTTACCGGTTTGATGTGGCAGCAAACTCCCACTACCGAATCGTTCGCTTGGGAAGATGCCCTTGCTTATTGCGAATCTCTGTCATTGGCTGATCATGAAGACTGGCGCGCTCCCAGCCTCAAAGAGATGTTTTCCATCAGTGATTTCGGCACTGGCTGGCCGTATATTGATCGGGAGTATTTCGATCTTGCCGCCGATGGTAACGGCGTCAGTAAGGACGAACAGTACTGGACAAGCAACTTCTATGAAGTTGGCACCACGCATGGCGGTCAGGACACCGCTTTCGGCATCAATCACGGAACCGGCCACATCAAGGGTTATCCGTCTGCGGCTGGCGGCCCGATTGGGGGCAACTACGTCCGTTGCGTGCGGGGCGAAGAATATGGTCTCAATCAGTTCGTGGATAATGGCGATGGCACGGTCACGGACGAAGCCACCGGATTCGTCTGGACAAGGAATGACAGCAGCGAAGGATTGGATTGGCAACATGCGCTTGCTTATTGCGAGGATTTGTTACTAGCTGACAAGGATGATTGGCGCTTGCCGGATGTCAAAGAGTTGCAGAGCATAGTGGATTACTCAGGTTTCTTCCCTGCAATTGATCCAATGTTCCAGGTAACCGGGATCACGAATGAAGGGGACAATGCAGATTACCCATATTTCTGGTCTAGTACCTCCGCTTATTTCAATCCCAGCGATCCGGGATACTACTACGCCTGGTACGTAGCTTTTGGTTATTCTGTCGGCCCAGATGGTGAAGATACTCATGGTGCCGGGGCGGTTCGTTTTGATACCAAGGCAGAAGGCGGTCCTGAAGGCGAAGGTGGAGGGCGATTTTACAATTACGTGCGCTGTGTGCGCGGCGGTGGCGTTGTTATAGATTACAATCCGACTATCGAAGAGGATACTCCCGTGGACGGTGATGCTTCGCCTGTAGATGGCGATGTTCCCCCCGCAGACGGTGACCAGCCCATGGAGCCGATAAGCTGCGACGAAGTGCAACAAAGTATGCCATGTTGCGGCGACGACATTTGCGATGGCCCGGAAACCGCCCAGAACTGTGCAGTTGACTGTGCAGCAGCCGACGGTGATGCTCCACCTGCTGACGGTGATGAGCCTGTTGGTGGTCCGGTTGCCTGTACGGATGATAGCGATTGTCAGGAAGCAGGAGCCTGTCCCGATGATGCCGCGTTGGGTTGTACCTGTACAACTATGCCAGATGGCGATTTCTGTATTCCGTCTTGTGCCACTGACGATGATTGTCCGACATTGGTTGGTCAGACGCTGGTCTGCGGTCAGGAAGGTGTTTGTACACTTCAAGGTGGACCCGGTAAATAATTATGGACTTTTGCGCTGTGTCACCTGTTTAAAATATGTAGATGTGATGACATTTTATGTGCTTGGTCTGATCTCCTGGCAAAT
>CAYTHG010000250.1:0-6258 GCA_964437525.1 uncultured Myxococcales bacterium | reverse complement strand
TGCTCGTTTAGAAAATCAGCATAAGTGGTCGTATCCGCCGCCTGGCGCACTCCAATGCGGATCTTGCCCGCCAGTTGCTCGTTCAGCATGTCAGCTGCCTCCTGGCGGATGGCATATCGTTTCTGGCACGCATCAGAGAACTCCCACAACATCTGGTCCCGAGCGTCACGCATCTCCTTGATCTGCTCTTCGATACGCGACCGCGAGCGCAATTTATTTTCCAGTTCCCGGATCTGTTTGGCCAACCCGTCTCGATCCTTGACCCGTCCCTGCTTATCTTTCTGCTTGGCCAGGGTGTCGTGGTATTTCACGTCCTCCGGCGCATGCTGTTTCTTCAACTCATCAAACATCGTATCGGAGGAGCGACTCATTTCATCCAGGCAACCCAGAGCCGAGTCGATCAGTTCCTGGAAATGTTTAACTTTCTCTCGGTAGGAGTCCCGTAACTGCTCGAACATCACGCTATTTGGACCTGATAACAACTCCTCTGCAAACACTTCCTTCAGACCCGTGAACATTCCCGTGCGCAAGGGCTCCGTGCGACGGTGGGCGGCGTCCAGAATTTGCGGAATGGCGTTCATCGCCGCCATTTCACGATCCCGCATCTGCTTGGCCTGAGAAGCGCCCTCCACTTCAGGTCCGATATCTACTCCCTCCAGTTCCTTATTCAGGCGCTCCAGTTTTTCCTTCAGAGCCGGGAGTTCCTGCAGATTGACATCCTCGCCACGCAACTGCTGTTCCAGCAATAGCAAGCTCTTGGCGTTTTGTTCCAGTTTGGTGCGCTTACGCTGGATTTCCTGCCGAACATCCCAGATACGCTTACGCTCGAATCGGTCCAACAGATCCCGCTGAGAGGGTGAATCGCTGGCGATGGTCTCGATCTCGTTCTGGCTGAATACCGCTGCGCTGATGGACAATCCTGAATCCAGAATCTTCGGATCAACGATTTCTCCCGCCTGGTCGATCACAATCGGGGATTCCTTATACGCCCGCTTGATCGTAAAGCGCCCGCCATCCTCCGTTTCAAACTCTACTTCGACAACGCCGTTGTGCAGATTGCCCTTTAAGAGTTTGCCCAATCGGTCGTCCGGGTCGCCGCCGTTGATACTGCCACCCAAGGTATACCGAATCATCTCCTGCAAGGTGGTTTTCCCCGTACCGCGACCACCGATGACGCAGTTGAGGCCATCGGTAAAGGGAATGTCCAGCCCATCCAGAAAGCCGCCGGTGACCCGGATACGGCGAATTTGATGATGTCTCATGGTCTACCTCCTTAATAAGTCTGCCAACAGGTTTTAACTCATCCTGCCGTAACTCATCATTCCTGTCGCCTGCGGCAGTTTTCTAAATCCTGCCAGCAGGATTTTTCACATCCTGGTTTCCTGCTCGCAAGATTCGCACTGTTTGCGGCAGGAATACAGGCAGTAACCCATGCTGCCGCTCATCATGCCACAGGAGAATCCAATACACGGAAAGCGTACAGTATAGCTCAAAACGGTTCACAACGAATCGTTTTAATGTAATCAAGGACATAGCGTGTCACAAAAGTTGGCGTATTCCAAAACAGAGGGACTGATCGGCGGGGATGCCGGGATAGAGGCTCTGTTTGAAGAGATCCGGGGCATCGCCCGAATAGGGGATACTGCTATCATGATTCAGGGTGAAACCGGAGTCGGCAAAGAGGGTTGCGCCAGAGCTATCCATTACAACAGCCCTAGAAAAGACAAGCCGCTGGTCACCGTAAACTGCGCTTCCATTCCAGACTCTCTCGCGGAGAGTGCCTGGTTTGGACATCGTAAGGGAGCTTTCACTGGGGCCACGACGGATCGACCTGGATACTTTGAAGCCGCTCATGGTGGCGTGCTGTTTCTCGACGAGGTCGGAGATTTGTCGCTGGAATCTCAGGCCTTGTTGCTGCGCGCCCTACAGGAAAAGGAAATTGTCCGTGTAGGAGAAATCAAAGAACGCCGCATTGATGTCCGGATTGTCTCCGCCACCAATAAAGATCTCCTGGCGATGATAGAGTGTGGTGAGTTCCGTCGTGATCTATACCACCGACTGGTGGGAGAACCGCCGGTGATCATTCCCTCGCTTCGAGATCGTCCCGAAAGCATCGCCGTGCTGATCCAACATTTCATCGAACAGTTCTCCCGGCAGTATAAGGTCCACTTAGACTTGCCGGATAATTTGCTTGCCGCGCTGCGCACCTTCTCCTGGCCGGGCAATGTCCGCCAACTCAAGGCCACGATCAAGCATCTGTTGCTTACCGTCGCACGCAACGGCGGCAGACAAATTCGGCTGGAAGACCTGCCGGAAGACATTCGGAATAGCCAAGTGCCCCAAGTTCCTACTCCGTATAAGAGTAATGTGCTTCGCGACGCCATTCTCCGGGTTCTGGGTCAGATGGGAATTTTGAGCGTTAGCGACCTAGTTAAACAGATCGGCCGCAACCGCCACGCCATCAGCTATCAGTTGGAACAGATGGAGTCAGAAGGGTTGATCCGAATCGAGCGACGACGTGGGCGCGGGGGAAACATCGTCAATCTGTCAAGGGTGGTATGAGTCGTCCGCGTGTTGGCACGATGGTTGCTAACACTATCCACTCGTAAGAAGATAGTAAGAATATCTCCGACTTACATGATTCAAACAACAGTCGCTGGGAAATAGAGGCTACGTACAAGACATGATGAACTTTTCAACTTCAAATTCACAACAAGCGAATTCCCGATCTTCCGTCTTCTCCATTCTCGCTAATTCACTCCTCGAATTAATGGTTGCCGAGAGTGGACATTCGCGCATGAAGGAAAGTGGACAGAATGATTGTATTTCTGCGTCGGATTCTCAGAAAGCCCTTGATTTGGTTGAGAAACCAAGCGTTCATCCAACGGTAAGAAGACGAAAACGCCTGAAAACAAAGGAGGATGAACGATGACAGAAAAAAAGAAAACCACCAAACAGGATGTCGCAGCAGTACACGCGCGGTCGGCAGTCGGAGAAATCGCCGATCAGCTGTCCGCGCTGACTTCGATGACTGCGGCGGAGTTGAAAACCAGGTACGAAGAAGTGTTTGGTGAACCATCCCGCTCGTCGAACAAGGATTACCTGAGGAAGAAGATTGCATGGCGCATCCAGGAATTGGCCGAAGGCGGCCTGTCGGATAAGGCGAAACAACGCATCGAAGAACTCTCCGTCGATGCGCCGCTACGATACAAAAAAAGCACGCAAAAGCCATCTTTTTCCCAGGGCACACCGGTACATCCACTGGACCCGCGCCTGCCGCTGCCTGACTCGATTATCACTAAAGAGCACAAAGGTGTGACGCATAAAGTGACCGTGCTGGCCGATGGATTCCAATACAAAGACAAACCCTACCGCTCCTTGTCCAAGATCGCCAGGGAGATCACAGGCACGTCCTGGAACGGATTCCTCTTCTTCGGGCTTACGGAGCAGAGCCGAAAGACCACCCGATGACCGGCATGGGTGGAAATGGTCAAAACGGCAGAAATGGGCGGGTGGCCACAACCAATAACCAGCCCGTCAAACGCTGCGCTATCTATACGCGAAAAAGCACGACGGCGGGACTGGAACAGGATTTCAATTCCCTGGACGCTCAGCGAGAAGCCTGCGAAGTGTACATCAGAAATCAGCAGGCGCAAGGCTGGATCCTGCTGCCGGAGTCCTACGATGACGGCGGTTACACCGGAGCCAACATCGAACGCCCGGCCTTTCAGCGTCTCATGGCGGATATGGAAGCCAGGAAGATCGACGTGATCGTCACCTACAAAGTGGACCGGCTTTCCCGGTCGCTTCTGGACTTCGCCAGGATCGTTGAAATCTTCGAACGCCATTCTGTTTCTTTCATCTCCGTCACCCAGAACTTTTCGACTGCCGATGCCATGGGACGGCTCACGCTTTCGCTGCTTATGTCCTTCGCGGTTTTTGAAAGAGAGATGATCGCAGAGCGAACACGGGATAAGATGCTGGCCTCCCGCAAGAGAGGGAAATGGACAGGCGGGGTTGTACCTTTGGGATATCAGTCTGTAGATAAAAAACTCGATGTGGTACCAATCGAGGCCGCCATTGTGCGTGAGGTATTTTCTCTCTATATCGAGACGCAATCCACTCTGGCTGTTGCGCAGATATTAAATGAACGGGGGATTCTGAAAACGGTCAAAACAAAAAAAGGCTTAATCAGGTCTGGACGGCCCTGGACGATACAGTCGGTGGGATCGCTTCTGACGAATCCGATTTATGCCGGACTCATTCGGGCGGGAAATGAGGTCGTTCCAGGCGAGCAGGAGGCAATCATCGCGGAGGATGAACTCAGGGCGGTCCAGCGGATTCGAGAATCACACAAACCCAACGGCCCCATAATCGGACGCAATCCTTCGTACTTGTTGCGTGGTTTGATCCGCTGCGCCCACTGCGGCGCATCCATGACTCCTGGATCGACAAGAAAAATACGGGACAAAGGCCCAGTAAAAGAATATCGCTATTACCGATGCTCCACACGGGATAAGCAGGGAAGCGAGGCCTGCCCAAGCAAGCCGTTGCCTGCCAAAGCAGTGGAAGAATTTGTGATTGATCGGATCAAGGACATAGCCCGTGACAAACGCTTCATTGCACAGACCTGGCAGAAACTGGAGACAGACATTGCCAAAGAAAAGATTCGTCTGATTGAACGGCGGAGAGTGTTGACCGCGCAGATCGCCAGGTCATCTCTCGAAGCCAAGCGATTAGCAGAAAGTCTCGGTAGCGGAAGTATTTCAGGATCAGCTAAGAAAGCCATCGAACTGCAACTTGAACAAACTGGCAAACTGCTGGCCGACAGTGAAAAGCAACTCAATGATTTAGAGCATCGTCTGAATGCCCTGAACAACTCGCAAACTGATTTTGCATGGGTGGCCCGAACGCTTCGCAATTTCCCGGCCTTGTGGAAGACCATGACGCCGATCAATCACCGCCGTCTCGTACTGGCACTTGTGAAGAAAGTGACCGTGAATGAAGAGACGGATGTTGCCACTGTGGTGATAAGGGATTGGACGGAAATGGTAGAGAAAGAAGGGATGCATGATGATTCAGACTCCGACTATCAAGATAAAACCGGCCAGGCAGGAGAGGATCAATCATGAAAATGGATACACACGCTCATCAGTTTGAAAATGAAGCCGATGGACAGACAGAGCATTCCGGACTCGTGTTGACGGGGAAGATCTTCCGAGTACGGCAGAAAAACCGTATTGCCTTTCAAGACAAGCCCAAACCTAGCAAGAAGGAAAATGCCCACAATTTGTCTACGAATAATGAACCACCACGAATCGCTCGAATGCTGGCCTTCGCCCATCATATGCAAAACCTGATAGAATCCGGCGAAGTTAAAGATCGGGCAGAGTTAGCGCGGATATTCGGCATCAGTCGTGCCAGAGTGACTCAATTGATGGATCTGACCCTGCTCGCCCCAGATATTCAGGAGGAGATTTTGTTCTCGGAAAAAGGCGGAAAGGTCGAAGCGGTTACTGAACGATCTCTGCGAAAGATTTCAGGGATGACAGAGTGGGGAGCGCAGAGATCATGTTTAGGGCGGACCCTGATGGTTCTAAAATAAGAAATCCTACGCTCTTGCCACGCCCCTACCCTCCTTTGCCATCTCCACCTTGTCTATTTCTTCTTGTAGACATTCACCCCGATCTTTTTCTCTTCGTGGTCGGGGACGCTCACGTTGCCCTCTGTCGAAGCAATGATGATCGTCTTGCCCGATGAGGATGGCCCAAAATCCTTGGTTAAATCCATCTTGATAGTTAGAATGTTGCCATCAACCGTCATTTCTACATTTTTCATGAGATGATGCTCTCCTTAATTGTTAACTTGCCCACTGTTAAGCAAGGTTTCGGCCTGTTCCATGACTGTTTGGGTGGCTTTTTCCTCGTCAAGTGTTGTTACCTTTTCTCCAGCAACTCACCCGCCCAGCTCTGATCCAGTCTTCCGGCTTCGTTGAAGAGCGGCAGGAAACATAGACTGCAGCTGTGGGTGGAATTTTCCACTGGGGAATGGGGCTTTACGTAAACGTCACCGGTGATATAGATTTCATGCTCGTTCGAGGGGTAGACCAGATAGCCGTGCCTGGCTCCGAACTGCAGGTTGTAGGTGTAGATCTGCCGCAGGTCGCCCGGCGAAACTGTCCCCGATTTGGGCATTTTCCACTTGGTATCCATGATCACCCGCGATTCGTCCGTCTCGCTTTTACGGCAAAGCAGGATG
>CAYTHG010000249.1:0-6262 GCA_964437525.1 uncultured Myxococcales bacterium | reverse complement strand
CCGAGCCTTCGCTTCTTTGCGCTTCGACCAAGATTCAACTTGCCAAATGAGCCTGTTTGCTAATAATTTTAAAAAATGAATGGAAACAATTTTCGAGGGGAACCTGTTATAAAAAAGTTTGTCTGATTGCGTTCGTTGTTATGCTGATGACTTTTGCTCTGTCGGCCTGTTCCGTTTCCGATGATGAGGAAGATCTTGGAGCCGAGGGCGAAGGTGAAGGCGAAGGTGAGTGCGAAGGTGAAATCTGCGGTGACGAATGTGTCAACACCCAGACCAACTCCGAACATTGTGGCGGCTGCAACAATGCCTGCCCGGATGGAACCACTTGTGAAGAAGGCAAGTGCATGTGTTCCGGTGGCCTGACCTACTGTGATGGCGTGATCGACGAGGAACTGGCCGACGACCTTTACGAGAACAACGACACCTGCGGCACGACGCGCACCCGCCTGCGCGGGTGTGACATCTGTCTTTTGGACTCTTTTTATAGAGATATCACTTTGTCAACAATAAGAAAAGCCCTCACCAAATGGCGAGGGCTTTCATATACGTGGTGCCCAGGGACAGAATTGAACTGCCGACACGAGGATTTTCAATCCCCTGCTCTACCGACTGAGCTACCTGGGCATTCGGATCGTTAATTTTCAAGTGCGCGGGCGTTAAACCCCTGCGACGGGAGACTTTTACAAATTGTGGGGATTAAGTCAAGTAAATTCCATATTAATAGGATTTACAGGTGTCTGGATGCAATTTTACGAATGTTTTCTTCAATATCACCCGGCATGTTTTTGAGCCTTGAGAGTATTTCTTCCACCCTGTCTTGCAGCATTGGATGGTTCAGATTCTCCACTGAGGTAGCCATTCCCAGACGGCGGGCCAGTCGAAAACGCAGGCGCGTGTCGGCATCGAGCGCCAGATAATCGTCTATTGTTTTCAACATGCGCTCTTTGTCCTGCGGTATTTGACCTTCAAGCTCCTGCAAGAGGTTCATTATATGATCGCTTGCAAGATAGCTGCGCTTGACATCGAGCTTTTCTATCATCAGCCGCAATTCCTCAACGCTCTCATCATCGCTGTTGGGGGCAAACTCGCCTGCTTCTATCATCTGATAGATTTCCGAGCGCGGCAGGGGCGTAAATGTGCGTACCCTGATGAAATGCGGATCTATCTCGTTCAAGACCCGTGCGGTCTCGAGGGCGTTTTCTTTGGAGAATTCCCTGCCGCCTGCGCCCGGCATTATGTATTCCGACAACTCCATACCGGCTTCGATCACGTTTTTGCCGCCTTTGATATGCTCTTCGGGCGTGGTTCCCTTGCATTGGATTTCAAGCACGTGTTCGCTGCCGCTTTCAAGACCTACATGAATGCGGTCGAGCCCTGCCGTTCGCAGTTTCTTGAGATCTTCCACGCTCTTTTTTGCCAGAGTCTGCGAACGTGCGTAGCTGGTGATACGTGAAATCTGCGGCAGGCGCATCTTCAGGTGGTTCAGGATTTCGCAAAGTTTATCGGCGGGCAGGACAAGGCTGTTGGCATCCTGCAAAAAAACGCTGCCTTTTCCAAAATACAGCCAGTGGGCAACATGCATGGCCGATTGAGAATCGACGCCATCAAGACCCTTTGTCTCCACATGTGCTGCAACCATGCCGGAAACCTCGCCGCCATAGCCGAGTTTTCTGGACAACTCCTCCAGACGCAGCACGATTTCTGCAACTGCGTCGATGTCGGCTTTGACTTCTGCGACCGAGCGCTTGGAGAATTTGTGTTTTTTGTAGGTTTTGCAGAACGAGCAGTGATTCCACGGGCAATTGCGGGTCACGCGCAACAGCAGGCTTTCCGACTCCGAAGGCGGTCGTATCGGTCCGAGTTCCAATGAAAGTGTATCGCCGGCCATCAGACTTCCGAAGAATCAGGAAAAGGTGTCCATGATGAATTTGACGGCGACCATAGCTGCGATTACTACGACAATGACGGCAATCGGCCTCAAGAGCACCTTGGGGCTGGTGTATTTTTGACCGTTTGCCGCATAAGTTGCCCGAGGACTTTGGGATGGAAGCTGTTCTTTGTCATTGGCACCCGCTTCGGTCTGAACTTCCTCGTTTTCCTCTCCGGGCTCAATAGCTTCCTTCGCGCTGTTATCCGCTATTTTCTGTCCGTTGCTATCGGCTTTGAAGGTGCCCAGTGTGGGACGGCGGACAGTACGCTTTTTCTTTCCGGGCTTTTTCTTGGCCATCGCATTTCTCCCATAATATTCGTGATTTCATGTATTTATATTTGCATGGCTTCCGTCTGGCAAAACGGCTTGGAAGCTTAACATTAGCGCTCCATCAATGTAAAGTTATATCGGAAAATACAAAGGGCAAGGCTCAATTTGCATTTCCTTTGATATTATTTATACTTCCTCTCGGTTTAATCAAAGCTGTTGGATGTAGATCGGAGTGAATATGCAAAAATTTGCGCCTAAAATTATTTGTCTGTCTCTTGTTTTGTTTGCATTGATTGCAGGCTGTTCGGATGATAACGATAATGCCGATTCAGGGAAAACAGACGGCGATATGGAAACTGGCGAAACCGATAAAGCCGACGATTCAGATGGCGACCTCGAAATTGTTGAAACCGATGGTGATAGCGACTCTGGTGAGTCTGTAGATGGCGATGAGGATTCCGATCTTGAGCAGGAAGGTGGCTTGCCTTCGTCTCTGGCTTTTCACATAGAACGCGAGCCTGACGGAGAGCCTTTGAGCGAAGATGAAATTAAAGAAACCACAAAAATCATAACCGGCTTCTGGAAGGATACCGCCTATTTTGACTGGATAGCACAGACCAGCCACGGAATGGCCGCCGACAACCAGTGGGGTTATCCCGATTATAAATACTGGTGGCAGAACACCGTAGCCGTCAAAGAAGGCGATCTTGTAACCTTCAAGCATACCGGCGGCGCGGATAATATCCTGTTGCGGACTGTGCGCCCGCTTATGTATTCACTGGCAGGCTACAAAGAAACGGGAGATGCACGTCTGCGACGCATCTGCATAGATTATCTGCGTGGCATACGCGCCATGTACACGGGTATGATCTGGGGTGATGAAGATCCTGTGGTGGATACGGTTATGGCCCGTGGAATCTTCAACCACAACCACGAGTATGTACTCGAAGGTGACCGCCGTGCGGCAGTGGATTATGAGCCGGTCTGCTTTGAGGATCTGGCCCGCCGCCACGATACGCTGCACAATCCCGACAATCCCACTTGGGGTGACATTTGGGTCCGCACCAAGCGTTCAAAAGACGACGTGCCGTTCTTGTACAGACTGGTTCCTCTCATGATGCGCATCATCGAAGACGGTAAAGACGCCACCGACGAGGAATTCGTCAACGAAGTCGAAGAGACCATGGGTTATATTCAGCGCTTCACAAAAGACATTGTGGATCACGGCTATATGATTCGTACCAAAGATGCAGAGGGCAATGCCTACATACCGCTGTATAACGACTATCCCGACGATTATGCAAGCTATGTAAATTATGAAAAGCTGTGGCCCAATGCGGAATGTGCCGCCAAGTTGAGCTCCGCCTTGGTTGCATACAAAGAGACGTTGGATAACGAATGCGGCGACGGCTATGGCGGCGGTTACGAAGAAATGACCATCGCTTCCCATTACTGGTCCACGATCATTATCAATTATTTCCATATCTCGGCTGTGGCAAGTGCTTTGATCGAAGGTCGCAACGACATCGCCGAAGAACTTGTGCAGGGCTTGGCTGATCGTGCCGTAAAAACCATGCAGGATGAGGAAGGCCGCAGCAATACCGCCGAATGGAATTCGGATCTTGCCGTCTTCCTGCTGGTGTCTGCCTCTTACGGTCTGCCCTTGACCGCTACCGAAGCGCGTATGGTGTCAAGCGAGTTCAAGCGCACCTTGGAGCACTACAGCAAGTTTGAGTTGTGGGATCTGTGGGACGAATCCGTCCCGGACGGCGAATACGAATATATTCCCGACCGTGAAATGGAAGGCGAAGCCGAATTCGGTCAGACCAAGGTCATCCGCCCGACCGAACTCGCCGCCGTTATCGAGTACTGCGAATCGCCGTTTAAAGATCCCACCACAGAACCGTTCATAGATTGCAGCGTGGTGCTGGATCCTGAAAGCTGGGGCAAGTAGGCGGCAGGCCCGTTCAAGTTTCGTCACTTTTCGCTTGCATTCAAAGCCTGTCGGGGTTACACAGCTTGCCTGAACCCCGCTTGAGATCTGACTGGATTTATATGGAAGCAACGAAAAATGAATACGCAGCCGACAAAAAAACATCGCATCTTTGAAGACGTTTGTGAAATGGAGTGGAAAAACTGGCGCTGGCAGATCGCCAATTCCATCCACGATATCAAGGGACTTGAAAACCTCCTTGATCTGTCGCCGGAGGAACTTGCAGGAATCGAAAAGGCGGGCCGGGCTTTTCGCTGGGCCATTACGCCTTATTACGCAAGTTTGATGAGCGCTGAGGATCCGAATTGCCCTGTAAGATTGCAGGCCATTCCCGATGTGCGCGAACTGGACGATGAGGACGGCCTGCTCGATCCCTTGCAGGAAGAAAATCATTCGCCGGTGCGCGACATGATACATCTCTATCCCAACCGCGTAGCCTTGTGCGTCAGCGACCTGTGCATGAGCTACTGTCGGCACTGCTTCAGAAAACGCCGCACGCTCAGAAGCTACGACAAAAACGATTTTGCGCCCGCTCTCGAATACATACGCGCCCACGAAGAGATAAACGACGTGCTGGTGACAGGCGGCGACCCGCTAATGATGGATGACGACTCCCTGTGCGAAAAACTGGCCGCCCTGCGCCAGATCAAGCACGTCAAGCTTTTGCGCATAGGCACCAGAGCGCCGGTGACATTGCCATACAGAATCACGCCCCAGCTTGCAAAAAGGCTTGCCGAGTTTCACCCGCTCTACATCAACACGCAGTTCAACCACCCCAAAGAAATCACGCCCGAATCCGCACGCGCCGTGGATCTTTTATTGAAGGCGGGCATTCCCGTCGGCAATCAGTCGGTGCTCTTAAAAGGCATTAACGACGAGCGCGACACCTTGAAAAGCCTGCTTGAAAAACTGCTTGAAATCAGAGTGCGCCCTTATTACATTTTTCATCCCCACCGCCAGTCCGGAACGCGGCACTTTAGGCTGTCTGTAGATCGCGGCATGGAAATCATGTCCAGCCTGCGCGGTTACACATCCGGCATGGCCATACCGACTTACGCCCTCGACACGCCGCACGGTAAGGTACCGCTGTGCGACAACAGAATCATCAAGAACGACGAAAAAGGCACGCTGGTGCGCACCTTCGATGGTACGGAGTGGTTTGAGCTTAAGGAAGAGTAGAGGGGGAAACTATATTGTAGCTTTCTATCTTAGCTCCAACACGATTCGCCATAAGGTGCGGTAAAGGTTCTGGGAGCCTCTCTTGTAAAGTAATTAACATGTTTAATGTTCTATCTACGTTGAAGTGTTTTTCTAGATGTCGAACAGCAGAAAGATTTCTGATATCTTTCTCAAATTCTAGTAGAGAACTTTTGTCACCGGAGACAAGTAATCTCAATAGCTCTTGCTGCTTATAATCAGGTAGTCGATTGTTTATCCGGTTAGATTGCGATAGGGCCCTTGATACAGTTGTTTCTATTGAGTCAAGTCTATCAAGTATGTAGCGATCCATGTCTTTAACTTCTTTAGATTCGCGCATAACTTGGGATGTGGCAGCCAGATAAACAGGATTGTCGGGTTGTTTTTCTTTAACTGCTGCCTCGACCAGCTTTTTAAGTTTTGGCTTTAATTCTTCAACACCCTTCATGTCATTCTGGTAGTCCAGTGTTCGTTCCATTGAAATGTCGAAAGGTAGACTATTTATATCGTCTGTGAGGCAAACCACGGGCAGACGTTTTGCGTGTCTTACCGCCAGTTCATACATAACGTTCGGATTCAGTCCGGTCAAAACAGCGACAACAAGTTCGTCTTCCAGCAGGCGTTCGATTACCTGTTTAGTGATTGAACCGGGCGACTCTATTTCATGAGCTACAAGAACTTCAAAACCAAGTTCTCCCAAAGCAGGCTTGATCGCGGAGTTAAGAAGCCCATCCGTAGCCCTGCGCTCTTTAGAATCAGGTGATCCTATGGGAGCAATAACAAAACATTTTTTGTTCTGTGGTTTTTCTTGCTGCTTCTTTTTCTTATCCGGCATGTTTTTTCTCCGCTCATGGAATTACAAGTTGCGAAGT
>CAYTHG010000248.1:0-6275 GCA_964437525.1 uncultured Myxococcales bacterium | reverse complement strand
ACACTAAAATTGACGGTTGGCCAATAAGCAAGAGGGGCGCGCGGCTTTCAGCCGCGCGCCCTTTTCTATAGCTGACAGAAACCGATTCGCTTTTTATTCGTAGGCTTTTTTCAAAAGCTCAAGGGCATCGGCCTCGGTAACTTCTTCGGGGTTATAGGTCAACGAGCCGTCGTTGATGGCAGCCTTGGCGATTTGCGGCAGAGCTTCTTCCTTCACTCCGGCGGCCTTGAGGCTCAAAGGCAATTCGCACAACTCGTTCAGTTCGAGACGCAATTTGTAAACGGCATCGATAACAGACTTGGCAGTCGCCATGCTGTCTCCGTTTTCAGGCAGACCGAAAGCCGGAGCCAGTTCCGCTATAACCTCGTGACGCTTTTCGAGGTTGTTTTCCATACCGAATGGCAGGTAGATGGAATTGGCTACACCATGCGGGACGTGGGCGATACCGCCTGTGGCATGTGCTAAAGCGTGAACCACGCCTACCATGGAATTTGAAAAAGCCATGCCCGCCACCAGGGCGGCGTTAGCCATAGCAAGACGTTCGTGCGGGTCTCCGCCGTCCTGCACGCACTTGACAAGATACTTGTTTATCAAACGGATCGCGGTGATTGCAAACGAGTCGGAGACAGGATTTTTTTGAATTCCGTAGTATGCCTCCACAGCATGAGTCAAAGCATCCATGCCCGTTGCCGCTGTAACTCGCGGCGGCATGGTCATGGTCATACTGGGGTCCAGCACCGCCACATGCGGGAAGGTCTTGTGAGACATGAAGGGCATCTTTATACCCTTTTCGGTATCGGCGATGACCGCAGCGGCTGTCACTTCGGAACCCGTGCCGGCAGTGGTGGGAATGGCAATAAAGGGCTGGGGGTCTGCTGTGAGCCTGTCCATACCCTGGAAGCTCATCAGGTCGCCGTCGCCTTCGGAGATGACGATATTGACACCCTTGGCTGTGTCGAGGCAACTGCCGCCGCCCAGCGCTATAATGCAATCGCAGTTGTTTTCTTTGTAAAGCTTCGCCAACTCGTTGACAACTTTGACGCTGGAGTCAACCGGCGTCTGATCGTAGACAAGCCCGATCTCCTGTTCAGCTCCGGAAAAAGCCTGCTCGACATGCTGGAGCAATCCGGCTCCGACAACGCCCTGATCCGTGATTATCAGAGCTTTTTTAGAGCCCAAGAGCCCCATTTCGTATGGGACGTTCGACAAGGCTTTTTTTCCACTGACTATTTTCACTGAGCAATAAAATTCGTAATATTCGGGAATCATTATCCGATCTCCTTTAAAAGCCCGGCTTCGGGAGTTTTGTTGAAATTCAAACCTTGCGACCTATTCCGGCAATCAGACCCGGACCGATCAGGGCCATGACTTTTGCCTTGATCCACAAATCTTTAGCCGAATAAACGGGAGGTCTTTTGAAGGTCTTATTCAGCATGAAGGCCGGCAGCAGATATTTCTGCACGATAGCCAAAGTCCGCGAAACCTGCATTCCGACAGTCAGGTTGCCGTAAACGATGGCCCTGAACTGTGAAAACGCAGTGTGCGAACCCATCTGGCCCGTCAAGACCATCAGACCGGAATCCATGTTCTTGAAAAGAACCTTGAAGTCGGCGTCACGCATTCCCATTCCAAGGAACTTGATTTGGCCATCCTCTTTTTTGACAGACATGGCGGGTCCGTTCGGCAAGACGCCCAACAAAACAACCCTGCCCTCTTCCCAGTCTTTAAGTTCCGACTGCATTTCGCTGCTATACTTGGACACAAGCTCGAAAGTCACGCCCAAAGCCATCAGCGACGTACTGGCAACAGCAGATTGAATTTTGTACAAACCCGTTTTTTTACGGGGACTATAAGTTCCGTCCATGTTTTCCTCGCTTTTGAATTACACTCGACAGATACTTTATTCTATATAGGATTTCTCTTTATTTCACAAACTTCAAAGACAGCTTAAACCATAAAGTTCCTGTAAATATACGATATTGACAAACTCTCGATTTTTCTTTCGTTTCAAGTAAGCTGTCGCATTCATAATTCATAATTCCACATTCATCATTTTTTTCCCCCGCTCATGCTGAGTGATTTCGCAAAGTGAAATCGTATCGAAGCATCCCTCGATGCACCTCCCTTACGGGCGGCACTCAGGACCAGCGGATGTGTCATAAGCAGTCGTTTTTTTTGTCAACTGTTCAAGCAATACATTGCAAGGCATTTCAGATACTTGACTTTACGAATCCGGGTGTTAGCTTCGAAATAAGGGCATTTGACTTGCGAGCGGTTAAGAAATCAGACGTTTTAAAACAAAAAACTGCAACAAGGTACATATCCGCTCGAACAATCGCATCAAAGACCGAAAGGAGAATCCGCACATGATAATCGGAATTCCCAAAGAGACTGCCAGCGATGAACGGCGCGTAGCTACCAGCCCGGACACCGTATCGAGGCTCAAAGGCAAAGGATTCTCCGTTTTGATAGAAACAGGTGCCGGGCAGACGGCACACTTTTCGGATGAATCTTTTGTAAAATCCGGTGCTGAAATAGCGGGCGACAGGCAAGAATTGTTCGCCAAAGCCGATATCATCGCCAAAATCCAGGCTCCCTCGCAAGATGAAATCGAACTCTTCAAAGAAGGTCAAATCCTGGTTTGCTCGCTGGATGCTTACAACAACAAAGAATTGATACAACAACTCGCGCATAAAAAAGTGACGACCTTCGCCCTCGAACTCGTGCCACGCATCAGCCGGGCGCAGTCCATGGACATCCTCAGTTCGCAGGCAAACCTTGCTGGCTACAAAGCAGTGCTGATGGCGGCAAATGCCTACAACGGATTGTTCCCGATGTTTATGACCGCAGCGGGCACGGTACGCGCGGCCAAGGTGCTTGTCTTGGGCGCGGGAGTCGCCGGACTGCAGGCCATAGCAACGGCTAAGCGTCTGGGGGCTATCGTTTCGGCTTTCGACATACGCTCCGCCGTAAAAGAAGAAATTCAATCTCTGGGCGCAAAATTCGTCGAGTTGGATCTGGGCATCGGAGACATGCAGGATGAAGGCGGTTACGCCCGCGAGTTGACAGACGATGAGCGAAAAAAGCAATCCGAGCTTTTAGGAAAGTTCATGGAAAAGATGGATATCGTCATCACCACCGCAGCGATTCCCGGACGGCCATCTCCCAAATTGATTATGGAAGAAACAGTCAAGAATATGCGCGAGGGCTCGGTAATAGTAGACCTGGCGGCAGAAGGCGGCGGCAACTGCGTTTTGACGGAACCGGGACAGACCGTAAGTCCTTACGGTGTAAGGATCATAGGCACGCTCAACCTTCCGAGTCTGCTTTCAACCGAAGCCTCGAACCTGTTCGCCAGAAACATATTGAACTTTTTAAACAACATGCTCGATACAGAAGGCAAGCTGGAAGTAAATCCCGAAGATGAAATAATCGCAGGATCGCTCATCACTCATCAAGGTGAAACGGTCCATCCGAATTTTAAATGAATTTCGTCGGCAAATATCGCCGATGATGAAAGATGGGAGGCAAACCCATGTCGATATTTATTTTTCTTCTAACGGTTTTCGTGCTGGCTGTCTTTGTCGGATACCACGTGGTCTGGAGCGTCACGCCCGCCCTGCATACTCCGCTGATGTCCGTCACCAACGCCATCTCGGGCGTAGTGATCGTCGGAGCCATAATCGCTGCCGGAGCAAGCGAGCTGACACCCTCTACAATACTGGGCGTCGCCGCAGTCGGTCTGGCATCGGTCAATGTTTTCGGTGGATTCATCATCACCCAGCGGATGCTTTCCAAGTTCAAAAAGAAAAGCAACTGAGGAGCTAAGCGATGGACTACGCAAACATAGCAGCCCTTGTATACCTCGCAGCTTCGGTTTTGTTCATACTGGCCCTGAAGGGCTTGAGCAATCCCGAGACAGCCAGAAGAGGAAACCTGTTCGGGATGATCGGCATGGCGCTGGCTGTAGCTGTGACACTTTTCAACCCCGATATCGACTCGGGCGCATACCCTTACATGGCGGGGGCAATTGTAATCGGCGGTGCGATAGGCACGGCAATAGCCCTGCGCATAAAAATGACTAACCTGCCGCAGCTTGTAGCGATGCTGCACAGTCTCGTCGGACTGGCGGCAGTGCTGATCGCCAAGTCGGCATTTTATGCACCTGCACGCTACGGCATAGGCATACCGGGCGATATACACCTAAACAGCCTGATAGAAATGTCCTTGGGAGATGTGATCGGAGCCATAACCTTTACCGGCTCCATAATCGCCTTCGGAAAACTGCAGGGATTAATCAGCGGCGCGCCAGTGAGATTCAAGGGGCAACACGCCTTGAACGCTTCCCTTATCTCTGCCATAATCGGCCTGACGATTTATTTTACTATCTCCCAAGACCCGACGATATTTTGGATCATCACGGCATTGGCCATGGTACTGGGAGTGACACTCATCATCCCCATAGGCGGCGCGGACATGCCGGTCATCGTCTCCATGCTCAACAGCTACTCGGGTTGGGCGGCGGCAGGTATCGGCTTTACCTTGCAGAACAACCTGCTAATTATCGCCGGAGCGGTCATCGGTTCTTCGGGTGCGATTCTCTCCTACATCATGTGCAAGGCCATGAACCGCTCGTTCCTGAGTGTCCTCTTCGGAGGTTTCGGCACAGGCGATTCCGGCGCGCCATCGGCGGTACAACAGGCCCATGAACGCGGCGCAAACATCGGGGCGACGGAAGATGCTGCCTTTATGATGAAGCAGGCTTCCTCTGTTATCATCGTTCCGGGCTATGGCATGGCGGTAGCTCAGGCTCAAAACGCAGTCAAGGAAATGAGCGACCTGTTGCAGACCGAAGGTATAGATGTCAAGTTCGCCATTCACCCGGTAGCCGGACGTATGCCCGGACACATGAACGTCCTTTTAGCCGACGCCAATGTCCCTTACGATCTTGTGTACGAGATGGACGATATCAACAGCGAGTTCGCCAACTGCGATGTGGCTTTCGTTATGGGCGCAAACGACGTGACCAACCCGGCGGCCAAAGATCCCACAAGCCCGATTGCGGGAATGCCTATCTTAGAAGTTGAGAGAGCCACCACCGTCGTTTTCTGTAAACGCTCCCTAGGTATAGGATACGCCGGAATCGACAACGAGCTGTTCTACAAACCCAACACCATGATGCTTTTGGGAGATGCAAAAGACACTGCCGAAAGCCTTGTCAGAGCCATAAAAGGTGGAGGACATTGATACGCCTAACATCATAAAGAGTAGACAAAATGGCATTACTTTTTATCATCATTGCACTATCTTGATATCAAAACAGGGAGTGCATAAAGTAAGCCGAGAAGCTTCCCGGCAAAAACCGGGAACTCAGAAATCCGCCATCGGGCAATCACATCAAAAAAGACAAACAATCCCTTCAAATGCTTGACTTATCGCCAGTTTAGAATAAAATTGCTATCAGTTCTTTTCTTTTCGGGATACGCATATCAACAGAAAAGAGCCAAGAGTTTTCAAGAGCTGAGTAACAAGCCAATATATTCTGTTTGTAAGAATAGAATTAAATCATTAATCGTTTAAGTATCCATTGGGAGGAGAAGTATTCATGACACAAAAACACCACGTTGACGCCTTTATCAAAGCTACCGTGGAGTGTTTCGAGTCCATGGTTGATGTGGTCCCGGAAACAAAAAGCGTATTGGAATCCGTACCGCCGATTCAACAGTCGGACATATGCGCCCTGATCGGTCTTTCCGGCGATTCCGTAGGCATGGTTTCTCTGGCCTTCGACAAGCCGACCGCTTTGAAAGTCGTTGCTGAATTCTTGGGTGAAGAACCGGAAGATCTGGAGCAGGAAGACATTTACGACGCAGCCGGAGAATTGATCAACATCATTGCCGGCAACGGCAAAGCATATGTCGAAGATATTGCGTTAACGATTTCGCTGCCTTCGGTAATGTACGGCGAGAAATACTATATGTCGGTCCCCAAAAACACGTCAGTAGTGACAGTCGAATTCGACCTGCCCGACGTGGGATCAATGACCATGATGCTAAGCTTGGTTGATTAAAATCTTTTTCAGCTATTCAAATTGCCTGGAGATATGAAATGAAAGTTTTAGTTGTCGACGATTCAAAGACCATGAGACGCATTATAAGCAAAACACTCAAGCAAGCTGGCGTCACTGACATTACCGAGGCGGAAGACGGCATCGATGCTCTGGTAAAAGTTCGCGACATGGAAGATGTAGACCTGATATTGCTTGACGTCAATAT
>CAYTHG010000247.1:0-6283 GCA_964437525.1 uncultured Myxococcales bacterium | reverse complement strand
CCAGCAATCGTCCGTTCCAGATGCGATTTGTCGGGAATTCAGGGTCGTTTTTATCCTCTGCGTGTCGGCAGAAAATTATCGGGCGCTTCATGTGTCGAAAGCAAGCGACAGTCTCTTTGATGTTTTCGATGATATGCGGAGACGATGGAATGAAAGCGTGGCTTTGAGGATTGAAAAAGAAATTTTGAACATCGACCACCAGAAGGGCGCTTTTGGAGGGATCGAAGTCGTCTGCTAAAAGCAGCTTTCTGGGCTTGATGTTTGCAAGCCAGATTTCGGTATTGTTCTCTAAGTTGCCGTTTTCTAAATAGTTTTCTTTAGTCATGCCAAGTTCCTCAAAAAATAAAAAACCACCCCGACGCATGGCCGGGATGGTTTCTAAGAACCTGACATAACCATGCTTTCCTTTTAGTATAGTGAAATCGGGAAATCAAGGCTTTATCTCGAATTTTTCCCTATGCAGCAGTAAGGGGCTTGCGTGATTGATGAGCGATGGGATATACATTAGGCCATGAATCATGGATGGACAGGCTATGCCTCAGCACGATTACGGAATCTACATTCATTGGCCGTATTGCCTCAAAAAGTGCAATTACTGCAACTTCAATTCCTATGAGAATGCAAATGCTCCGGTCGAGGATCTGTTTGACGCAATCTTGCGCCAGTATGAAATCGAGCGCGAACATTTCGTCGACAGCCATCTCGTATCGGTGTATTTCGGGGGCGGCACGCCTTCGTTGATGGCTCCTGAAGCAGTGGAGAGATTGCTGGCCAGGATTTCTGACGATGCCGGTCTTGATGGTGTCGAGGTCAGTCTTGAGGCTAATCCCGGAACCGTAACTCCCGAAAAACTGAAGGCATTCCGGCAAGCAGGGGTAAATAGGCTCTCGCTTGGCGTGCAATCCTTTCAGGATGAAATCCTTAAGTATTTAGGTCGCATACACGATTCCAAGCAGGCTTATCTTGCAATAGAAAACGCGCTTGAAGCCGGATTCGATAACTGGGGATTGGATTTGATCTTGGGTACTTCATTGTCTACCGAACGATCTTTGAAAAAAGATCTCGAAATACTGATCTCCTTTGCTCCCAAGTTCGTCTCGGCATACATGCTTTCCATAGAAGAAGGTACCGATTTTGGCAAGCGCCACAAAAAAGGTGAAAAGCTGTCTTTAGGAGAAGATGAAGTCAGCAAGCAGTATGAAATCACGTCTGAATCTTTGGAAAATATCGGTATGCTGCAATATGAAATCTCCAACTACGCTTTGCCGGGATTTCATTCAAGGAACAATTGCCTTTATTGGCATGGCGACGAATACCTCGGACTCGGTCCCGGCGCGCACGGTTTCAGGTATCTGAACCGCTATGAAAGAGGCGTTAGAAACGAATGCCAGCCAGTGCCGGAAAACTATATCAAATCCATTTCAACATATAGTAATTATTTGGAAAATAGTGAAGCCATCGATCAGGAGATGCTTTCAAGAGAGTTTATCTTTTGTCGCCTCAGGTTGGCCGAGGGCTTGGACCTTTTGGAATATGAAAAACGCTTTGGAAAAGATCTTGTAAAAACCTTCAAAAATGAAGTAGCAAGCCTTGAATCTCGCGGTTTGGTGGAGATAATTGTTGAATCCGATAGGAAATATTTGCGCTTGACCAAGTTGGGTAGGTTGTTTGCCGATGAGATTACGGTGAAATTTTTCTGAATATTTCACCACTTTTCCTTGACACCGTACAAGGTATGCTTATTTTAGCTTCAGTCGGGTCGATTAATTCGACAGTTAGAACAGTGTTTTAGAAAAGTTCAGATCTGGATAACACGAGCTTTTTGTTCAAGAAGTTTAGGAGAGAGCAGTGACAGAGAAAAAACGGGCCAAGGATGTAGTTGACTTGGAAGGTCTTGATGAAATGCTTGAAAACACCGATTCGCTTGATGACGTTTTGAGTCAGGCGATAGAGGATGCAGACAAGATCATTGACAAAGGGAAGAGTGCTGAAAGCTCCGATTCCGGCGAAGATGGCGAGTCTGTAGATGAGGATCTGGCTTCGGCCATAAACGATGCTCTGGGGGCTCTCGGTGGATCTTCCGAAAAAAAAGTTGAGCAAGCTAAGCCGACGACTAGCAAACCGACGGGTTTAGTCGAGGCGGACGAACAGGAAGACGAAAGCGAGAAGGCCCAGGAATATTACGACAGGCTTTTGAGGGTTACCGCGAACTTTGAAAACTTCAAGAGGCGGGCTGCCAAGGATAAAGAAGAGTTGGCGCGCTATGCCACCGGCGATTTGATCTTGCAGCTTCTTCCGGTGGTTGACAATTTCGAGCGAGCCTTGATGCAGTCCACATCTGGAGAAGGCGACAAAGTGCTTGAAGGCGTCAGGATGATTTATCGTCAGATGCTGGATGTTCTTTACAAAAATGGCGTCAGGTCGGTCGACAGTATCGGCAAGCGTTTCGATCCCATAAAGCATCAGGCTGTCGAGATGAGAGAACACGCCGGATCAGAGCCTGAGACTGTCATTGAAGAATGCCAGAAAGGGTATTTCCTGCGTGACAGACTCCTTCGCCCGGCCCTGGTTGTGGTTTCAAAGACTCCCGTAAGCGCACCGGTCAAGACGGAAGAAGAGGCCGAAGGATCTTATGAGGCTGTAGAAGAGGTCGAGATACTGGAAGAGGCTGAAATCATGGACGAAGGCCAAGAGCTTGAGGATATCGACGAAATCGAAGAGGTTTTCGATGTGGTCGATGAAGAAGAGGATAAGTAAGAGGGTTTTTAACCTGAATTTTTAATACCTTGAAAGTTGGGCTGAGTCCCGTAAAGACATTTCAAGAATTGATTGAACCAGTTTAGTCAGAGGAGTGAATCATGAGTGTTATAGGAATCGACCTTGGAACAACAAACTCTTGCGTTGCAGTTATGGACGGCGGAGAGCCTACAGTTATCGCCAACAACGAAGGAACTCGTACTACCCCTTCAATCGTCGCCTTCACCGCTCAGGGCGAGAAGCTGGTCGGTCAAATTGCAAAACGTCAGGCGATCACAAATCCCGAGCGTACCGTTTTTGCAATTAAACGCTTGATTGGTCGTAGCGACAATTCTCCCGAGGTAACCAAGGGCAAAGAAACTGTTTCATACCGTATCGTTCCGTCCTCAAACGGCGATGCCTGGGTGCAGATCGACGATAAAAGCTACAGCCCAGCCGAAATTTCTGCAATGGTTTTGACCAAAATGAAGCAGACCGCCGAAGATTTTCTCGGTCAGGAAGTAACCGATGCCGTCGTTACGGTTCCGGCATACTTCAACGACAGCCAGCGTCAGGCTACAAAAGACGCCGGTAAGATCGCCGGTTTGAATGTTCTGCGTATCATCAACGAGCCTACCGCCGCAGCGTTGGCATATGGACTGGATAAGAACGCCGAAGAGAAAATCGCCGTTTACGACTTGGGCGGTGGAACCTTCGATGTTTCCATTCTCGAACTTGGAGACGGCGTTTTCGAGGTTAAGTCAACCAACGGAAACACCTATTTGGGTGGCGAAGATTTCGACCGCCGCATCATCGACTGGATGGGCGATGAGTTCAAACGCGAGAACGGCATAGATCTACGCACAGACCGCATGGCTTTGCAGCGTCTTAAAGAAGCTGCCGAGTCTGCCAAGCATGAACTGTCGTCTTCCATGGAAACCGAAATCAATCTGCCGTTTATTACTGCCGATGCTTCCGGTCCCAAGCATTTGACGCTCAAACTTTCCAGAGCAAAACTTGAAAGTCTGGTGGAAGATCTTGTAGACAGCACCATCGAGCCATGCCGCAGAGCATTGCAGGATGCCAACCTTACTACCAAAGATATCAGCCAGGTTATTCTGGTCGGTGGTATGACACGTATGCCTCTGGTGCAGAAGCGCGTCTCCGATTTCTTCGGCAAGCAGCCCTTCAAGGGCGTCAACCCCGATGAAGTTGTGGCAATGGGCGCTGCTATTCAGGGCGGTGTTTTGAAGGGCGATGTCAAAGACGTTCTGTTGCTCGACGTTACTCCGCTTTCCCTTGGTATCGAAACCTTGGGTGGCGTATTCACCAAGTTGATCGAACGCAACACGACTATCCCGACCACCAAAAGTCAGGTGTTCTCGACCGCTACCGACAACCAGCCTGCTGTTTCTGTACATGTATTGCAGGGCGAGCGCGAAATGGCTGCCAACAATAAATCGCTCGGTCGTTTTGAGCTGGTAGGTATTCCCCCCGCGCCGCGCGGAGTGCCGCAGGTCGAAGTTACTTTTAATCTCGACGCCAACGGCATCTTGAATGTTGCAGCCAAAGATCTTGGCACAGGCAAAGAGCAGGCTATCCGCATTACACCTTCTTCGGGCTTGAATGAAGGCGAAATCGACCGCATGGTCCAAGAAGCCGAAGTTACCCGCGAAGAAGACAAAAAGAACCGCGAGTTGGCAGAGTTGCGCAACGAGGCCGACACCTTGATATATTCCACCGAGCGCGCGCTCAAAGAATACAGCGACAATCTTGAAGGCAAAGACAAGCGCGACATCGAAGAAGGCATCAGGCTGTTGCGCGAAGCTTTGAACACCGAGGATGAAGTCACCATTCGCACGGCTATTACCAAGCTTTCAGAGGCATCTCACAAGATCGCCGATATTATGTACGCCGAAGCTTCCAAGGCCGCACAGGAAGGTCCGCAGGAAGGTGCAGCTCCCGGTGACGCTAACCCTGAGCAGCCTGCTGCCGACAATACCGTCGATGCTGAATTCGAAGAGGTCAACGATAAAAAAGAGTAGTTCTCTTTTGTAACTTTAACAACTTGACAAGGAGTAGCTGTGACCTCGAAGCACAAAAGAGATTATTACGAGGTCTTGGGAGTAGATAAGACCGCAAGCGAATCGGAACTGAAAAAATCGTTCCGCAAGCTTGCGGTTAAATACCACCCTGACCGAAATCCAGATGACCCTGACGCTGAAGAAAATTTTAAAGAAGCTGCCGAGGCTTATGAAGTCTTGAGCGATGCCGATAAACGAAACCTTTACGACCAGTTCGGGCACGATATGGGTGCCAGTGCCGGGTTCGGAGGGTTCGACTTCGATTTTGACAAGTTCTCACGAGGTGGGTCTTTTGGAGATATCTTCGGAGATGTTTTCGGAGACATGTTCGGTGGCGGCGGCGGTCAGCAGAGGGGCTGGGGATCGCGGGGCGTTCGTGGAAACGATTATCGCTACGATATGGAAATAGATTTTGAAGAGTCCGCCAAGGGCGTCGAAAAAGTCATAGAAGTAAACCTGCCCCAGACCTGTTCAACCTGCAATGGTAAGGGCAGTCGTCCGGGATCAGAACCGACTACCTGTTCTGTTTGTCACGGTACGGGGCAACAGCGAATTCAACAGGGATTTTTCTCCATAAACAGAACTTGTTCCCAATGTCGTGGACAGGGCAGGGTAATAACCGACCCATGTCCGACCTGCCACGGCAGCGGCAAGGAACAGGTTGCGCGGAAACTCAAAGTCACTATTCCCGCCGGAATAGAATCGGGCCAGAGACTCAAGCTTACAGGCGAGGGAGAGCCGGGTTCTCAAGGCGGAATGGCCGGTGATTTATATGTTGTCGTCTACGTGAGGAAGCACGATATTTTCCACCGCGAAGCCGACGATGTTCTTGTCGAGGTGCCTTTGCAGTTCTGTCAAGTAGCTTTGGGCGCAAAGATAGAAGTCCCGACGCTTTATGGAAAAGTCAGTCTGAAAATACCTGCCGGAACCCAGCCGAATACCGTATTCCGCTTACGTGGCAAGGGTATCCAGCATCTGGGTGGCTTGGGCAAAGGCGATCAGCTTGTTTCCGTCACAGTGGAAATTCCTGCAAACTTGACAAAAGAACAAAAGGAAATTCTTGAGAAATTTGACAATGCCTGCCCGATGGGAAAAACTTACCCCAAGCAGAATAGCTTTTTCCAGAAGATGAAAGAGATGTTTGAGTAGACCCTTTGTACGGTTACGCCGCTTGCTAGCGTTTATTAAGGAGGAAAGAATGCGGGTGAAATTTTGGTTGTCCTTGCTGCTGACTTTCGTGATGGCTATCTACATCGCCGGATGTGGTGACAGTAATAACGATGATGAAGAAGACGAAGGCGGAGAAGGGCCGGTTGAAGGCGAGTTGGTGTTGGGCGAAGAAGGCACCAATTACATGATGCCGCATATGGTAGAAATCAAAGGGCAGTATCACCTCCTGTATCGCACGGATACAAATATAAATGCTGATGTCATCGGAACCAACTCCAGAGAAGTTGTCGATC
>CAYTHG010000246.1:0-6303 GCA_964437525.1 uncultured Myxococcales bacterium | reverse complement strand
CACAAAAGCTTCTTACTTCTCGACATCCTGTTCCTCCGAATTCTCATTTATGGCGGCAATTAGATTACGCTCATCATCCAAGAGCAAGTTTTTTCGTCTTTGTAAAATCTGAAAGGCAATGAGTTTTCTATAAAGTTTTCGGCAGAGGCCGGTCCTGCAACCACGAACGCAGTTTGTCCTTAATTTCCAAGGGCAGTTTCATGCGGTCGGAAATATTTTTCTCTTCCATAAATCTAGTGGCTTCGTCGCGCATCATGCGGGGAGCTTTCTCGAAATCTCTCACGCGGCCATACATCTCGTTTGCTTTTTCGTCCAATCCGGCAAGCTTGAAGAGGTGCCCGACGACCATCATTGCACCGGGAGCCACACCTGACGGGATTTTCTTTCGCGGATGAGTGAATTGATACAGTAGCGCCAGCGAGTTGTCGTCCTGTTTTTTTATGCACAGCAGGACAGCTTTCACAAGCATGGTATAAATTTTATTGGAGCGAATCTCGAACACTCCGGATTTAAGAGCGTCCTTGATCTGATATTTGTCGGAAGTTGCCAAAGATTTTGAAGCCTCTTTAAGCCTCCCTTCCATCAGGTAGTAAAAGGCCAACGACAAGTGGACCCCGGGATTTTCGGGAACGAGTTTATGTGCCGCTTCCTCCACCAGTGCAATTGCTTCATCGGGCTTGTCCTCGAAATTTGCCAAGGCCGGAGCCAGCATCATTTTGCCCATGACATCAAAGGGCGTGCCGTTTTCCGATGCCTTATATAACTGCTGCAAACCTAGTTCTCGATTGCCTTCGGGCAGCATCAGGATACTCAAAAGCAACTTGCCCAGACTCCCCAGCCTGCCTGTAAAGTAATTGTAAGAACCCACCACCAGCAGCGCCCCATGGTGACCGGGACGTTCCTTGTTGAGTTGAAAGAAAGCGTCCAGAGACCGCCCGATTTCCACTCGCGCATCTATATAATTGGCTCTCATTCCATCCATGACGGCAAGACCGCCTGCACACAAACCTTCATAATAAAGTCCGGCATGACGAAGCTTTTTCAATTTCTTTGCACGCTCGGCACGCTCAAGACAAGCGTTGAAATGATGCCTCGTGATTGCGTCGTAGCGCTTCTCTTCATTGTCTATCAATACGTTAACCAGATAGCGACCGGCCACCAGAAGATGGGTGCTTGGCAGGTGTGGCATTCTTGCAAGTTCGGCTTTCAACTCCGGCAGGGGGTCGAATTGTTCTCCGGCGCGATAACGCTTTAAAAGGCGGTGAAGCTCTGGAGTCAAAAGATAAACATCATTATCGGGTACTATCAGCGGCGAAGTCTTTACCTCGGTGTTGGCAAATGAAACGGAAGACTGTACGAGAAATATTGCAAGGACAATGGAAAGAATCAGTCTTAAATACATATTATTCATTCTGTACTTATCCCTAAATCGCCAACAAAGACGACTCTTTGCGTGACTTCATATACACTTCAACCAGCTTTTCCGATGTTTCTATTCCGACAAAAGGCCCATGCCCGGTACAAAGATAAACGATGGGAGGATGATCGACCAAAAAATCGAGCGTGGCCTGCCAACAAGCCTGAGCATCGCAGCAATAAGCCTCGATAGCCAACGAAAACCGCTCCACTATCCGCAACGGAGGTGGACCGCTTAATATGGCATCTCCACTGAAAAGGGTTTTAGTTTCCTCGTGGTAAAGCATGGACGAACCTTCGGTATGACCGAATACCGGAATTACCCTGAAACCGTGCGTCAATTCATGGGACTCGAAAACTTCGTCAATTTTCATCTGCACATGATGATTGTTTTCATAATAAGAACAGGCATCGTCAAACAGATTTCCGACGCCGTACTTGAGAGGCACATGCTTGAGTCGACCATCAAGATAAGGAGCGTCGTTTTTATGGCATAAGACGGGGCAATCGAATTTTTCTCTCAACCAGGCAGCGTTCCCTGCGTGGTCACTATGGCGGTGCGTCAGCAAAATCGCTTCAAGGTCGCCCGTATTACGGATTCCCGAACGCCATAAGGAGATGTCCAAAGCTTTTCTTTCAAGTGCAAAGCCGCTATCGATCAGGTAATTTCTGCCCAAACTATCTTGGAGCAACCAGATATTAGAGACTATAGCCGCACGAGCCAGTCCTAGATGAGGAGCGCAATTCCACATTATTCCCGTACCCTAAAGTTAAATCGTCTGCCCCATTATCAAGGAAACGGGATCAAGCTGCAAGTACACAATTTTTTTGCTCTCACCATATTCGACAGAAGCACAGGATCTCAGTCGCAATTTTCCCAGACGTTTTCGTCGGAGTCGTCGCAATCCCCATTGTTGAAGGATTTATTCTCCGGCGGCAAATCTCCGACACACGTTGACTCGGGATCGGCTTCACAGCAACCATGACCGTCCGAATCATCGTCTGGATAACAATCCATCACGCACCAGGCATCCGGGTCATCATCGTTGCAGTCCATCTCGCCATCAATAGTGTCTACCCATCTTTCAGACAGTTCTTCTCCCGAGCATACCTGATGACCGACCCCCACTCCATGACCGTCCTCATCGAAATCCGTGTATCCCGCTAGATACTGAAAAACATCTCCGTTGGAATCATCGCAGTCCAGCCCTAAGATACAGTTCATGCCATACCCATCATGGTCATAATCCATACAATTTGCATCAATTTCACCTTCACCTTCTCCCCCTCCTTCGCCTTCGCCCTCACCCTCACCTTCGCCCTCACCTTCACCTTCACCTTCACCTTCTCCTTCTCCTTCTCCTTCTCCTTCTCCTTCACCTTCACCTTCGCCTTCTTTTCCTTCGTCATCCGTGTCATCACCGCCGCAACTCAAGCATGTCAGGCACACGAATGCCAAGACGACAATCAATAAACCAGTTAATGATCTACGCATGGCAATCTCCTTCTTCAAAGGATTGTCAAGTACCAACGAATATTGACACTACATCTGAATTTTATCTGTCAAACTCACCCGGTGTCAACAGTAACCGAGCAAGCGGGACAATTAGCGTTCACACTGATTCACTGTTTTTCAGCAGAGTATTCAGCAAGTTATCTATCTAAAACCGACACGATGACAACAGAATTCTGGCAGACAAGCATCTTTGGACACAAGGGAACTATTACCCATGTCTGTGAATTGCTTGACTGCCGATAATTCTTGAAGAGCCTTTCCAGTTCTGCTAGGATTCAGGTAAGATTGTAAACACAAATAATCGGACTCACGTTTCTGTTTGGAAACCGGAAGGAAAGCCATGCGCCATTTCATAATCTTTCTGATATTGCTGCTTTGTCTTGTTTCAACTTTTGCCTGCGACGAATCAAGTTCCTCCGATGGCGACAACACAACCGACATAGACGGCGATGACGCTGATGGCGATGGCGTAGATGGCGATGACATTGACGGCTATGAAGTAGACGGCGATGGCGTTGACGGCGATGGCGTTGACGGCGATGACGTTGACGGCGATGAAGTTGATGGCGATGACGTTGACGGCGATGAAGTAGACGGCGATGACGTTGATGGCGACGACGTTGACGGCGATGAAGTTGATGGCGATGACGTTGATGGCGATGACGTTGATGGCGACGAAGTTGATGGCGACGACGTTGATGGCGACGACGTTGATGGCGACGAAGTTGATGGCGACGACGTTGATGGCGACGAAGTTGATGGCGACGACGTTGATGGCGACGAAGTTGATGGCGACGACGCTGATGGAGATATAGAGGGCGTATGCTCAGATAACGAAGATTGTGCAACAAGCGACTACTGCAATTTTGCCGAATGCGACGATGCAACTGGCCAATGCACAGGAAAGCCCACAATCTGCCCCGACATCTGGGCCCCTGTCTGCGGATGCGACGGCAGCACATACGGCAACGACTGCAACGCGGCTTTGGCTGGCGTATCTGTAGACTACGAAGGCCAATGCACCGAACCTTCATGCTCAGATAACGAAGACTGCACGACTGGAAAATACTGCAATTTTGCCGAATGCGACGATGCAAGCGGCGAATGCGAAGCAAAGCCTGAAATGTGCCCGCTACTTTATGACCCGGTTTGCGGATGCGATGGCAACACCTACGACAATTCCTGCCTTGCGGCGAAATCCGGTGTATCTGTAGATTTTGAAGGAGCCTGCCCGACAAGTTGCCGCAATAACGGAAATTGTTCAGAAGGCTACTATTGCCTGCTTGAAGACTGCAACGATTCAGAGGGAGAATGCGCGGCAAAGCCGACAATCTGCCCAGATGTCTGGGCCCCCGTCTGCGGTTGTGACGGCAACACATACGGCAACGACTGCCTTGCTTCCAAATCCGGCGTATCCGTCGATTACGAAGGAGAGTGTACGTCGTCAAGTTGCTTCGGAAACGGTGACTGCAACGCAGAAGAGTACTGCTACTTCTCCGATTGCGCACAGGAAACCGGCGAATGTGTTGACAAACCTATCACATGCATGGACATATGGGCCCCTGTCTGCGGCTGCGACGGCAACACCTATGACAATGCCTGCTATGCAGCCCAAGCCGGTGTATCGGTCAATTACGACGGGCAATGCATTATCCAGGCATGTTACAGCAATATAAGCTGCGACCCTGATGAATATTGCCTCTTCGTAGACTGCGCTCAGGAAACAGGGGGATGCACTGATAGACCGGGAATTTGTCTCGACATCTGGGACCCGGTCTGCAGTTGCAGTGGCGATACATATGACAATGCGTGCTTTGCAGCAGATGACGGCGAGTCAGTTGATTACAAGGGTGTCTGCAAATAACCGTTAGCCAAGTTTATTACGAAAAAAGGCAGCCCTTCCGGGCTGCCTTTTTTGTTTCAAGACATATTAAAGGCCAATCAGCACTTGCTTACCGCATCCTGCCAACGAGCTACGAACTTGTCTCTGTCTTCATCCGCCATCTCAGGCTCGAAGGTGCGATCCTCAAGCCAGGTATCGCGCAACTCATCCAGACTCTTCCATACTCCGACAGCAAGACCGGCAAGGAAAGCCGCACCCAGAGCGGTAGTCTCGATCATTTTGGGGCGAACGATCTTGCGTCTCAGAAAATCGGACTGCATCTGCATCAGGAGGTTGTTGGCGCTGGCGCCGCCATCGACTTTGAGCGTTACGAGATCAAGCCCGGAATCGCTTTCCATGGCCTTGATGATTTCGTACTGCTGCATGGCGATACCCTCCAGAGTGGCGCGGGCTATATGAGCGCGGGTGGTGCCACGATCTATGCCGGAGATCAACCCGCGAGCATCGGGACGCCAGTGCGGAGCACCCAGACCAACCAGAGCGGGAACCATCAAGACACCACCGGAATCATTAACCGACAAAGCCAGAGCCTCCACTTCGGAAGCGCTGTCGATGAATCTGATTCCGTCACGCAACCATTGCACGGCGGCACCGGCGATAAACGACGAGCCTTCGAGGGCGTAAGTGACTTCATCGCCGATCTTCCAGGCTACCGTCGTCAACAACCCGGCCTTTGATGGAACGATCTTGCTGCCTGTGTTCATCAAGAGGAAGGAGCCGGTTCCGTAAGTACACTTGGCTTCGCCGTCGGAGAAGCTGGCCTGACCGAACAGAGCCGCCTGCTGGTCACCGGCAATACCGGAAACCGGAATACCGTCCGGCAGGACTTCGAGACCTTTGGTGTGGCCGTAGACTTCGGAAGAGGAAACGATTTTCGGTAAAGCGTCTTTGGGAACGCGCAGAATTTCGCACAGCTCGTCATCCCATTCAACGGTGTGCAGATTCATCAGCAAGGTACGCGATGCATTGGAAACATCTGTGGCGTGGACTTCGCCGCCTGTCAGACGATACAGAACGAAAGAGTCAATGGTACCGAATTTCAAGCGTTTGTCATCGGCTGCCTCTTTGACAGCCGCGACGTTGTCGAGCATCCACTGCATCTTGGTGCCGGAAAAATACGGGTCCATAACCAGGCCGGTGCGCTCTTTGAAAAGCGGCTCTTTGTCTTTCAAGGCGGCACAGATCTCTGATGTACGACCACACTGCCAGACGATGGCGTTGCACAAGGACTTGCCTGTCACATTATCCCAGGCTACAGTTGTTTCACGCTGGTTTGTAATGCCTATTGCAGAAATCTCACTGCCCTCAAGCCCGGCTTCTTCAAGTGCTACCTCTATGGAGTAGGCAACCGAGTTCCAGATAGCCGCCGGATGATGCTCAACCCAGCCGGGCTGGGGGAATATCTGCTCGAACTCCTGCTGCGACGAAAGAAGCTCGTTCTGGGCAACCCGAATAGAGCCAAGATTCG
>CAYTHG010000245.1:0-6307 GCA_964437525.1 uncultured Myxococcales bacterium | reverse complement strand
TCGGCAAATAAGACGTAGCTGTCATGCTGAACTCGTTTCAGCATCCTTTCTAATGAGTCTAAGACCCTGAAACAAGTTCAGGGTGACAGAACTGCTAACGTGTAGTTGACTGTTTGTACCCCGCAGAGTGGACACCCGCCTGCTCGGATGTGACATAACTTTTGGCGATCCTTTTTCTTTCAGTATCTTTCAAGCAAGCGGCAGGCTGATTGTAAAAGTGCTGCCCTGTCCCTCTTGACTTTCCACATTTATGCTTCCCGAATGCGCGTTGACGATATGTTTGACGATAGCCAGCCCCAGTCCTGTCCCGCCCATTACGCGGCTGCGGGCTTTGTCAACCCTGTAAAAGCGTTCGAAGATGCGCGAGAGATGCTCGGCGGGGATGCCGTTGCCTTCGTCTTTGACGACGATTTCGAGTTTGTTGTCTGTTTTAGCGGCGCTTACTTTAACGCGGCTTGAATCCGGGCTGTACTTTACGGCGTTGTCCACCAGGTTGATTATCACCTGCTCGAACAGAATGGAGTTTAGATTAGCTGCCAGATTCTGCGGGCAGTCTAAAGAAATCGAGATGTTTTTCTCGCTGGCTTTCAAGTCGCAGATTTGTATGGCGGCTTTCAATACTTCGTTTAAAGGGGTTTGTCTCAAGGCGATATGAACTTCGTCTTCGTTGTTGTCGAGTCTGGATAAAGTCAGTAGATCTTCGATGATGGCGTTTAAGCGCTCGGTCTGTTTGGCTATGATCTTCAAAAAACGTCGGGCGTTCTTCGGGTCTTTTGCCGCGCCGTCCAAAAGCGTTTCGACAAATCCTTTGATGGAGGTGACGGGCGTTCTCAGTTCATGTGAGACGTTGGATACGAAATCACGCCTGATGTTTTCGAGCCTGCGCAGGCGGGTGATATCGTTGAAAACCGCAAGTACGCCGATCTCGTTTCCCTCCGAGTCGTGCAGGACAGTGCTTTGCAATTGCAGGGTCAATTCTTTGCTGTTGAATAGAAGCACGACTTCGCCTTCTATCATCTTGCGAGCCTTTCGGCTTTTATAGACGAAATCTTTAAAGCCTTTATCCGTGACTGCTTCGGAAAACTTTTGTCCAGTAGCCTGCTGCTGTTTAATGTCTAGAAGGCTGGCGGCTGATTCGTTGATGATGATGATGCGGTCGTTCTCGTCTACTGCAAGAACTCCCTCAATCATGCTGGATAAGACGGCATCAAGCTCGTTGCGTTGTCTCATTACAGTCTGGATGCGTTCGTCGAGTTGGCTGGCCATGGCGTTCATGGCCTGAGAGAGACTGCCCAGCTCCAGTGAATCGAAGACGGGCAATCTGGAATGAAGATCACCTTCTGCAAAGCGGCGGGCTCCTTCTTCCATTACGTACAGCGGGCGATTTATCTTTCTCGATACGAACAGACTCACCAATGCTGCCAGCAACATCACAACCAATCCGACCAAAGCGACTTTGGTGTATATGTCTTCTAAAGCACGGTCTATAAAGGACAGCGGAATGCTGGTTCTGACCACGCCGATGAATTTGCCTTCTAATCTGGCGGGGATGGCGACGTATGTCATGTCGCTTTGCAGGGTGTCGCTGAAGCGTCTAGATTTGCCGACTCCTGATTTAAAAGCATCGACAATTTCTGGGCGGTCGGCGTGGTTGTTCATCTTCTCGGGATTTTCTTCGGAGTCGGCAACGACTTGGCCGTTCGGTAAGATGACCGTGATTCGGGTGGAGGTTTGCTTGCCTTGCTTCTTGCAAAGCCTGTCAAGCTCCATGTAATTCCGTTCCTCTAGGAAAAACGCATACTGGCTTTGCAGTAATTCGGCCCGTACTTCCAAATCTCTTTCGTGCTGGTCTGTGTAAAAAGTCTCGAAAGAATCGAAAGCGTAAACCGCCATGAAAAAGATGGAAGCCAGAATTATCAACAGATAAGAGGGGTACAACTGCCATATCAGGCGTTTTTTAGACATAATGATTCCGATGCATTCTTTAAAATGAACTGAGATTATTCGCGCATTTTATACCCGATACCGCGAACGGTCTCGATGTATTGACCTTCGTGCCCCAGTTTTTTTCGCAATCCTACAATCTGGACATCGACGGAGCGGTCGGTGACCGGGTAGTTGTTGCCGTGCAGCGCTTTGATGAGCTGTTCTCGGGTGAATACCCAGCCGGGTCTTTTAGCCAGAAAGTGCAGAACTTTGAATTCCGTGGCGGTCAAGTTGAGCAGATTTTGGCCGATAGTGACTTCGACTCGTCCGGGATGAATGACGATATCGTGAATCTGCAAGGGTTCATCGTCGCTGATCTTGCTGCTTTCATTGCGGCGCAATACTGCTTTGATGCGGGCGATCAAAACGCGCGGAGAAAACGGTTTGGTGATGTAGTCGTCCGCGCCCAACTCAAGGCCAGTCACAATGTCGGCCTCTTCGCCTTTGGCTGTCAGCATGACAATAGGTATGTCTTTGGTGTCGGGGTCGTTTTTGAGTATCTTGCAGACATCCAGCCCGTCCAGTCCGGGAAGCATAAGGTCAAGTACTACCAAGTCGAAGACTTGCCGCATGACGGCTTTCAAGGCGGCTTCACCAGAGGTGACTGCTACCACGTCATAACCCTCGCGTTCCAGATTGTAGCGTTCGAGTTCAAGAATGTCCTCTTCGTCTTCGACTATAAGTATTCTTTCTGCCGGCATGGTTTTTTTGCTCCTTCTAAACAGCAGTTTATTAAGCATGTATTGTTTAATCAAGCAATGTCTTAATAATGCTAGGGAAGTGTTAGAATTGCGTTAGAAAGCATTATGTCGAAATTTTGTCTAAAAAGTTTTTAATTATTGCCTGCTGGACGGGCGACAATCTGTGTGTATTCTGTAGTCGTTTATTGGTCCGAGTCGGTTCGGTTTTCAAATCGACCTGCTGTAGTGAAGACTGGAGCTTTTATGTCTGAGCATGATGCTTTATTGCTTGAGCTCAAAAATATATCGGTCGCCGTTGAAGACAAGACCTTGTTTTCCGGTCTGGATCTCGATTTGAGAAGTGGGGAGATAATCGCAGTCTGCGCTCCTTCGGGATACGGCAAGACTTCACTTCTGAGAGCCATCGCCGGTTTGAGCGATTTCGCCTCGGGAGAAGTTTTGTTGCGCGGTAAAACGCCCTTTGAAACCGGCTGGCCGTGCTATAGGCGACGGGTTGTGCTTTTGGATCAGAAGCCGGTCTTGTTCGATATGAGCGTTAGAGAGAATCTTTCCAGAGTCTTCAATTACAAATCTGCCTCAAACGCTTTCGATGAAAGCCGCGCAATCGAGCTTTTGTATCGCTTGGGTATGAACGAGGACGTTTTGGATAAAAATGCGCGTTCGCTATCCGTGGGAGAACAGCAGCGAGTCTGCCTTGTACGTGCTTTGATAATCGACCCGCAAGTGCTTCTGATGGATGAGCCTTCAAGCGCGTTGGACGAAAAGTCCGAGAGTAAGCTTGAGGAGCTTATCCGTTTCGAGGCATCTTCCCGCAAGTTGGCGGCTCTGGTGGTCACTCACAAATCCACGCAGGCCGAGCGCTTTGCCGATAAAAAACTGAATCTGGAGACTTTGAATTTATCTCCCTGTGCAAGCGACTGCGTATGCCCCGACGGGAGGACGCAATGAACAACATGCTTTCTCAAGGAGCCATGCACCTGGATGCCTTTGATATCGCCATTGCCGCCTTGTTGGTTCTGGTGGCAGGGGTGGTTTCTCTGGTCTTGAAACTCGGTTTGGAACGTCGTCTTCTGCTGGCGTCCATCAGAACGGTAGTGCAGTTATTCCTGATCGGTTACGTGTTGCGTTATGTTTTCCGTTTCGAGAATCTGCCTTTGGTTCTGGCGGTTGTGACATTGATGGTACTGGCTGCGGCGCGAGCGTCGGTTCGTAGATCAAGCCGCAAGTATTCGGGCGTTTATTTCAATTCTTTCATTATTCTGGTTTTATCGGGAATGCTGACCAGCTATTCCGTTACAGGCGTGATAATCGGAGTCGATCCCTGGTACAAGACTCAATACATGATTCCGCTTTTAGGCATGATACTCGGTAATTCATTGACGGGCATTTCGCTGACACTGGATTATCTTCTGGAGAGTCTTTCCGAGCGGCGCAATGAAGTCGAAACCGAACTGGCAATGGGCGCGACCAAATGGGAAGCAGCCAGGGCTCCATTGGCCGATGCCGTCCGGCGCGGTATGATTCCTGTTATCAACTCCATGATGGTAGTCGGTATCGTATCCCTGCCCGGCATGATGACAGGCCAGATATTGCAGGGAGCGGACCCGGTTCAGGCCGTGAGATACCAGATCGTCGTCATGTTCATGATCGCTGCCGCCACCTCCGGCGGTTGCATGGGTATTGCGCTTTTGACCTATAAGAAGCTCTTCAACGCGCGTCATCAACTGGATTATAGGCTTATAGAGAAGCGTTAAAGAACGCTAAAATCAGAGTTTGGCCAGCGTATCTTTCATGCTGAGGCAGTTTTCGCGGTAGAGTGCGAAGATTTCAAGATCGTATGTTTTTCCTCGCAGCCATGTGGCGTTTTTCAGTGTGCCTTCGTGAACATAGCCGTTATTTAAAGCGACTTTAGCGCTTGGCTCGTTGCCTTTCAGTGTGCATATCTGCAATCTCAAAATCGGTTTGGATTCGAACATGTAAGCGCTGAATACCGCAGCAGCCTCTGACATATAGCCTTTGCCGCGCTCTTCGGGTGGGAAGATGCTGTAGCCTAACTCGAAGCCCTCTACATATGGAATACTTTTGAAGAATCCGATATCTCCGATGAGCTTGTTTTCTTTGGTGAGGATAATCAGGCGGCCATCGTTCTCGCTCCAGAAGCCGTCTTCCTCGAACTGTTTTTTTAGCTGTACAGGCGTTTCCATGCGACCGGGCATGAACTCGCCGCTGTCATGGTAGTTGCCGCGAACTTTCATGTAGGTGTCAAGGTCGTCTTGGCGCATGTTGCGCAGGATTATGTTTTTTGCTTCTATCACGTCTTTACCCCGATTAAGCTTTCTTGCGTGCCACTACTATCAATTCGCTGCCTTTGATTCTGTCGAATCTGTCCTTTTGTTCTTCTTTGGAGAGGAACTTCGAGATGGCGTCGTAGCCGTAGTGTCCTTCTTCGGAGCGCCACTCTTCAATATCGAAATGCGGAGCCAGCATGTTTTCCAGAGAATCTTTGCTGAGATGATAATAATGATCCAGCGGGCTGATCCAGATCCACTCTTCACCCAGTTTTTTTCTGAGGAAGCTGTCATAGTTGGGAACTATTATCAGCATGTGTCCGCCCGGCTTGAGTACGCGGGCAAGTTCCTTCACGCTGTCCCAGGGTTTGCGGAAATGCTCGAAGGAATGGGAGAGTGTCAGAAAATCGAAAGATTCGTCTTCCCACTTGCAGTGCTCAAGCTCTCCTATACGAATTTCCAGATCGAGATTTTTACGACCGAACTCCGAATAGACCGTAGCAAGCTCGGTTCCGTAAACTTCATATCCCATATCGCGGGCCTGAACCATCATGAATCCCCACGAGCAGCCGATGTCGAGCATCTTGCCGCCTTTTTTCGCGAATGGGGTGATGAACGACAATTCGCGCTGGCGGTTCAAGTGCGTGTCGTAGATATGTTCATACTGCTTGTTTTCTTCAAGCTCCTGTATGGTCGAGCCGGTGATCTTATAATACTTGTTGTAGTATTCTTCAAGCTCCTCTTTGCTGGGAATAGGCCAAGTGTAGACCAAGCCGCAATTGTCGCAGGCATGTATCTGGCAGTGCTTGAACGGTTCTTTGTTGAAACGGTATTCCGTGTGATGCCTGAGTGATTCGCAACGGGGACAACTGGAGCGCCGTACGGAAATTTCATTCACCGTATCTTTAGCGGTGCGCTTGATTTTTTCGAACAGTGGGCGCTCTCCTGTCATGGTGCGTACTACCGAACGATACACTTCCAGCGTTTGCTCGGCGGCGCGCTCGTAGCTGTAACGTTTTATCCATGCAAGACCGCCGCTTGAGAGATTTTCACGTAAGCTTTCATCGCTTGCCAGCTTGTCCATTCCCGATACAATTTCTTCGACTTCTCCCGCATTGACGTAAACGGCATGTTTACCTAAAACTTCCGGCAGGGCAGCGGAATCGGCTGCTACCAGAGGACATCCGCAGGCCATAGCTTCGACAGCAGGCATTCCGAAACCTTCCTGCTGGCTTGTATAAACGGCACAGATCGCATTGTTGAGCAACTGGCGTATTGTCTTGCTATCGAGGTCATTACAGACGTGAATTGCCTTGCCTGCTGATGATCTTT
>CAYTHG010000244.1:0-6311 GCA_964437525.1 uncultured Myxococcales bacterium | reverse complement strand
CCCTAAAAATAATAAAGCGGTTGTTGCAAATTCCGAGGAAAAAGCCGTAAACGGGTGTGTTTTTTATTTTTTACCCCCCCCCCCCCCCCCCCCCCCCGCAAATTCTGCGCCAAAGTATGATAAACATGGGCCGTATTACGCCCAGAGCCTGAGTGTCTGGAAGGCGGCAAATGAGCTGCTTGCGCCAATTGTTGCGGATATCAGCCTGATGAGCGCGAAGCCTGCACCGCTCATTCCGAGTAGCGCGAAGCGCGTATCGAGGAACCCTTCGATACACCGCTCTGCGAGCGGCACTCAGGGTGAGCGGGAAGACTCGCCGCAAGACTTCATGCGAGTACGACTTGCCGAGAAAATCATCCTCTTCTTCGAAGCCTTGTTCCAGGGCTACCACGCCTATCACTACCGAGATAAAATCCGCCGCTATCACGAAGCCCGAGACGCCCTATGTGCGGCGGCGGCCATGGCCGCATTGGCGAACGATGAAAAATTGTCCGAAGCCATTCAGGGGGAGCCACTGGCGGCTTTGGCTTCTTTGATTCGCTCGATGGAGAAAAAGAGGAAGAAGCATGACGCTTGAACCCATCAAAGGCCCGAAGATCGTGCTGGCGGCCTATGACCTTGTGCTGGAGCTATACCCGGCAGTGCGTGGTTTTCCCAAAAGCCAGCAATATCTTCTGGGACGGCGCGTGGAGGATGCGGCACTGGAAATTCTCACCGGACTGATCGCGGCCAACGCCGCCCGCGACAAAAAGGCGAAACTTACGGCGGTGGACGCGGAAATCGAAAAGCTGCGCCTGCTTATTCGCCTGTCATGTGATTTGAAATTCATCAGCATGAAAAAGTACGCCGCGCTGGCCGAACTGGTGGACGAACTTGGCCGCATGCTAGGCGGCTGGATGAAATGGGCGGAGGGAGAAACGCCAAATGGCAAATGACGAATGACGAATGAGTTGTAGGAAATCGTATAATCTGTCATTCCCGCGCAGGCGGGAATCCAGGACCCATGAGAATCAGTCTGGATTCCGTATCAAGTACGGAATGACGAACCTGGACCCCCGCCTGCGCGGAGGATGACGATATGAGAGGCACTTGTAATGAAACGCCATAACAATCTCTTCGAGCCGATGCTTTCCTTCGAGAACCTGCATCACGCCTTCCGCCTCTCCGCACGCGGCAAACGCAATCAGCCGGAAGTGATTCGCTATCGCTACAACCTGGAGACCAATCTCTTCGCTCTGCGCGACAGGCTGCTTGCGGAAGATTACGATTTCGGACCGTACTGGTCCTTCATGGTCCACGACCCCAAGCCGCGCCTGATCGTATCAGCTCCATTCGAGGACCGCGTTGTCCACCACGCCATGTGCAACATCCTCACGCCGATCTTCGAGAAAACCTTTATCTCCGATTCCTACGCCTGCCGCGACAGCAAGGGAACCCACGCGGCGGTCTTTCGATTGCAAAACTTCATGCGGCGAGAGCGTGACGGCTACGTCCTGCAATGCGACATCCGCAAGTATTTTCAATCGGTGGATCACGCCATTTTGAAGTCGCTGATCCGGTGCAAGATAAAAGATGTGAAACTGCTGGCCCTGACCGACCGGGTGATCGACTCCGCGCCGGTTCATCCCGACTTCGGCGAAGGCAAGGGCCTGCCCATCGGCAACCTGAGCAGCCAGCTTTTCGCCAATGTCTATCTCAACCCGCTGGATCATTTCATCAAGGAAGACCTGCACCGCAAGTTCTATATCCGATACGTCGATGATTTTACGGTGCTTGGCGAGGACAAAGCGCAGTTGCACGAAATCAAATCGCGCATCGCCGCCTTTCTGGATCAAAGCCTGAAACTTCACCTGCATCGCAACAAGAGCCAGGTCTTCCCGATCCGCAAGGGCTGCACCTTCCTGGGCTACCGCGTCTGGACGCACAAACGGAGGGTGAAAACGGCGACGATGGTCAGAATCCGCCGAAAGGAGAAGATGCTGCGAAAGGCGTATTGGGAGGGGAAAATTCCCATCGAGAAATACCGACAGACGATAGATTCCTTTCTCGGCCACATGAAGTGGGGCGACGGGAATAGTTCTTTGACAAAACAACTCTTGGAATGACAAGTGTCGAATGACGAATGGCGAATGAAAACAGCCCTGCATTTTCCTGAATTCGACATTAGTCATTCGTCAATCGAAATTCCTTTCGGGATGGAGCCTATAAAGCGGCAGTCTTTCCCGCCTCGGCGCTCCGGGGTGGCAATTGGAACAATGGCTCGAAGGCCGGTGTCTTCGCGTTGAACCTGAACAACGGGCCCGCGAACTGGAACAACAACATCGGCTCGCGCTGTTGCCGCCGGAAGAGTCCTTCAAATGCCGACTGACAAATTGCAAACGCCAAATGGAAATCATTTGACATTGGGCAATAGACATTTGGCATTCGCTATGCGCTGGAACCTCCGTCCTTACGGGGACGGCCCGTAAGAATCACGAATCGAACGGGCGAAAGAGGCAATGCGCGGAAACTTCGGGCTCCGCTCCAGGCCGCGTCGGTTACACGGCGCGGCCAAAAACCGAAGGCTCCTCGCGGCTGGTAGCCAAGTGCGAACGTCGCGGGGGGCCGCTTTTTGAAAGTGGTTCATCACTGGGCAGAAATTGTTTCCCCTTCCAAAAGAGCACAGAGAATGTTCGACGTAACACCGCCATGACCGTGCGGGAGTCGAACTCTCGGGATTTCGCAAATTTTGCGTCTCTCCAACATGCCGGAATCGTTCATGAAAAGCTGGGGACGTGAAAAGGCAAAGCTGGGGACTAGTCCCCAGCTTTCAGAGACAGAGACTGAAAAACGGGATAAAATGGCCGAAATGGGCGAAAATGGTGGGATGGAAGTCCCGAGGTTTCCACAGCCACTGGCGCGAGTGGAATCGGAATTCCCTTACAGATTACGCACTTATACACCGCAACCATAAACCACAACCTGCCCCGCGAAAAATCGCCCACTGGTCACACTTTTACCGGATTTTGAAAAAAAGGAAACGAATACCCCTAGTGGACAGGTAAGTCATTGTATTCATTGAGGTCATCCGGTGGCGTCGTCCATGAGTTTATCCGTGAAAACGAATACTTTATCCGACAAAACGAATGAAAACGAATACCGGATAAAAAGGGGTTTTGGGCTGAAAATCAGGCTCTCGGAATTTGGTTTTTGCAGTGTTTTCTGACTTTTTCGCAAAACGGCTTCCACCAGCTTTTCCTTCCGCTTTTCGCCAACTCAACAGGCTCGGAAAAATCCTTGGGCCGGATGATTTTCCTTGCAACCATTCGTGAAATTGCGAGACATCCCTACGAAATCACAGGTAAAGAATAGACTATTGATCCTGGTTTTGATATATTCAGGATACATGCGACTTATGGGTAATGTAGAGGATTACGGATGGTGAAAAAGGGAAAACCGACAACGAACAAGAAAGATAAGCAGTCTGGATGTATCGATCCGTCGTCGGCTTCCGCCCTCATTGCCTTGGCCTACATCCGTCATTTTCTCGCTATCGGTTCTTCCAAGCCGAAGAGCCGATGCGGCGGCCAGCGTACTGCCCGACTCGAGCGTGCAAGAGCAGGACATTCTGATAATAGATGTTATCCGCTATCGGGTCACCGAGGTCAAACCGCAAAACTGCTTTGGCGCGATCACCCACATCGACCTGCATCTGGAGTTGGAGAAGTGCGAGGTGAACGATGGCTAGAAAGAACCAACTCGCCATGATCGACATCGACTTTCGCAAGATCGAGAAGCTGCAAAAGGCCATGAAAGAGATGCCGGACGTGATCGCCGAAGAACTGGGCAAGGCTGTGCGTGATCTGGTGCTGATTGTCGAAGCCAAGGCCAAAGAGCTTTGTCCCGTTGATACCGGAAAACTACGTGCTTCGATTACGCCAGTGATTCAAAGCTGGGCCAAGGCATACGTTGGCACCAACACGCACTATGCACCCTATGTCGAATACGGAACGAAGAAGTCAGCCGCGCAGCCCTTCCTTGAACCGGCATTTCTGGAAGGAAAGAAACAGGCATCAAAGGTTTTTGGCAAAGCCATCAGCCGGGCCATCGCCCGTTACAACCGGAGGGCGCGATGAGTGGATCATTTAAACGTGCCATCGGTCACTGGGCGGTATCGCAGATTGAAACTCTGCACGCCTACGCAGACGATCTGGCCAATGCCAGGCATCGCTATCCGGCGGTCGTCGTGACCGAACTGACCCACGATACCAAGTCCATGGGCTGTGGCAAGACCGAGTATGTGGTTCGTGACACGGAAAGCGGGTTTGTTTCGAGAACGGGCAAGATGAGCATTGTCGAAACCAACTATCGTTTGACCATCACCGCGCCATCTGATCGAGAGAACAACGGCCAGGAGATCGTGGACGATATTCTGGAAACCTTGGAGTCGGCGGCACTTATGACTTGGTTGTCCGCCGGGTTGTTGGAACTGATCGATCCAGGCTGCGATCACCCTGTCACAACATCCGATCTGAACACAGAACTCACCCGCTTCGACGGTATATGGGATGAACTCTTCCCCGTCGAGCGGGCTCGCATCATGAGCCTGCTGGTTGAATCCGTCACCATCAGCGAGACGGGAATCGATCTGGAGTTACGCGCAGACGGAATCGGCAGCCTCATTGCAGAGATCGGAGGCGAATCATCTTGCAATCTTCATTAGGAAAGGGGTGGTTGATATGAAAGCACGAATTGAAAACCGGACCCAGGCAAAGCCCACGACGCTTGCTCAGCCGACCGTCACAGAGCGAGACGGGAAAATCATCATTCACATTCCGATGACGTTCAAAAGGCGCGGCGGTCGCAAAGAAATCATCCTGCCACCCGGCTGCCGCCTGAACAGCGACCAGGATGGACCGTCTATCAACAAACCTTTGGCGGTCGCAGTGGCTCTCGGCCACCGCTGGCTCGATCTGCTGATGAAGGGAAAGGTTCAATCGGCTTCCGAAATCGCCGAGATCGTCGGCTATCATCCCTCCAACGTGCGGCGTTTCCTAACGCTCACCTGCCTGTCACCTCGGATCGTCAAAAGCATCCTGAACGGCCAGGAGCCGGATGGGATGTCGCTGGAAGGACTTCGGGAGCTTGCAGCATTATGGGAGGAGCAGAAAACATTGGGATCCTGAGAAGTTGCGTAAATATACATATTTACACGTAAATTAGCATTTCTTTCAGTCAATATCTTGCCAAAAACCTGTCAATCGTGGTAGCTTCTGGTCACGATAAAAGTAATCGGATAATTATGGGATTTTCCTTTCAGATAGGGAGTGATGGTGATGAATAAAAGTCGTGTGTTGATTGTTTGTACTATGATGGTATTATTGGTTTTATCCGCTTGTAGTTCGGATGGGGGTTCCGGTTCGACTGATCCGGATGGAGATCAGCCCATTGCAGATGGTGATACGGCTGTTGTCGATGGAGACGCGGATGCTGATCCCATGGATGGCGATGTTGAGTCCGATGGCGACACCGAGCAGGAAACAGTTGATCCCTGTATTCCCAATCCCTGCGAAGAAACAAACAAGACCGCCTGCGCCGACGATGGCGAGGGTAATGCGGTTTGTTCCTGCGATGACAGTTTCGAGGATTACGGCGATGGAAGCTGTAAACCCTCCGATCCTTGCGCTTCAGATACAAACTGTGCTGGTGAAAATCGGGTATGCGAGAACAACCAAGGCGTAGCCGAGTGCGGCGACTGCCTGGGTGGGTATCACCCTGACGGCGATGTCTGCATTGTAGACGTTGCTTGTGGCAATAATACCTGTAACGGTCATGGCGATTGTACAGACGACACCGGCGTTCCGGTTTGTGCATGTGCGACCGGATATGTTGGTGATAATTGCGAAGTCTGCGATGCTGACAACGGCTGGCACTGGAATGCTTTGGGTGATGCCTGCACGGATAACCCCTGCGATCCCGACCCATGCAATGCAGACGATCATCGGGTTTGTGAAGCGGGTACGGGACACTGCCTTTGCGATACGGGTTTCTGTGATATCAACGCCGCCTGCATTGCCGATGGGACGGAAAACCCCGATCATGATTGCTCGGTCTGCGATTCTGCTGCCAATAAGAATGACTGGTCGCTGCGTGGCGTGGGTTATGAATGCCGCGTTTCTGCGGGCGAGTGCGATATGGTCGAAGTTTGTGATGGCGTTAATAATGATTGCCCGGCGGATGGCTTTGTTGACGATGGCGAGCTTTGCAACGACGACGACAACGCCTGCAACGGCGTGAACACCTGCGTCAGCGGCTCGTGTGACGAAACGACT
>CAYTHG010000243.1:0-6333 GCA_964437525.1 uncultured Myxococcales bacterium | reverse complement strand
TGGTTTTTTATCAAAAACACCCAAAACACCCATTATACTAATTAAAGCTTCGTTGGCATATACTGTATTGCTAGCCTGAAATATGGCAATCCCCAACTGTGAATGAGTTGCCAACATACGAAATTTTTCTTCGCTTTCCTTAACTGCCTCTTCAGCTTCTTTTCGCTGCAAGATTATCGAGGCTTCGTTGCCGAATGCCTCCAGTAACTCGATATCCAGTTCATCCTTCCCCCTATTGATGATAATCGCACCTCCGAATATTTTGTCGTTTCTTACAAAACCCATCCCGTAAATATCGCCAAACCCAAACTCTTGCATTGCCAGACTGGATACCTCTGGGCTGATCATGCCGAATGAAATTTCTTCGATATCGCCTTTAATCTTGTGCAATCTACCGGATAAAAACAGTTCCAATGTGGAGTGATCTTCAAAGGGAAAATGCTGTCCTAGGAGAGAAAATCCCAAAATTTCCTTCAATTGTTCCGATTCTACATCCAATCCGACAAACGCCCGGCAGACAAGTGCGCGATTGATTTCACTATACTCGGTTACAATGACAACTGAAGAGCCGGAGAACTGATGGATTTTATCAGCCAGAGCCTGGAAGACATCATCGTTGTTAGGCAAACTGACAAAATACAAAAGAGAGTCCTGCAGGATTTCAAGTTTACTTGCCTGATTTTCGGCAATCTGCTCTGCTTTTCGTCTCTCATCTATTTCTTTTTGCAGGTTTTCATTGATAGAAAGCAATTCGGCTGTCTTTCTTTCGACCTGCCTTTCAAGTTCAGCTTTGCGACGAGCCAGTAGAGACTTATTCTGACTGCGCAACTTAAAGCTGAAGAAAATCATCGAGCCCGTAACAGATCCAAGAAGGAGTCCTGTAGCAATATGGCTTATCAACGCCGCGGGCCTCATCAAATCGGACTCCAGGAAATACACATGCAGCAGAGTCGCAATAAGAAACAGCATCATGCCCGAAAAGGCACCAACCAAAACGTACATACGCAATGGAAATTCAGTTTTTTTCATCGTTTTATTACCAAGAAAGAAAAATAAATAAATATAAGAAACAAAAGAACTGAAGCTAATCATGTATTCAAAAAAACAAACTCAGCTAAGACAACAAATGGATACGAAAAGAACCATCTATCTAGGCATTGTCACAAATAAAAAAGATAATTTCAAGCGATAATTTCATATAGAAGAAAACATATATTCAGTTGACGCATTCCTTTCTTGCTTTTTTTCCCGATTTCACACTAAAGAATCAACTCATACAAATGAATTTAAAACAGTAAAATTCCTGAATTAATCCATCTTCAACGTGACATCAAGAGAAGTCTCTGCTAATATCCCGCCCCGGTTAATTTGATCCAAGAAACAGTAGTTGAAAATTAGAATCAGGATTTTATATTTTCTGCGCGCTCGGAAGTAATCGCCTGTACACTTCTGCGGCAGTTGAGTAATCGCTTTATCTTCAAAACAAGCGAACGGATGCGCAAACCAAGCTTCAGTCGAGGTACCCAAAGTGAAATTGAACAAGATCCTGGAACCGCAATCCATAGCAGTCTATGGATTGTCGAAGTCCAATCCTTTCCACCCCGCCAACGTAATTTTCGCAAAAAACCACCTGCGGACCGATTCGCGTACATATGCAATCAACCCCAAAGGCGGCAAGCATTACGGACAGAAAGTCTACAAAAGCATTTATGAACTGCCCGAAGTTCCCGATCTGGCAGTGCTGGCCATCCGCGCCGATTTCATTCCCGAAACAATCAAAAGCTGCATAGATGCCGGCGTCAAGGGCGCTATCATAGTCTCGGGCGGATTCGCCGAGGCCGGACGCGACGACCTGCGCCAGCAGGTGCGCGACCTGTGCCAGGAGTACAATTTCCCGGTAATCGGCCCCAACTGCCTGGGTGTCTACTCGCCGCCCAATGTCAACACGATATTCCTTCCCCTTGAGCGCATTATGGTGCCCAAGCCCGGCTGCGTTTCCATCGTCTCGCAAAGCGGCGGCATTCTGGTCGAGATAATCTTGAACCTCATCCAGGAAAGCGTCGGCATCTCAAGCGCGGTCAGCATAGGTAACAAAGACGTCATCGACGAAGTAGACCTGCTGGAGTACTTCCACAACGACGAAAAAACCGAGGTAATCGGCCTGTATATAGAAGGCTTCAAGGCCGGACGCGGACGCGACTTCGCCGAAGCCGTCAAAAAAACCGACAAGCCGGTGGTGATTTTCAAGGCCGGAAAAACTCCCGGCGGCACGCGGGCGGTCAGTTCGCACACCGCAGCTTTAGCGGGCGACTACCTGGTGTTCTCAGAAGTGATGAAGCAATGCGGAGCCATCGAAGCCAACAGCCCGGCTGAATTCGTCTCCTTCTGCAAGGCGCTCGGACGTTATCCGGGCAAGGGCGGCAAAAACACCGTCATAGTCTCCGTATCCGGCGGACACGGCGCGATTTCATCCGACATCTGCTCGGCTCGCGGCCTGGATCTGGTGGAAATACCCGAAGCAGACAAAAAAGAGTTGGCCGGAAAGCTTTCTGAAAATGTCCGCAACATCGTTTCCTACAACAATCCCATAGACTTGACGGGCTCGGTCAGCGACAACGATATCGCTGTGGCTACACAATATTTTCTGGAGCGCGATTACGTCGATCAGGTCATATTGCTGTGCCTGCCCTACGTTCCCGGCGCAACCCCCGATATCGGCGCGCACATCTCGCTGGTAACACGCGAAATCGACAAGCCGGTTTTGACCTACATTCCCAATATGCCCAAGTACCAGATGTACATTGAGGGTTTCGAAACAAACGGCCTGCCCGTCTCCCACTCGGTGGAAGGCGTCGTATACATGGCCGAAGCTTTGATGAGGGCAAAATAATGGACAAGAGAGTATCCGAAATAATCGCACAGTCCAAAAGCGCCGGTTGGGTTTTAGAACCGCTGGCAAAGGAACTGCTGAACATATACGGCCTGACGACCAGTCGCTTTTTCTGGGCTAAAACAAAAGACGAAGCCATAAGCGGCGCAAAAGAGATAGGCTATCCGCTGGTAGCCAAAATCGTTTCCCCCGAAGTCGTCCACAAATCCGATGTCGGCGGCGTCGTTGTGGGCGTCAAAGACGATGAAGAGCTGCTGGAAGTTTTTGAAAAACTCTCCAAGCTGCCCGCCTTCGACGGTGTGCTGCTGGACGCTATGGCCAAAGGCTCGGAAGTCATTATAGGTTCCAAACACGATCCGCAGTTCGGCGCGACGGTGCTGATAGGCATAGGCGGAACCTCGGTGGAAATCTACAAGGACGTAGCCATACGCATGGCTCCAATTTCATGCGAAGAAGCGCTTGAAGCCCTGAATTCCCTGCGCGGCCACAAACTGCTGGAAGGCTATCGCGGAGCCGAGTGCGTCAACTTCGACCACTTAACAGACATGATCGCCAGATTCTCGCAGATGGTCTACGAACTGTCCGACGAAATCGAATCCATAGATTTAAACCCGGTTCTATGCAACTGTGAAACCTCCACCATCGCCGATGCGCGGATAATTTTGAAGTAGGAATACGGGGCGAAAACTTGCCTTATATAAAAAGCCCGCCGGGATCGGCGGGCTTTTTTTGTGCAGCTAAGTAGGATGGGCAATTGTCTTGCCCATCTTCTTTGTTCCGGGTGTGATTTTGCAATGATGGGCATAACAAATGCCCATCCTACCCCAGAGTTGGAGCGGGTCTCCGACCGGCTCCACACGTTTATGCACCGTTGTCGGGTCAGAGACCCAACCAAAACAAAGGTTCAGGTCGGGAGACCTTAACCAACCAAGAGAAGATGTCGGGCAAGAAATTTGCCCGACCTACATTTTTTTTGCAATGATGGGTATAACAAAACCACCTGCTAAACCCTCAATCCAGATACCCAAGCGGGTTAACCGGCTGGCGGTCTTTGCGGACTTCGAAGTGGCAGTGGAAGCCAGAGGCGCGGCCTGATTTCCCGACGCGGCCTATGATCTGGCCCTTTTTGACGCGCTCGCCTTCTTTGATGAGGTTGACTTTGTTGTGGGCGTAGACGGTTATCAAGTCCTGGGAATGCTCGATGATTACCAGATTACCGTAGCCACGTTGTTTGTTGTCGGAATATATCACCTCGCCCGCCCGAGCGGCCCTGATGATCGTGCCTTCGGGGGCGGCGATGTCTATGCCCTGATGCATTTTGCCCTTGCGGGTGCCGAAACCCGAGACCACCACGCCATCCACAGGCCACAGCAGGCGCACTTTGGACTTGACTACGTTTCTGGTGCTGGCAACCTTATCCTTGGACTTGCCTTTTCTCTTGCGGGTTTTGTTATAGCGCTTTTTGGATTTTTCTTTTATGCGCGGCTTGACTTTAAGGTATCTTTTCGCGCCGGGGACATATAGATACTGACCGATAAAGAGCTTATCCGGATCGCGTAGGTAGTTGGCTTCCTGTAGGTCTTTGGGAGAAACGCCATAGGTATCGGCGATTGCCAGCAGGGTTTCGCCCTTGTTGACGCGGTGATAGACGCCGCAGGCGGACAGACACGAAAGCAAAACCGCCAGCAGGACAAGCGCCGCTATCCTGCAAAACTTTTTGCGTTTTGCCTTCTTTTGTTCCATCTCCGTTCCGGTAAAGATTCGCATTCTCCTAAAATCCCGCCGCCGCGCAGACGACGTGCAGCCATACCAGAACACCTTCCGCTGTCGCAAAATACTAAGTATAATCAAGTAGATATATACAAAAATACTTCGCCGACAAAAGCGGAATACACACAACACACTGATTTTCTTGGCTATTTTACCAGATTAGCCGCGAAATTAGAAGAGGTATTTTATGCCGACAAATCCCAGTACCAGGAGAAGCGAAAAAGTTATCGCCAGCACCTCGAAGTATTTGTCTATCCAGGCTTTGATGGGATCGCCGAACAGATAGATCAAAACGCCTTCGGTTCCAAAGCGCAAACCGCGCCCCAAAACGGAAGCCGCCAAAAAGGTCAGCATGTCCGAACCGGCCACACCCGCCGAAATGGTGAACACCTTGTAAGGGATAGGCGTCAGGGCGGCGGTGATGATTGCCAGGAAACTGTTTTCGTTGAAGGTGCTTTTCAACTGCTCGAAGATGGGCCAGGCATCGTAGAAATCTATGATGGGTCGGCCTATGGTTTCGAACAGGCCGTAACCTATGTAGTAACCCAATATGCCGCCCAAAACAGAGGCGATGGTGCAGTTGAGGGCGTACATCATGGCGCTCTTGCGTTTGGAAAGCGCCAGTGCCATCAAGAGCGGATCGGGCGGGATGGGGAAGAACGACGATTCCGCAAAGGACAGCCCGAACAGCGCCGGAGCGCCATAGGGAGTATCAGCCCAGTGCATGACCCAGTCGTACATGCTGCGCACCCAGGACATTATGATTCTGTAGGGAGCCATCAAAACGGAGCCCTGCTTTTTATTGTTTTTGTTTTGTTCAGTCAATTTCGTTTTCCCAGGCTTTCAAGGGGTCTATCAGCTCGTCACAGGTAAGATCTATTTGAACGGGAGTCAGCGAGACATAGCCTTCGTTGACAGCATCGATGTCGCCGCCGTTGGTGACTTCCATACCCATTGCGTCTCCGCCTATCCAGACATAGGTATGACCGCGCGGGTCGGTGCGTTCGATGACGGACTGGTTGTAGTTGCGTTTACCCTGACGCGTGATTTTAAGCTGCATCTTTCCGTCTTTTAGCTGCACGGGGACGTTCAGGTTCAAGAACATGCGCGGCGGAAAATCATAATCTTGCATCTTGCGGGCCACATGCAGGGCAGCGCGGGCGGCCAGAGTATAGCCTTCGGGCTTATATGAAACCAGCGATACCGCCAGAGACAAAACACCCTGTATGGTGCCTTCGATGGCAGCGCCGACCGTGCCGGAGTATGTCAGGTCATCGCCCAGGTTGGGACCGCGATTGATACCAGATACCAAAAGGTCGGGTTTGCGCTTCAATACAGAGTGAATACCGACATATACGCAGTCCGAAGGCGTGCCGTCCACCGACCACCAGCCTTCTTTTAAAAGACGCGGACGCAGGGGATCGTGCATGGTGATAGCATGACCCTTCCCCGATTGCTCCAATGCAGGAGCGACCACGACCACTTCGCCCAACTCACCGAAAACATCGGCCAAGGCCTGCAATCCCGGGGCATTAATACCATCGTCGTTTGTAATCAAAATCAGCATAAAACCTCCAATGTTCCAGCGCTTTTACCACATTTACAGGCAGGCGGCAAGCGCAAAGGAAGGGCTGTAGAATCTTGGTCTGACCCACCCCCGGAATTATCCGAAG